>NZ_JBIAQX010000001.1:0-287319 GCF_042889445.1 Streptomyces sp. NPDC002602 | reverse complement strand
TTCCATAGGTGCTCTCCGCGGCCCCTGGCAGACGGGGGCGCCGCGCCCCGGCCCTCACCGGGGGGCGCCCGCCCGTCGGGGCCGGGGCGGGGCGGGCCCCGCGGGGCCCCGTCCGTACGTCGCTAGTGCTGCTCCTCGTGGTGCGGGTCGAGGCCCACGCCCTCGCCCCGGCCCAGTCGGCTGTGCTTGCGCCCGTACAGGTAGTACACGGCGATGCCGATGAGCATCCATACGACGAACCGCAGCCAGGTCTCGGCCGGGAGGTTGAGCATCAGCCACACCGAGGCGGCGATCGACACGATCGGCACGAACGGCACCCATGGGGTCCGGAAGGCCCGGTGCAGGTCCGGGCGGGTCCGGCGCAGGATGATCACACCGAGGGCGACGACCACGAAGGCGAACAGAGTGCCGATGTTCACCAGGGTGGCGAGTTCGTTGATGCTGGTGAAGCCGGCGACGATCGCGATGATCACACCCAGCAGGATCGTCGGCCGGTACGGGGTGCGGAACCTCGGGTGCGTGCGCGAGAAGAAGCGCGGCAGCAGGCCGTCGCGGCTCATCGCGAAGAACACGCGGGTCTGCCCCAGCAACAGGATCATGCAGACCGTGGTCAGGCCCACCGCGGCGCCGAAGCTGATGATGCCTCCGTAGACCGGGTGTCCGGCGGATTTGAAGGCGTCGGCCAGCGGCGCGCTCACCGACAGCTCGGTGTAGTGCTGCATGCCGGTCACCACGAGGGAGACCGCCACGTACAGCACCGTGCAGATCAGCAGGGAGCCGAGGATGCCGCGCGGCATGTCGCGCTGCGGCACCTTGGTCTCCTCGGCGGCGGTGGCGACCACGTCGAAGCCGATGAAGGCGAAGAACACGACGGACGCCGCGGTGAAGATGCCCATGACGCCGAAGTTGGTCGGCTCGTACCCGAAGATCAGTTGGACCAGTGGCGCGTCGAATCCCGCGCCGCCCTCCTGGGGCACCGCCTCGGGGATGAACGGCTTGTAGTTGCTGCCCGTGATGAAGAACAGGCCCGCGATGATCACGATGAGCACCACCGTGACCTTGATCGCGACGACGATCGCGGTGATGCGGGCCGACAGCTTCACGCCGATGACGAGGACCACGGTCAGGACCAGGACCAGCAGGAAGGCGAGCAGGTCGAAGGTGCCGCCCGGCACGTCCGGCCCCTCCAGGGCCGCGGGTAGATGGATGCCGGCGTTGTCCATCAACGAACGGACGTACCCGGACCAGCCGACCGCGACGACCGCGGTGCCCAGCGCGAATTCCAGCACCAGGTCCCAGCCGATGATCCACGCGGGAAGCTCGCCGATCGAGGCGTACGAGAAGGTGTACGCCGAACCGGCGACCGGGACGGTCGAGGCGAACTCGGCGTAGCACAGGGCGGCGAGCCCACACACGATGCCGGCGGCCACGAACGCCAGGGCGGTGGCCGGGCCGGCGTTCTCCTTGGCGACCTTGCCGGTGAGGACGAAGATGCCGGTGCCGATGATGACACCGACGCCGAAGACCATCAGGTCCCAGGAGGAGAGCGACTTGCGGAGGGCGTGTTCGGGCTCCTCCGTGTCGCGGATGGACTGTTCCACCGACTTGGTGCGGAAAGGACTGTTGCGATCCGTGCTCACCGACGCACCTCCGAAAGGTGACGCGTACGCGAAACGGGCCGGGAGGCCCACCCTTCAAGGGTGATCTCCCGGCCCGTGGGACGCAACCGCGCGTCGGGGGCCCGATGCCCCGTCGGCTAGTCGACGGTGGCGGCCGGCTCGCTGTCGTAGCGCCCGTCCAGCTTGGCGACCAGGCCGGTCACCTGCCGGGCGATGTCCGGGGCGGTCAGGCCGATCTCGGCCAGGATCTCCTTGCGCAGCGCGTGGTCGAGGAAGCGCTGCGGAATGCCGAAGTCCCGCAGCGGTACGTCGACGCCCGCGTCCCGCAGGGCCTGCGATACGGCGGCGCCCACGCCACCGGTGCGGCCGTTGTCCTCGACGGTGACGACCACCCGGTGCCGCTCCGCGAGCGGGGCCAGGGCCTCGTCCACGGGCTTGACCCAGCGGGGGTCCACCACGGTCGTGGAGATGCCCTGCTTGTCGAGCAGATCGGCGATCTCCAGGCACATCGGGGCCAGGGCGCCGACGGAGACGAGCAGTACGTCCGGACGGGTGACCTCGGGGGCCGGGGTGCGCAGCACGTCCATGCCGCCGATCCTGCCGACGGCCGGCACGGCCGGGCCGACGACTCCCTTGGAGTAGCGCACGACGGTCGGCGCGTCCTTGACCTCGACCGCCTCGCGCAGTTGGGCGCGCAACTGCTCGGCGTCGCGCGGGGCGGCGAGCCGCAGGCCGGGCACGACCTGGAGGATCGACATGTCCCACATGCCGTTGTGGGAGGCGCCGTCGTCACCGGTGACGCCCGCGCGGTCCAGGACGAAGGTGACCCCGCACTTGTGCAGGGCGACGTCCATCAGGACCTGGTCGAAGGCGCGGTTGAGGAAGGTCGCGTACACGGCGAAGACCGGGTGGACCCCGCCGGTGGCCAGTCCGGCGGCCGAGGTGGCGCCGTGCTGCTCGGCGATGCCCACGTCGAAGATGCGCTCCGGGAAGGCGTCCGCGAACTTCTTCAGGCCGACGGGCTGGAGCATGGCCGCGGTGATCGCGACGATGTCCGCGCGCTCCCGGCCGAGCTTGACCATCTCGTCGGCGAAGACGGAGGTCCAACTGGCGGCCGCCGTCTTCACCGGGAGGCCGGTGTCCGGGTGGATGACGCCGACCGCGTGGAAGCGGTCGGCCTCGTCCTGGACGGCCGGCTGGTAGCCGCGGCCCTTCTGGGTGAGGCAGTGCACGATGACCGGGCCGCCGAAGCGCTTGGCGCGCTGGAGCGCGGACTCCAGGGCCTCGATGTCGTGGCCGTCGATGGGTCCGACGTACTTCAGGCCGAGGTCCTCGAACATGCCCTGCGGGGCGATGAAGTCCTTGAGGCCCTTCTTGGCACCGTGCAGGGTCTCGTAGAGCGGCTTGCCGACGACCGGCGTACGCTCCAGGAGGTCCTTGCCGCGGGCCAGGAAGCGCTCGTATCCGTCCGTGGTGCGCAGGGTGGCCAGGTGGTTGGCGAGGCCGCCGATGGTGGGACCGTACGAGCGCTCGTTGTCGTTCACCACGATGACCAGCGGGCGGTCCTTGGCGGCGGCGATGTTGTTCAGCGCCTCCCAGGCCATGCCTCCGGTCAGCGCGCCGTCGCCGATGACGGCGGCGACGTGGTGGTCCTCTCGGCCCAGCACCTCGTTGGCCTTGGCCAGGCCGTCGGCCCAGCCCAGCACGGTGGAGGCGTGGGAGTTCTCGATGACGTCGTGCTCGGACTCGGCGCGCGAGGGGTAGCCGGACAGGCCGCCCTTGGTGCGCAGGCCGCCGAAGTCCTGGCGGCCCGTGAGCAGCTTGTGGACGTAGGCCTGGTGGCCCGTGTCGAAGAGGACCTTGTCCTTGGGCGAGTCGAAGACCCGGTGCAGGGCGATCGTCAGCTCGACGACACCGAGGTTGGGGCCGAGGTGCCCGCCGGTCTTGGAGACGGCGTCGACGAGGAAGGACCTGATCTCGGCGGCGAGCTGTTCGAGCTCCTCCTGGCTGAGCCGGTCCAGATCGCGCGGTCCCTTGATGCGGGTCAGCAGCACCCGTGCCTCCTTGCAGTTGCTTGCTGGTCTGTCGAGTCTAATGTTCCGCTCGCGACGAGCGTCATCGGGCGGTACCCGGAGGGTCACGCCTTTGTCATACCTGTACACCTGATCGCCAAATCACACATCCCAAACGGGTGTATACCCGCACAGTTGTACCCACGAATGTACGCACGAGCGCCCGGCACCACTGGAAGTGGCACCGGGCACTGTGACGGGTCTTACCGCCGGGTACTGCCTGGGACGGAGGTCAGGCGCGGCCGGCCGTCTTCTGGGTCTTGCGGGTGACCGAGTCGATCACGACCGTGGCCAGCAGGACCGCACCCGTGATCATGTACTGGATCGGCGTGGCGATGCCCTCCAGGGCCAGACCGTACTGGATGGAGGTGATGACCATGACGCCCAGGAGGGCGTTCCAGGTCCGGCCCCGGCCACCGAAGAGGCTGGTGCCGCCGATGACGGCCGCCGCGATCACGTTCATCAGCAGGTCGCCGGCGCCGGCGCTCTGGTTGGCGGCGGCGATCTTGGAGGCCCAGAAGAGCCCGCCGACGGCGGCGAAGGTGCCGGCGATGGCGAAGACCGTGATCCGCACCCGGTTCACGTTGATGCCGGCGCGCCGGGAGGCCTCGACGCTGCCGCCGAGCGCGAACACCTGACGGCCGAAGGAGGTGCGGCGCAGGAGGAAGTCCGTGCCGACGAGGGCCAGCAGGAAGAGCACCACCGCGAGCGGCAGACCCTTGTACTGGTTGAACACCACGGCGGGGCCGAAGGTGAACACCGCGAGCACGCCGGTGCGCAGCAGGATCTCGGTGAGCGGCCGGGCGGGGACGCCCGCGGCCTGCCGGCGCCGGTTGTCGAAGTAGGTGGCCAGGAAGTATCCGGCCACGGCCAGGGCCGCGAGGCCGTAGCCGACCGCCACGTCCGAGAAGAAGTACGTGGTCAGTTGGCCGACCACGCCCTCGGAGTCGAGGTTGATGGTGCCGTTGCTGCCGAGGATCTGCAGCATGGCGCCGGACCAGAACAGCAGGCCCGACAGGGTGACGGCGAAGGCCGGGGCGCCGATCCGGGCGAAGAAGAAGCCGTGGATCGCGCCGATGAGGGCGCCGCCCGCGACGGCGGCGAGGATCGCGAGCCACTCGTTCACGCCGTGGGTGACGGCGAGGACGGCGACGATCGCTCCCGACACACCGCTGACCGAGCCGACCGAGAGGTCGATCTCGCCGAGCAGCAGCACGAAGATGATGCCGACGGCCATCATGCCGGTGGCGACCATCGTGATCGCGATGTTGGTCAGGTTCTCGGGGCCGAGGAAGTTCGAGTTCAGGCTCTGGAAGATGCTCCAGATGACGATCAGGCCGACGACGACCGGGAGGGATCCCAGGTCGCCCGCCTTCATCTTGCGGCCGAACTCGCTCAGGTAGCCGGCGAAGCCCTGCTCGCGCACGAGCAGACGGGGGTCGACGGCCGGGATGGCGTCGGCCGCCGCCGCCGGGTTGACCGGGTCCACGTGCCCGACGCGGTCGGCCGGGCCCTTGTCCAGCGGTCCGGCGGCAGGGTTCTGGGTGCTCACTTGCGGGCCTCCCCGGTGCGGGCCGCCCGGCGGGTCACGGCGTTGTCCGTGGCACCGGTGATGGCGGAGATGATCTCTTCCTGCGAGGTGTCGGCGACACTGAAGACGCCGTTGTTGCGGCCGAGCCGCAGGACCGCCACCTTGTCGGCGACGGCCTTCACATCGGCCATGTTGTGGCTGATGAGGATGACGGCGTGACCGCGTTCGCGCAGCCGCTCCACCAGGTCGAGGACCTGTGCGGTCTGCTCGACGCCGAGGGCTGCGGTGGGCTCGTCGAGGATGACCAGTTTGGGCTCGCCGAGCATCGAGCGGGCGATGGCCACCGTCTGGCGCTGACCGCCGGAGAGCGAGGCGATCGGGATACGGACACTGGGGATCCGGATCGACAGGGTGGTCAGGAGCTCGCGGGCACGCCGCTCCATCTCCACCTCGTCGAGGATGCCGCGGCGCTTGAGCTCGCGGCCCAGGAAGAGGTTGCCGACGACATCGATGTTGTCGCACAGCGCGAGGTCCTGGTAGACCGTCGCGATGCCCAGGTTCTGGGCGTCGTGGGGCTTGCCGATGGAGACCGGGCGGCCCTCCCACTCGATGACCCCGTCATCGATGGGGTGCACGCCGGCGATGGTCTTGACCAGCGTGGACTTGCCGGCGCCGTTGTCGCCGACGAGGGCGACCACCTCGCCGGAGTGGATCTCGAGTTCTACGTCGGTCAGGGCCTGAACGGCGCCGAACCGCTTCGAGACCCCTCGCAACGCCAGCACGGGCGCAGCGGACACATGAACCATCTCCTTCGCCGCCTGACCGGCGGGGATGTCGTGCAAAAGAGCAGGAACGCGAATGGGGGGTGGAACGTGGGGGTGGAGCGTGGGGTGGAGCCTTGGGGAAACGTTTCTGCCCGGCGCCCCGCGGTGGCGGGGAAGAGAGGGGCGGGGCGCCGGACAGGCGTGGGGGTCGGCTCGCCTCGACGGCTCGAAGAGGGAGCGACGGGGCCTTACTTCAGGCCGAGGGTGCTGCAGTTGGCCGCGTACTTGTCGGTGCAGATCTCGTCGGCCGTGTAGACGCCGTCCTTGATGACGGTGTCCTTGATGTTGTTCTTGGTGAGCGAGACGACCGGGATCAGCACGGACGGAACACCCTTGGTGGTCGGGCTGTCGACCTTCTGGTTGATGATTCCGTCGATCTTCTCGCCCTTGGCGAGGGCGACGGCCATCTCGGCCGCGGCGGCGGCCTCGGGGGCGTACGGCTTGTACACGCTCATGAACTGCTCACCGGCGACGATGCGCTGCACACCGGCGAGTTCGGCGTCCTGACCGGTGACCGGGGGCAGGGGGGACAGGCCGGCCGCCTTGAGGGCGGTGATGATGCCGCCGGCCATGCCGTCGTTGGCGGAGTAGACGCCGACGACCTTGTCCTTGCCGATCGCGGAGAGCGCGCCCGCCATGTTGGTGTTGGCGTTCTCCGGCTTCCACTCCTTGGTGTCGTACTCCTTGCCGACGTTCACCTTGCCGTCGAGGACGGAGTGCGCGCCCTTCTTGAACAGGGCGGCGTTCGGGTCGGTGACGGAGCCGTTCATCATGACGATCTGGCCGTCCTTGGCCTTGTCGCCCAGCGCCTCCAGGAGCGCCTTGCCCTGGACCTTGCCGACCTCTTCGTTGTCGAAGGAGGTGTACGCGTCGATCGGGCCCTCGGCGAGGCGGTCGTAGGCCACGACCGGGATGCCGGCGTCCTTGGCCCGCTTGACCGAACCGGCGATCGCCTTGGCGTCCACGGCGTCGATGATCAGGACGTTCACCTTGTTGGTGATCATCGTGTCGACCTGCGAGTTCTGCGTGGTCGCGTCCTGCTTGGCGTTCGCGTAGACGACCTCGGCCTTGCCGCCCGTGAGGTCGGCGACCTTCTTCTCGATCAGCGGCTTGTCGAACTTCTCGTAGCGCGCGGTCTGGTTCTCCGGGAGGAGGAGACCGATCTTTATCGCGTCGCCCTTGGCGGCGCCCGAGTCCTTCGGCTTGTCGCCGGCCTCCTTCGCACTGCCACAAGCGGCAAGCGATACGGCCATGGCACCGGCGGCGACGGCTACGGCGGCTCTACGCATACGAGTGTTCATTACTTGAACCTCCCTGACGAGGCCGCAACACTGCGGCCGAGGTGGATGTGAGTCAACCCCGGCCGCGATTTGCCGTCAAGGAGTGAATCCTTAACGAGATGACAACGGTGCCATCCGTTATCTAACTGAAGACATGGTCGTCAGCGTGCGCAGGCCTACCCCGTTCTCCGCCAAAAGCGTCGAATCGCCCATCTCGCTGAGGACGAGGGCCAACGCCCCCAGCACCTCCGCCCGCCCGCCGAGCGACCCCGTGAGGACCGACAACTGCCGGGCGGCGCTGGGGATCGCGTACCTCCCCACTGATTCACGGATGGGGGCCAGCACCAGTTCACCGGCGTCGGCGAGGGAGCCGCCGAGGACCACCCGGCTCGGGTTCAGGAGGTTGCACAGGCTCGCCACGCCGCTGCCGATGTGCCGACCCACGTCGGTGATGACCCGACGGCAGCCCGGGTCGCCCTCGCGGGCCAGCTCCACCACCCGCTCCATCGTCAGCTCCGGGCCGTGGGTGCCCTGGAGGAGGGGCAGCACGTACCGGGCCGCGGCGAAGGTCTCCAGGCAGCCCCGGTTGCCGCAGCGGCAGACCGGGCCCGACTCGTCGAGGGTGATGTGCCCGATCTCGCCGGCCGTGCCGCCGGGGCCCCGGTAGATCTGACCGTTGATCACCAGGCCCGCGCCGACGCCGCTCGCGACCTTGATGTACGCGAGGTCCTTGACCCCGCGGCCACTCCCCCAGACCAGTTCCCCGAGGGCGCCGAGGTTCGCGTCGTTGTCCACGTACACGGGTACGCCCAGCCGCTGCGAGAGCTCCCGGCGGGGGTTGATGCCCGCCCAGCCCGGCAGGATCGCGGTGGAGCCCAGGGTTCCGGACTCGACGTCGATCGGGCCGGGCACGCCGAGCCCGACGCCGATGACCTTGTCCCGACCCACCCCGATGCCCTCGATCAGCCGCCCGACCAGCGCCTCGGCCCGGTCGAAGCCGTCCACCCAGGACGCGTCCACGTCCAGCGGCTCGGATTCCTCGGCCAGTACCTGGTGCGCGAGGTTCCCGACGGCCACCCGCAGGTGGGTGTGGCCGAAGTCCACGCCGATCACGATGCCCGCGTCACCGCTGAGCGAGACGCTGCGCGCCCGCCGGCCACCGGCCGAGGTGTCGGTGACCTCGACGGTCCCGGCCTCCTTCAGCTCGCGGACGATGTTGGAGACCGTGGCCGCCGACAGTCCGGTGGTACGGGCGATCTCCGCCTGGGTCAGTGAACCCGCGAGGCGCACCGCCCGCACGACCCGTTCAAGATTCGCGCGATGCAGCGAGGACTGCGATCCGGGAGTCTGCACGACTCATCCACTCCTGCCCTTTAGCGACGGCGAGCCGTCGCCCCCCGGCCGGCATTCGCGGCTGCGTGCTCCGAGACACCGGCGTCTCTCCAACTTGTGAACCTTAAGTCGAGCCTTTGGCCCTCCACACGTCAAGAGGCTGACGCGGCACGAAACGGCCGCTACCGGTCATAAGTATGAAAGAACCCCCTCAACATCGTGCTACGGTCGCTGAGGCGCCGATCCTCTGCGGCCTTTCCGGCCGGACCGGGCGCCTCATGTGACGGCGCTACGCGAGGAGGTGTTCGGGATGAGTCCCGATCGAAGTCCTTGCCGCGCCCTCGCCGGCTGACCAGTCCATCGACTGATCCACTTCCTCGCGTACGCACCGTCACGGCCTCACGCCGTCACCGTGCGTCCGGCGGTCCCTCGGGCCCGCCGCCCCTTTCCCTCCGCACGTCCCGGATCCCCCGATCCCTCGACGGATGTGCGTCATCCATGCCCCTCGGCGCACCCGTGGCCGCTTCGCGCCGCCTCGCGCCGACCTGTGATCACTCCACGTGACCGCGCGGCTTCGCGCTGCCCGGACGCCGTGGAGGGAGGTATTTGCCATGACCATGCTCACCCCGCGCACCCCGACGAAGCTCGCACCGCCGGGCCGGGCCCGCCGCGAACGCAGGACCGCCGAGTTGGAGGCGCGCACCCGGCTCGTCGGCGAGCGGCTCGCCGACCTCAGCGCCCGCCCCGGCGACCAGGTCCTGCGGGACCTGTCCGCCGGCCGCCACGGCCTCACCCACGACGAGGCCTCCCTGCGCCTGGAACGGCACGGCCCCAACGTGGTCGCCCGGGAGCGCGCCCCGCGCTGGTACGCGCAGTTGGCGAAGGCGTACGCCAACCCCTTCATCGCCGTCCTGGTCTTCCTGGCCGGGATCATGTACTGGCAGGACCCGGCCGACCCGGGCGTCGTCATCCTCTCCGTGATGATCGGAATCAGCGGACTGCTGCGGTTCTGGCAGGAGTTCCGCTCGGGCCGGGCCGCCGACGCGCTGAAGAGGCTCGTCACCACCACCTGCGCGGTGCAGCGCCGCGCCGGCGCGGGCTCGGGCCCGACCACCTTCGAGGTGCCCATGGACCGGGTGGTCCCGGGCGACCTGGTCAGGCTGGCCGCCGGCGACCTCATCCCGGCCGATCTGCGGATCCTCACCTCCAAGGACCTGATGGTCTCCCAGGCCGCCCTGTCCGGGGAGTCGTTGCCGGTGGCGAAGGCCGACACCCGCGCGGACGACCCCGGTCAGACGCTGACGCGCGACCCCGTCGAGGCCGACAACCTGGTCCTGACGGGCACCTCGGTCACCTCCGGCACCGCCACCGGGGTCGTCGTCGCCACCGGCGCCGACACGTGGTTCGGCTCGATGGCGGGCTCGCTCGTCGGCGAGCGCCCGCAGACCAACTTCGACACCGGGGTGCGCAAGGTCAGCTTCCTGCTGATCCGCTTCATGCTGGTCATGGTCCCCGTGGTCTTCATGATCAACGGCCTGACCAAGGGCGACTGGGACGAGGCGTTCCTGTTCGGCATCGCCGTCGCGGTGGGCCTGACCCCCGAGATGCTGCCGATGGTCGTCTCCGCCAACCTGGCGCGCGGCGCGGTCGCCATGTCCCGGCGCAAGGTGGTCGTCAAGCGGCTCAACGCGATCCAGAACCTGGGCGCGATGGACGTGCTCTGCACGGACAAGACCGGCACCCTCACCGAGGACCGGATCGTCCTGGACCGCTACCTCGACGTGCACGGCGACGAGGACGGCGAGGTACTGAAGTACGGCTACCTCAACGCGCACTTCCAGACGGGCCTGCGCAACCTCATGGACCGGGCGGTCATCGACCGCGTCGACGAGGCCGAGGAGGTTGTCGTCGACGCACGGTTCTCGATGGTCGACGAGATCCCCTTCGACTTCGCCAGGCGCCGGATGTCCGTGGTGCTGAACCGGAACGGCATCGTGGGCGGCGGCCGCTCCGAGCACGTCATGGTCACCAAGGGCGCGGTCGAGGAGGTCCTCTCCCTGTGCACCCACATGACGGACCGCGGCGAGAGGGTGGAGCTGACCGAGCGGCTGCGCGGTCACGTCACCCGGATCGCCGAGGACAACAACAGTCGGGGCCTGCGCGTCCTGGCCGTCGCCACCCGTACGTTCGCCGACCCGCGCGACACCTACACGGTCGCCGACGAGGACGGGTTGACCCTGGTCGGCTTCCTCGCCTTCCTCGACCCGCCGAAGGCCGACGCGGCCCGGGCCCTGCGGGCCCTCGCCGACAAGGGCATCGAGGTCAAGGTGGTCACCGGCGACAACGACCTCGTCGCGGCGCGGGTCTGCGCGGACGTCGGCCTCGACGTCGGGCGCGTGGTGCTCGGAACCGAGATCGACGCCCTCGACGACGCCGGCCTGCGCGCGACGGCCGCCCGTACGACCGTCTTCGCGAAGGTCAACCCGGTCCAGAAGGCACGGATCGTACGGGCCCTGCAGACGGACGGTCACACCGTCGGCTTCCTCGGGGACGGCATCAACGACGCCGCCGCGCTGCGCGACGCCGACGTCGGCATCTCGGTGGACACCGCCGTCGACATCGCGAAGGAGTCGGCGGACATCATCCTGCTGGAGAAGGACCTGACCGTCCTGGAGCAGGGCGTGATCCAGGGCCGGACCACCTTCGGCAACACGATCAAGTACATCAAGATGACCGCGTCCTCGAACTTCGGCAACGTCTTCTCGGTGCTGGTCGCGAGCGCGTTCATCCCGTTCCAGCCGATGCTCGCGATCATGCTGCTGGTGCAGAACCTGGTCTACGACATCTCGCAGCTCGCGACGCCGTGGGACCGGATGGACGAGGAGTACCTGCGCGAGCCCCGCAACTGGGACGCCAAGGGCATCGGCCGCTTCATGGTGACCATCGGACCCGTCAGCTCGATCTTCGACATCTCGATGTTCCTGATCATGTGGCACGTCTTCGGCGCGAACAGCGAGGCCGGGCAGGCGCTCTTCCAGTCCGGCTGGTTCATCGAGGGACTGTTGTCACAGACCCTGATCGTCCACATGATCCGCACCCGGAAGATCCCCTTCATCCAGTCCCGCGCCTCGTGGCCGGTGATGGTGATGACCGTCCTCGCGGTGCTGACCGGGCTCTGGCTGCCCTTCTCGCCGCTCGCCGGCTCGCTGGGCTTCGTCGCCCTGCCGGCGGGGTACTTCCCTTGGCTGATCGGCGTACTCCTCGCGTACTGCACGCTCACCCAGGTCGTGAAGACCTGGTACATCCGCCGGTTCGGCACCTGGCTCTGATCGACACGATCACGGGATTCGACATGACCGCGGGGATCCGCGCGACCGCGGGAATCAGCGCGACCGAGAGAGGGGAGGGCACATGGCGCTCGACGAATGGGAGATGGCCGGGCACCTGGCCGCCGCGCTCGGTTTCGGGGCGGCGATCGGCCTGGAACGTCAGTGGCGGGCCCGGATGGCGGGCCTGCGGACCAACGCCCTCGTGGCGGGCGGGGCCGCGCTCTTCGTGCTGCTCTCGCAGTACGGGTTCATGGGCACCGTCTCCGAGGTGCAGTACGACGGCTCGCGGGTCGCGGCCCAGATCGTGTCGGGGATCGGCTTCCTCGGTGCCGGCGTGATCATGCGCGACGGGTTGAGCGTTCGGGGCTTGAACACGGCCGCCACCCTGTGGTGTTCGGCGGCGGTGGGCTGCCTGGCCGGGACCGGGATGTTCGTCCTGGCCGCCTTCGGCACGGTGGGCGTGGTGGGGGCCAACCTCTTGCTGCGCCCGCTGGGCCGGCGCCTGGACCGGGAGCCGCGCGGCGGGGCGGAGGTGGCCACCGACTTCCACTTCGAGGCCGTGTGCCTGGAGGAGGAAGAGGCCCACATCCGGCGCCGGGTGGTCGACGCCCTGGCCCGGCCCGGCTACCAGTTGCGCTCGATCCGCAGCCAGGACGGCCCGGTGCCGGGTCGGGTGACGGTGTCGGCGCTGCTGACCGCCGAGGGCGAAGGTGGCCGGGCGTTGGAGGACGCGGTCAGCACCCTCTCGCTCGACCCCTCGGTCTCGGCGGCCGGCTGGTCGGTGGTGCCGACCTCTTCCTGCTGAGCCCGGCGCTACTTGAGGGTGGCGGAGGTCAGGCCGGCCTGGATCTGTCGCTGGAAGGACAGGTAGACCACCAGCATCGGGATCATCGCGATGGTCACGCCGGCGAACAGCACCGGCAGGTCCGTCTCGTAGCCCATCTGGTACTGGAGTTGGATCAGACCCTGGGTGAGCATGTAGCGCTCGGGGTCCGATCCGCTCTGGGGCTGCATGAGCACCGAGGGCAGGATGTACTGGTTCCACTGACCCAGGACATTGAATATCCCGACGCTGATCAGGCCGGGCTTGGCCATCGGCAGCATCACCTGGAAGAAGATCCGGGTGTCGGAGGCCCCGTCGATGACCGCCGCCTCGTGCACCGCCGTCGGCAGCGTGCGGAAGAACGAGTACATGAAGAAGACGGTGAAGGGCATCGAGTAGGCGACGTACACCATGATCAGGCCCTGGTAGGTGTTCAGCATGTCCAGGCGCTTGACCATGAAGAACAGCGGAACCAGCGCCAGGAACACCGGGAACATCGCCCCGGACACGAAGAAGTAGTAGATGATCCGGTTCCCCCGGAAGGGGTACCGGGCCAGTACGTACGCCGCCATCGAGCCGAGCAGCATGGTCAGCGGGACCGAGAACACCATCACGATCACCGTGTTGGCGAAGTAGTCGCCGATGCCCTTGTCCCAGGCGCGGGAGAAGGCGTCGAGGTGCCAGTTGGAGGGCCAGCCGAGTGCCGAGCCGCCGATCTGGGAGTCGGTCTTGAAGGAGCCGAGCATCAGCCAGCCCAGGGGCAGGACGATCAGCACCGCCCAGACGGCGAGGAAGCCGTGCGAGAAGACGTTGAGCGCCACGCCTTCGGACGTGGGGCTCCCGCCGTCCTTCTTGACGCGTCGGCCTCCGCCGGACCGCTCGGCCCCGGTCGTGCCGGCGGTCTTGGTCACTGTGGTCATCGTGTCTCCCGCTCAGAACTCGATGCGCTCGCGGCGGGTGGCGCGCAGCGTGACAAGGGAAAGGACCATGGTCAGGATCAGCATGACCACGCCCATGGCGCAGGCGTATCCGCTCTTGCCGAAGTAGAGGAAGTTGCGCATCAGCACCGTGGCCATGACCTCGCTGTGATGGTCGGGTCCGCCGCCGAACTGGCCGGAGGTCATGGTGGACACGAGGACGAACATGTCCATGGCGGCGATGCCCAGGTAGACCGCGGAGGTCTGCACGGAGTCCCACAGCAGGGGCAGGGTGACCTTGAAGAAGGTCTGGGCGCGTCCCGCGCCGTCGAGCAGCGCGGCCTCGTAGATGTCCTTCGGCACGGACTGCATGGCCGCGGAGAAGAGCACCAGGTAGAAGCCCACGCCGTGCCAGACGACCACCATCAGCAGGCACCAGAGCACCAGGTCGGGTTCGTTCAGCCACTCGACGGGGTGGGCCGCGTCGACGAGGCCGATCTTGGTGAGGAAGCCGTTGAGCAGGCCCCCCTCGTCACTTCGGTACACGGCGCCGAAGAGCACCGCGAGGATGGCGAGGGAGAGGACCTGCGGGAAGAAGTAGACCACCTTGTAGAGGGCCGACCCGCGGACGCCCTTGACCCCGCCGGCCCCGCCGCGTCCGCCCGCGTTCAGCATGAAGGCGAAGAACAGGGACAGCAGGATGGTGATCGTGGGGACGAACACCAGGAGCAGCAGGTTGTGCCACAGGGCGCCTCGGAAGACCTCGTCCTTCATCAGGGCCGTGTAGTTGTCGACGCCGACGAACCGGAACGTCGGCGACTGGCCCGACCAGTCGGTGAAGGAGTAGCCGAACGTCTGGATGTACGGCCAGATGACGAAGGTCAGGTACAGCGCGAGAGGCAGGACGAGGAAGCCGGTGATGAAACCGAGTCTTCCCCTGCTCTGGGCTACTTGGCTCATGGTGTCCGTCCCTGGAGGTGCCGGGTGACCGGTGGACGCGGTGTCAGCTGCGCTTGTTGTTCTTGGCGTTCGGGCTCTTGGCGGCCTTGTCGACCGCGGCCTGGGCCCGCTTGATCCATTCCTTGGGCTGGATGCGCTTGGCCATCAGCTCGTTGGACGCGTTCTGGATGTCGGCGTCCATCTCGCTGTACCAGTCGGGGTACAGGTAGTTGAACGTGTTCGTGCCGGCTCCCTTGAGGGCGGCGACGGCCGACTGGGTGCCCGGACGCAGCTTGACGTTCGGGTCCACGCCGTCCTTGACGACGGTGAGGGAGTTGGCCTGCTGGGCGAAGAGGGTGGACCACTCGCGGGACAGCATCGAGCGGAGGAACTCCAGGCCGCCGGCCTTGTTGGCGGCCTTCTCCGGGACGATGAACGGTTCGCCGGCGCCGGCGCGGATCGCCTCGAAGGGCAGCTTGCTGTCCGCGAGGACAGGGACCGGGAGGAACTTCATGTCGAAGTCCTCGGGGGTCTGCTTGAGCTGCTCGTTCTCCAGCCAGGAGCCGGAGGGGATGAAGGCGGCCTTGTACTGGTTCCAGGCCGTCTGGGACTCCGTGTGGGTGAGGCCGTTGGTGCCCGGCATCAGGAGGCCCTTCTCCACCACCTCGTACACCGCCTCGACCGCGGCGAGGGCGGCCGGGTTGCCCTCGAAGGCGTTCGGTTCGAGGTTGTCGATCGCCTTCATGGCGTCCAGGCCGCCCTTCTTGGCGATCAGGTCCATGATGACGACGTTGATGTAGTAGGGGAACTTGCCCTGGTGGGCGAGGCCGCCGATGCCGGCCTCCTTGGCCTTGGCGCAGACCGCGAGGAACTCGTCCCAGGTCTTGGGCTCGGTCCAGCCCTTCTCCTTGAAGAGCTTGCCGGAGTACCAGAGGCCGAACACGGTGTAGACGTAGTTGAGGGCGACGAACTTGCCGCCCTGGGTGCCCTGTTCGACGGTGCCGGCGATGAGGACGTCGCGCACCTTCTTGCCCGGGTCGTCGAGTGAGGGCGAGTCGAGCACCTGGGTGAGGTCGGCGAGCTGACCGCCCTTCGCGAGCACATCGATCTTGATCTGCTGGGCGCCGGAGTCGTCGACGACGTCCGGGGGGGTGCCGCCGTTGAAGCGCGGCTGGAGCTTGGCGGTGATCTCCTGGGTGCCGAGGTGGGTGCTGGTGGTGCCCCACTTCTTGTCGAAGGCCGCTTCCCAGGCCTTCGCGTAGTCGTCACCGAATCCGCCCTTGAAGACGACGACGTCCATCTTGGTGCCCTTGGCCACGCCGAAGGGGTTCTCCTTGGTGACCGCGCCCTTGGGGGCGCCGCCCTTGGGGGCCTCCTCACCGCCGGAGGCGCAGGCGGACAGGAAGCTCATCGTCGGTACGGCGATCAGGCCGAGTGCCGCGGAGCGCTTGATCAGGTCCCGGCGGCCGACGCCGTCACCGGTGTCGTTCTCGCCGTGGGCGGAGGTGGATCCCATGCTCAAGTCCTCGCCTTCGTCAGGAGTGTGAAGGAGGAAGGGAAAACGACAGCCGCAAGCGGTAGCCGTGCATGCGGACATCGCCGCAGGTCCCCGCCGTCCCCCGGTCCGGGGCCGCTTCTCTCGCGGTGGTCCGGACGGCCACAGGTATAGTCCACTTCCGCTCGGGTGAGCAAGATCGTGCACAAGTATCTGCCCCGGCTTTTCCGAGTTGAGACCTCACCGTCACCTGCCTGGCCGATACCCGACCGCCCGGACAAGCGGAAGGGCCGCACCCCCTTGACGGGGGTACGGCCCTATGGTGCCGACTGCCGACGGATCCCTCCGCCGGACGCGCCATCAGCCTCGGATGAGGTTCCGGAGCACGTACTGCATGATGCCGCCGTTGCGGTAGTAATCCGCCTCGCCCGGCGTGTCGATGCGGACGACCGCGTCGAACTCCACACCGGTGTCGGTGGTCACCTTGACGGTGCGCGGGGTGGTGCCGTTGTTCAGCTCCTCCACACCGGTGAAGGCGAAGGTCTCCTCGCCGGTGAGGCCCAGCGAGGCGGCCGTGGCGCCCTCGGGGAACTGCAGGGGCAGGACGCCCATGCCGATCAGGTTCGAGCGGTGGATGCGCTCGTAGGACTCGGCGATGACGGCCTTGACGCCGAGCAGCGCGGTGCCCTTGGCCGCCCAGTCGCGGGACGAGCCGGAGCCGTACTCCTTGCCCGCCAGGATGACCAGCGGGATGCCGGCGGCCTGGTAGTTCTG
Organism: Streptomyces sp. NPDC002602; assembly: GCF_042889445.1. Lineage (NCBI taxonomy): Bacteria > Bacillati > Actinomycetota > Actinomycetes > Kitasatosporales > Streptomycetaceae > Streptomyces > Streptomyces sp. NPDC002602. The sequence goes on along the minus strand of NZ_JBIAQX010000001.1, from coordinate 270,384 downwards.
CGAGGCGTCGTAGATGAAGGCGACCGGCGCGCCGTCGACGGTGAAGTCGCGGGTGAAGCCGCCCTCGGTGCCCGCGGCGATCTGGTTGCGCAGGCGAATGTTCGCGAACGTGCCGCGGATCATGACCTCGTGGTTGCCTCGGCGGGAACCGTACGAGTTGAAGTCGCGGCGCTCGACGCCGTGCTCCGTGAGGTACTTGCCGGCCGGGGTGTCGGCCTTGATGGCACCGGCCGGGGAGATGTGGTCGGTGGTGACCGAGTCGCCCAGCTTCGCCAGCACGCGGGCGCCGGCGATGTCGGAGACCGGGGTGGTCTCCATGGTCATGCCCTCGAAGTAAGGGGGCTTGCGCACGTAGGTGGACTGCGGGTCCCACTCGAACGTGTTGCCGGTCGGGATCGACAGCGCCTGCCACTGGGCGTCGCCCGCGAAGACGTCCTGGTAGGACTTGCTGAACATGTCCTCGCCGATGGCGTTCGCCACGACGTCGTTGACCTCGGCCTCCGACGGCCAGATGTCGGCCAGGAAGACCGGCTTGCCGTCGGTGTCGGTGCCCAGGGCGTCCTTGGTGATGTCCACCTTCATGGAGCCCGCGATGGCGTACGCGACGACCAGCGGCGGGGAGGCCAGGTAGTTCATCTTGACGTCGGGGTTGATGCGACCCTCGAAGTTGCGGTTGCCCGAGAGCACCGAGGTGACCGCGAGGTCGGCCTCGTTGATCGCCTTCGAGATCTCCTCGTCCAGCGGACCGGAGTTTCCGATGCAGGTGGTGCAGCCGTACCCGACGAGGTTGAAGCCCATCTTGTCGAGGTACGGGGTCAGGCCGGCCTTGTCGAAGTAGTCGGTGACGACCTTCGAGCCCGGGGCCAGGGTGGTCTTGACCCACGGCTTGCGGGTCAGGCCCTTCTCGGACGCCTTCTTGGCCACGAGCGCCGCGGCGACCATGACGTAGGGGTTCGAGGTGTTGGTGCAGGAGGTGATCGCGGCGACGGTGACGGCGCCGTGGTCGATCTCGAAGGAGGTGCCGTCGGCCAGGGTCACCGGGGTGGGCTTGGTGGGCACACCGTTGGAGGACGCCGGGGCGTCGGACGCCGGGAAGGACTCCTTGCCGGCCTCCTCGTCGTCGCTGACGTAGTTGCGCACGTCCGCGGCGAACTGCTCGGCGGCGTTCGCGAGGACGATGCGGTCCTGCGGGCGCTTCGGGCCGGCGATGGAGGGGACGACCGTGGAGAGGTCGAGCTCCAGCTTCTCGGAGAAGTCGGGCTCGGCGGCCGGGTCCAGCCACAGGCCCTGGGCCTTGGCGTACGCCTCGACGAGGGCGACCTGCTGGGCGTCACGGCCGGTCAGGCGCAGGTACTTCAGCGTCTCGTCGTCGATCGGGAAGATCGCGGCGGTGGAGCCGAACTCCGGCGACATGTTGCCGATGGTGGCGCGGTTGGCGAGCGAGGTGGCGGCGACGCCCTCGCCGTAGAACTCGACGAACTTGCCGACGACGCCGTGCTTGCGCAGCATCTCGGTGATCGTGAGGACCAGGTCGGTGGCGGTGGTGCCGGTGGGCAGCTCGCCGGTCAGCTTGAAGCCGACGACGCGCGGGATCAGCATGGAGACCGGCTGGCCGAGCATCGCGGCCTCGGCCTCGATGCCGCCGACGCCCCAGCCCAGCACGCCCAGGCCGTTGACCATGGTGGTGTGCGAGTCGGTGCCGACGAGGGTGTCGGGGTACGCCTGGCCGCCCCGCACCATGACCGTGCGGGCCAGGTGCTCGATGTTGACCTGGTGGACGATGCCGGTGCCCGGGGGGACGACCTTGAAGTCGTCGAAGGCGGTCTGGCCCCAGCGCAGGAACTGGTAGCGCTCCTTGTTGCGGCCGTACTCCAGCTCGACGTTCTGCGCGAAGGCGTCCTTCGTGCCGAACTTGTCGGCGATGACCGAGTGGTCGATGACCATCTCGGCGGGCGAGAGCGGGTTGATCTTCGCCGGGTCGCCACCGAGGGCCTTGACGGCTTCGCGCATGGTGGCGAGGTCGACGACACAGGGCACACCGGTGAAGTCCTGCATGATCACGCGGGCCGGCGTGAACTGGATCTCCTCGCTGGGCTGGGCCTGCGAGTCCCAGTTGCCGAGCGACCGGATGTGGTCGGCGGTGATGTTCGCGCCGTCCTCGGTACGGAGCAGGTTCTCCAGCAGGACCTTCAGGCTGTAGGGAAGGCGGGCGGAGCCCTCGACCTTGTCCAGCTTGAAGATCTCGTACGACTCGTCGCCCACCTGCAGCGTGCTGCGGGCGTCGAAGCTGTTCGCCGACACGACAGTCTCCTTCATGCATGAATTCGCGCGTATTACCGCAATCCTGCCGCCACGCCCCTTGGCCAATCCGCTAAGGTAAGGCTAAGTTAGGTAACCCTTACCAGCGGGGGCGGCTGCGGTACGCCTTTGGCAGATATCTCGATGTCGAGATAACTCTAGTACATGTCCGGGGGAAGGGACGAGGCGCGCACCCGCATGCCCGCCGGGACGGTCAGTTGGCCGGGAGATTCCGCATGCCCGGATTCCACCAGCTTGACCAGCAAGGACACCGCACATGCGGCGATCCGTTCGGGATTCAGCGTGACGGTGGTCACGGAGAGTTCTTTCTCCTCGTACACCGGATCCTCACTCGCGCAGACCAGCAACAGGTCTCCGGGGGTGCGCAGGCCGTGGCGCGCGGCCGCCCCGAGCACCTGTCTGCCGCCCGGGTCGTACACCGTGTAGACCGCGTCCGGCCGCTCGCGCGCCGCGAAGGCGGCGTCGAAGGCGTGGCCGGGCGCGTCCTCGGGATCGAAGGGGACGACCAGTTCGGGGGCGCCCCGCTCGGCGCACCACCGGGCGTAGGCGGCGGTGACGGCCCCGGTGTAGAACTCCCGGCCGTACCCGGCGTGCAGGGCGATCCGGCGTGCCCCCGATGCCGCGAGGTGGTCCAGCACCTCGCGGGTGGTGGCGGCGTGGTCGTTGTCCACCCACGCGTCCCCGGGCCACGGGTCGGCGGGCCGGCCGTCGAAGACCACGGGCAGGCCGCGCGCCCGCAGGGCCCGGAGCACCGGGTCCCCGGCCGGGCTGTCCAGCAGCAGCATCCCGTCGACGGCGAGGGTGTGCCAGAGGGGATCGCCGCCCCTGGCGGCGGGAAGGGTGGTCAGGGCGTAGCCGCGGGTGTGCGCGGCCGAGGTGGCGGCGGTGAGCAGCCGGGAGAAGTAGGCGACCCCGGCGAAGTCCCAGGGCGAGCCGGCGTACGTGGTGACGGCGATGCCGAGGGTGCGGGTGAGCGGCCCGCGCCGGGTGCCGTAGCCGAGGGCTGCCGCGACCTCGCGGACCCGGCGGCGGGTGCCCTCGCCGAGCCGGCCGGTGCCGCCGAGCGCGTGGGAGACGGTCGCGGTGGAGACCTCCGCGGCGCGCGCGATGTCGGCGAGGGTCGGTCCGGGGCCTGGCACGCGGACATCGTACGGAGCGGGGCGCGGCGGGTACAGGCACGGACGCCGGGTCGAGGCACCGGGGACGGATGTCGGGGACGCGGGCGCCGGGGACGGGCGCCGGGCACGCGGGCGCCGGAGACGGGCACCGGGCACGCGGGCGCCGGAGACGGGCACCGGGCACGCGGGCGCCGGAGACGGGCGCCGGGCACGCGGGCGCCGGAGACGGGCCTCGGCTGCGGAGACTGGCCTCGGCTGCGGATTCCGTCGTCCGGGGCGGGTTCCGGTTAAGGGGTTAACCATCGAGTCTCCAGCCACCTACCGACTCTGGGAGTGGCCATGACCTCTTCACCCCTGTCCCGCCGGGGACTCCTCTCCGCCGTGGGGGCCGCCGGCGCCGCGGGCCTGCTGGGGGCCGGCCCGGCCTCGGCCGCCGTCGCCCCGTCCGCCCGGCGCGGCTCGGCGGCCCTGGTGTTCCACAACGCCCGGGTGTTCACCGGCCTGCCCGGCGGGCGGCCGGTGGAGGCGGTGGCCGTCGGACGGGACGGGCGGATCCTGGCCACCGGCAGCGGTTCGGTGGTGCGGCGTCACGTGGGCCGGGACACCGAGGTCGTCGACGCCCGCGGGAACACCGTGATGAGCGGCATCCACGACGGGCACACCCACCCGCTGGGCGCCGGGGAACGGTCGCTGCGGCCCTCGCTGGAGGGGGCCGAGACCACCGTGGCCGAACTCTCGGAGATCCTGCGCGGCTTCCTCGCCGACACCGGCGGCCCGGGCGCGGAGCCCGACGGGTGGCTGGTCGTGGAGGACTGGAACCCGGTCGGGCTGCTGCCCGTCGGCACCGCCCCGCACCACTCGCTGCTGGACGCGTTGCCCACCCGCCGGCCGATCGCGCTGGTCGGCGGCGACGGACACAACCTGTGGGCCAACAAGCGGGCCCTGGAGATCGCGGGGATCACGGCGGCCACCCCCGACCCGGTGGGCGGCAGGATCGTCAAGGGCCCGGACGGGCAGCCGACGGGCGTCCTCAAGGACGACGCCCAGGTGCTGGTGAAACGACACGTGCCGGAGCCCTCCCGCGCGGAACTGGTGGCGGCCTGCGCCGAGGTGCTGGGGCTGGCGGCGGCCTCCGGGGTGACGACGATGATGGACGCCCTGGTCGGGCGGCACGAGCTGGAGCTGTACCGGGCCCTGTCCGCTGCGGGAAGGCTGCCGCAGCGCGTCGTGCCGGCCATCCGCCTGGAGGTGGGGCACACCAAGGATCCCGCGGCGGCCCTGGCGTACGCGCGCGGGCTGCGACGGGAGTTCGAGGGCGTGCCGGGCCTGCGGTTCGGGATGGTCAAGGTGTTCCTGGACGGGGTCATCGAGCACCCGGCGCAGACCGCCGCGCTGTTGGAGCCGTACCTGGACGGCAACGGCCGGCCGACGACGAACCGGGGCGAGCTGTACACCTCCGCGGCCGAGTACGGACGACTGACCGCGGCCTTCAACACCGCCGGGTGGCAGATGCACGCCCACGGCCTCGGGGACCGGGCGGTGCGCACCGCGTTGGACGGGTACGAGTACGCCCTCAAGGCGACCGGGCGGCGGGACCCGCGGAACGCGATCGCGCACCTCCAACTCGTCGACCCGGCGGACCTGCGGCGCTTCGCGCGGCTCGGCGTGGCCGCCTGCATGCAACTCCAGTGGGCCGCTAAGGACACCTGGACCATGGAGGCCCTGTTGCCGTACATCGGGCCGCGGCGGCACCGGTGGATGTACCCGGCGCGCAGCCTGGAGAAGGCGGGGGCCCGCCTGACGGGCGGCTCCGACTGGCCCGTGGACGCGCTCCAGGTGTGGAACCAGCTACGGACGGCGATCGACCGGCAGGGCGCCCACGGCTCGGGCGAGCTGTACCGGAAGCTGGAGGGCCTCGGTCGGGACACGGTCCTGCGGATGCACACCTCGGGGACGGCGTGGCAACTGCGCCAGGAGGCCCTGACGGGCACGGTGGAAGCGGGCAGGGCGGCGGACCTGGTACTGCTGGACCGTGACGTGACCCGCTGCCCGGTGGCCGACATCAGCGGAACGGGCGTACGGATGACCCTGGTCGGGGGGCGCGTCGTACACGACGCGGACTCCTCGTCGGGCCGGGCGGCCTCGGCGCGGGCCTCGCGTGCGCGGACCGCGCCGCGCCCGGCCTCGTACGCGGCGGTGCACGGCGGCCGACACCACGCCTGCGGGCACTGACGACGCTCGCCCGGGCCCCGATCCCGACCCCTGCCTCGGTGGGCGCGCGAGGTCGGGGCCGGGTGGCCGGCCGCGCCGGGCCGGCGCAGACCACTCGAAAAGGAACAACTCCCCCATACGGCGCAGGAGGAACACACGGGGCCCCCGTCCGCGACCGGGCGGGAGCGGCACGCACGGCTTCCCGGTCGGATCGTCGGACACCACGCGCACCACGCGCATCCCCACGCGGGGCCGCGATCTGACGGTCGGTGACACCCGTCTGCCACACCCGGCGCGATCACCATCTCATATCTGAGATACCGTGCACCCATGGCAGACGACTACCTCGTACGCATCGGCAAGCTCATCCGTGACGCCCGGCAGCACCGTGGCTGGACACAGAGTCAGCTCGCCGATGCCCTCGGCACCAGCCAGAGCGCCGTGAATCGGATCGAACGCGGCAATCAAAACATCAGCCTTGAGATGATCGCCCGAATCGGTGAAGCTCTCGACAGCGAGATCGTCTCTCTGGGCTACGCGGGACCGATGCACCTGCGGGTCGTCGGCGGCCGACGGCTGTCCGGCGCCATCGACGTCAAGACGAGCAAGAACGCGTGCGTCGCGCTGCTGTGCGCCACGCTGCTCAACAAGGGTCGTACCGTGCTGCGGCGCGTGGCCCGCATCGAGGAGGTCTACCGCCTCCTGGAGGTGCTGAACTCCATCGGTGTGCGCACCCGCTGGATCAACGACGGCGTGGACCTGGAGATCGTCCCGCCGGCCCGCCTCGACATGGACGCCATGGACGCGGACGCGGCCCGCCGGACCCGGAGCATCATCATGTTCCTAGGCCCGCTGCTGCACCGGATGGACCACTTCAAGCTGCCCTACGCCGGCGGCTGCGACCTCGGCACCCGCACCATCGAGCCGCACATGATCGCCCTGCGCCGGTTCGGCCTGGACATCACCGCGACCGAGGGCATCTACCACGCGCAGGTCGAGGCCGGGGTCTCCCCCGACCGCCCGATCGTGCTGACCGAGCGCGGGGACACGGTCACCGAGAACGCGCTGCTGGCCGCCGCGCGCCACGACGGCGTGAGCGTCATCCGCAACGCCTCCTCCAACTACATGGTCCAGGACCTGTGCTTCTTCCTGGAGGCGCTCGGCGTCAAGGTCGAGGGCGTCGGCACGACCACCCTGACCGTGCACGGCGTGCCGAACATCGACGTGGACGTGGACTACTCCCCCTCCGAGGACCCGGTCGAGGCGATGAGCCTTCTGGCCGCCGCCGTGGTCACGGAGTCCGAGCTGACCATCCGCCGGGTTCCGATCGAGTTCATGGAGATCGAGCTCGCGGTCCTGGAGGAGATGGGCCTGGACCACGACCGCTCCGCCGAGTACACCGCCGACAACGGCCGCACCCGCCTGGTGGACCTGACGGTCCGCCCGTCGAAGCTCGAAGCCCCGATCGACAAGATCCACCCGATGCCGTTCCCCGGGCTGAACATCGACAACGTCCCGTTCTTCGCGGCCATCGCCGCCGTCGCGCAGGGCCAGACCCTGATCCACGACTGGGTGTACGACAACCGGGCGATCTACCTGACCGACCTCAACCGCCTCGGTGGCCGCCTCCAGTTGCTGGACCCGCACCGCGTCCTGGTGGAGGGCCCCACCCGCTGGCGGGCGGCGGAGATGATGTGCCCGCCGGCCCTGCGCCCGGCGGTGGTCGTCCTGCTGGCGATGATGGCCGCCGAGGGCACCTCGGTGCTGCGCAACGTCTACGTCATCAACCGCGGATACGAGGAACTGGCCGAGCGCCTCAACTCGGTCGGCGCCCAGATCGAGATCTTCCGGGACATTTAAGGCGTTCCGCCCGGCGAGCCGGGCGCCGGCGGCCCGGGGCCCCCGTTCCTCCTTCGTCGGAGGAACGGGGGCCTCGGTCGTTCTTGCGCCGTTGTCCCCCGAACCGGTGGCCGGTTTCGCGAGAGGCGCCGACGCGGCGGGCGGTGGCGGGACAATCGGGGTCCACGCCGCAAGCCGTGAAAGGGGTCCGCATGGCGAACGTCTGGCTTCCGCCCGCGGAGTACATCGAGACCATCGCCCGGGCGACCAGTTACGCCTGTCTCTACTTCACCGACACCGCCGGCCGCCCGGTCCAGTTGCGGGCCACGTACGCGACGGAGACCTGGCAGTGGCCCGGCGGGAACATGGATCCCGGCGAGACGCCCTGGCAGTGCGCGGTGCGCGAATGCCTGGAGGAGACCGGCATGGCCTTCGCGGGCGAGCCGCGTCTGTTGGCCGCGCACTTCATCTCCCATCAGGGTGCGACCTGGCCGGCGAACCACATCGGTTTCGTCTTCGACGGGGGAACGCTCACAGACGAGCAGATCGGCGCCTTCGTCCTCGATCCCTCGGAGCACACCGAGGTGAGCGTACGGACGATGGAGGAGTGGCGGGCGACCATGGCCCCCGTCAACTTCGACCGCCTGCGGGAGATCGACGCGGCCCGGCGGGCGGGCACCGTGGTCTACATGGAGCGCTAGTGCTGTGACCGGAATGGTTTGCCGGGTCGCGGTGTCCGGTGCGGTGCATCGCAAGGCGGAGGACTGCCTCTTGTACTGGACGTACTTGAGCGGTCCGACAACGCGGCGAGGTGCCGTGCCGGGCGCCGTGACACGGTGAACCTTTCCGGTCACAGCACTAGGCCGTCCAGGCCCTCTCGTCGAGGCTTCTCCCGGCCTGATGACGCGCGGGCCCTCGCCGTGGCGGCCGGGGCCCGGCAGAATCGGGTGATCGTGAAGTCGTCGAGGGGGCGGGGGCCGACCATGGCTACGGACAGGATCGCGGACACCGGTGCGGACGCGGGAGCGGGAACGGCGCCTCCGACGCTCTCCGGGGTCCCGCTGCTGGGGTCGCTGCCGGCCCTCAAGGCGGACTCGCTGGGCACCTACCTGCGCGCCCACCGCGAACAGGGCGACGTCGTACGGATCACCGCCGGTCCCCCAGGGCTGCGCGCCGAGCTGTACTGCGTCTTCTCCGCGGAGGGCGCCCAGCAGGTCCTGGCATCGGAATCGGCCAACTTCCGCAAGGACAACTCCTTCTACCAGGAGGTCCGGGAATCCTTCGGCAACGGCCTGCTGACCAGTCAGGACGAGGACTACCTGCGACAGCGCCGGCTGGTCCAACCGCTGTTCACCCGGCGTCGGGTGGACGGCTACGCGCACGCGGTAGCCGCCGAGACCCTCTCGACGCTGGCCTCCTGGGAGGAGGCCGCCGACGGGATCGTGGACGTCTGTGACGAGATGACGCACCTGGCCCTGCGCGCGGTGGCCCGGATCCTGTTCGGCGCGGACGTGGACGCCACCGTCGACGTGGTCGACAGGAGCTTCCCGATCATCACGGAGTACGTGCTGCGGCGCGGCTACTCCCCCGCCAACATCCCGCGCGCCTGGCCGACTCCGGGCAACCGGAGGGCCGCCTCCGCGATGGACGAGCTGTACGGGGTCTGCGACCGGATCATCGCGGAGCGGCGGCGCGCCGGCCTGGCGGGGGACGGGAGCGGGGAGGGGGAGGACCTGCTGACCCTGCTCGCCGCGGCGCAGAGTTCGGACGACGGGGCCTTCGACGCCGGCGAACTGCGGGACCAGGTACTGATCTTCCTGCTCGCGGGGCACGAGACGACCGCCACCTCCCTCGCCTTCGCCCTGCACCTGCTGGCCCTCCACCCCGACCTGCAGGCGCGGGCCCGCGAGGAGATCTCCCGCGTGCTCGGCGACCGTACGCCGGAGGCCGCCGACCTGGACCGGCTCCCGTACCTCACCCGGGTGCTCAAGGAAGCCATGCGGCTCTACCCCGCCGCCCCGGTGATCGGCCGCCGGGCCGTCGCCGCCACCGAGGTCGCGGGCCATGCGGTGCCGGCGGGCGCCGACGTGATCCTGGCGCCGTGGGTGACGCACCGGCACCCCGCCTACTGGCCCGACCCGGACCGCTTCGACCCCGAGCGTTTCACCGCGGAGGCGGAGGCGAGCCGGCCGCGCTACGCCTGGTTCCCCTTCGGCGGCGGCCCGCGCGCCTGTATCGGACAGCACTTCTCGATGCTGGAATCGGTGCTCGCGCTGGCGATGGTCCTGCGGGAGTACAGCTTCGAGGCCGTGGACGAGGAGGTGGCGGTGAGCGCCGGGATCACGCTCCGCACGCGGGGGCCCATGCGTTGCCGGATCCGCGGGGTGGCCGGGTAGCGGGTTCGGGCCAGGGGCGTTCGGCGGCCGGGTGGGCGGCGCCCTCAGACGGCCGTCTGGGTGTGTTTGCCCTGGAGCCGCTCCAGGTCCGAGGGGCGGACCTGGATGACGAAGAGCGCGATCAGAGCGGTGAGCAGGGTGAAGGCCGCCGCGGCCACGAACGCCGCGCTCACGCCCGAGGTGAGGACCTGGTCGCTCCAGGGTTTCGGGAACTGCCTCGTCCGCGCGAAGAACGCCTTCTGTTCCGGGGTGGACGTGCGGAGGAAGGAACCCACCTGGTCCTTGGCCTCGTTGCGGCTGGCCGTTCCGAAGACCGTGACCAGGATCGACAGGCCCAGGGAGCCACCCACCTGCTGCATGGCGTTCAGCAGCCCGGAGGCCGCGCCGGACTCCCGGTTGGGGACGTTGGAGAGCGCCATCAGCGTCAGGGAGACGAACTGCATGCCCATGCCCGCGCTGAACAGGAGCATCGGACCCAGGATGCTGCCCAGGTACGTCGAGCCGACGTCGATCTGCGTCAGCCACGCCAGCCCGCCGGCCGCGCACAGCGAGCCGGTGACCATGAACGGCTTCGGCCCGTACCTGGGCAGGAGTTGGGAGGTGGTCCCCGCCATCACCGCGATCATCGCGCTGACCGGCAGGAAGGCGAGGCCGGCCCGCAGGGGGCTGAAGCCCAGCACGTTCTGTACGAAGAGCGTCAGGAAGAAGAACATGCCGAAGATCGCGCAGGCGAAGAAGAGCATGATCGCGTAGGTTCCGGCCCGGTTGCGGTCGGCGAACATGTGCAGCGGGGTGATCGGCTGTGGCGAGCGGCGCTCGTTGGCGATGAACAGGGTCAACAGGACGACGGCCGCGCCGAAGGAGCCCAGCGTCACCGGGTCGGACCAGCCCTCCTGGGACGCGCTGATGAACCCGTAGACGAGCGCGACCATGCCGAAGGTCGACAGCAGGGCGCCGGCCAGGTCGAAGTGCCCGGAGTGGCGTTCGGACTCGCGGATGACCCGGGGCGTCACGACGGCGATGATCAGGGCGATGGGGACGTTGACGAAGAGCACCCAGCGCCAGTTGAGCCATTCGACGAGGATGCCGCCGGCCAGCAGGCCGATGGCGCCGCCGCCGGCCGAGACGCCGGCGAACACGCCGAAGGCCCGGTTGCGTTCGGGGCCTTCGCGGAAGGTGCTGGTGATCAGCGCCAGGGCGGTCGGGGAGGCGATGGCAGCGCCGACGCCCTGGATGGCCCGGGCGCCCATCAACTGCCCGGCGTTCTGCGCGAATCCGCCCAACAGCGAGGCAAGTCCGAAGAGCAGCACGCCGAACATGAACACGCGTCGGCGTCCGAGGATGTCGCCCGCGCGTCCGCCGAGGAGCAGCAGTCCGCCGAAGGTCAGCGTGTAGGCGTTGACGACCCACGAGAGGCTCTCGGTGGAGAAGCCGAGCGCGGTCTGGATGTGCGGCAGCGCGATGTTCACGATGGTGATGTCGAGAACCACCATGAGTTGGCACGAGGCGATCACGAGCAGCGCGAGCGTGTGCCCCCCGCTTCGGAGCCTGCCGTCGGTCCCGGCGTCGCCGGGCTGTTGGTTCGGGTCCACCTTTTCGACGCTAAGCCCGGGTGCCCGGGGCTACCACTCGAACGGTCTAGCGGGTGTGATATTTCACATGTCACACTACGGAGATGGATGATCCTTCCCCCGCGCTCGATCCCTTCCCCGCGCTCGATCCTTCCCCCGCCCTCGATCCCTTCCTCGCGCGCTCCGCGGCCACCGCCCGGTACACCCACGGCGCCCCGCGCGCGTTCTCCTTCGGGGACGACGGCCGGATCCTGTGGTTCCTCCGCTCGACGGGCCCCACCGACCCCCTCGACGGCCTGTGGGTCCTCGACGCCACCACCGGCGCCGAGACCCTCATGGCCGACCCGCGCGCCCTGTCCCCCGAGGGCTCCGCGGGATCGGGGGAACTCCCCCTCGCCGAGCGTCGGCTCCGCGAACGCACCCGGCTCGTCGCCGCGGGCATCGGCTCGTTCGCGCTCTCCGGGGACGGCCTGCGCGCGGTCTTCGCCCTGTACGGACGGCTGTACGAGGTCGGGTACGGGGACGCCGGGGAGCCCGGCGTCCCGCGGGAGCTCCCCGCGGCCGGACCCGCCTGGGACCCGCGCCCGAACACGGACGCCTCCCGGACCGCGTACGTCACCGGGGACGCCCTGTACGTCACCCCCGGCGGCCGGGTCAGCCCCGACGACGGCGCCCGCTGGGGGGTGGCCGAGTTCGCCGCCGCCGAGGAACTCGGCCGGTCCCGGGGGCACTGGTGGTCACCCGACGGGGTCACCCTGCTCGCCGCCCGGGTCGACGAGTCCGCGCTCCCGAGGCGCTGGTTCACCGACCCGGAGCACCCGGAGCTGCCGCCCGAGGACTTCGCGTACCCCGAGGCAGGCGGCCCCAACGCGGACGTCGGGCTGTGGGTGCTCCGGCCGGACGGCGGGCGCGTCCGGCTCGACTGGGACGCCGCCGCGTACCCGTACGTCTCGGACGCCGACTGGGAGTCGCCCGAGGAGATCCTGCTGACGGTCCACGACCGGCTCCAGCGCGAGGTCCTGCTCCTCGGCGCGGACCCGGTGACCGGCCGTACCCGCGAGCTGTCCCGCACCACTCACCCGCTGTGGGTGGACCCCATGCTGCCCGGCACGCCCGGGCGGCTGCCCGACGGGCGGATGCTGACCGCAACCGACACCCCCGACGGGAGCGCCCGCGGGCTCGCCGTCGACGGAAGGCTCCTCACCGGCGACGACCTCCAGGTCCGCCGGGTGGCCGGGATCCACCGGGACCGGCTGCTGATCGAGGCCGGCGGGCAGGACCCCGCCGACCAGCGGGTGCTGCTGCTCGATCCCGCGACGGGCGAGGTGAGCGCGGTCACCGACGGGCCCGGGGTGCACGACGTCCAGGCGTCCGCCGGCGCCCTGTTGCTCACGTCCGCCGACGCCGACGGGATCCGGCGGACCCTGCGCGCCCCGGACGGGCGGGAGTTCACCCCCGGCGACCTGTCCGCGCCGCTGCCGTACCGGGTGGTCCCGCTGTGGGAACGGGTCACCGAGCACGGCATCCCCACCGCGCTGGTCCTGCCGCGCGGCCATGTGCCCGGCACCCGACTGCCGGTGCTCGTGGACGGCTACGGCGGCCCCGGGATGCAGGACGTCAGCGCGGAGCCGCGGCGCTGGCAGCACCGCCAGTGGTGGGCCGACCAGGGGTTCGCCGTGGTGACCATCGACAACAGGGGCACCGCGTACGTCTCGCCCGCCCACACCCACGCCGTGTGCGGCGGGTTCTCCCGGGTCGTCCTGGACGACCAGGTCGCGGCCCTGCGGGCCCTCGGCGCACGCCACCGCGACCTCGACCTGACCCGGGTCGGGATCCGCGGCTGGTCCTTCGGCGGCTACCTCTCCGCCCTCGCGGTGCTGCGCCGCCCGGACGTCTTCCACGCGGCCGCCGCCGGGGCCGCCCCCACCGACTTCCGGCACTACGACACGGCGTACACCGAGCGCTACCTGGGACTCCCCCGGGACCACCCAGAGGCGTACGAGCGCGATGCGCTGATCGCGGACGCCCCCGGGCTGAGGCGTTCGTTGCTGCTGATCACCGGCCTGGCCGACGACAACGTCCACCCGTCCCACACGCTGCGCCTGTCCCGGGCCCTGACGGACGCGGGGCGCCCGCACCGGCTGCTCGCGCTGCCGGGAGTCACCCACATGACCCCCGGGGGCGTCAGGGAAAAGGTGATGGCGCAGGAACTGGCTTTCTTCCGGGCCGAGTTGCGGCCGTGACGACCGGGCCGGCGGCTGCGGGACCGTGACGGGCGAAGGGCCCCGGAGTCGATCGTGTCGACTCCGGGGCCCTTCGTTCTCCCTTCCCTGGGATCCCCGTCAGTCACCCGGGAAGTGACAGGCCACCTCTCGCGAGGCGGCGGACCGGAGCACGGGCCGCTCCGCCCGGCAGATCTCCCGCGCCTTCGGGCACCTCGGATGGAAGGCGCACCCGGGTGGCGGGGCGGCCGGGCTCGGGGGGTCGCCGAGCAGCACGATCCGCTCGCGCCGCCGCTCGGCGGCCGGGTCCGGCAGTGGCACCGCGGACAGCAGGGCCCGGGTGTAGGGGTGTTGGGGGTTCTCGTACAGGGCGCGTTTGTCGCCGATCTCCACGATCCGGCCCAGGTACATGACGGCCACCCGGTCGCTGATCCGCTTGACGACGGACAGGTCGTGGGCGATGAACACGTACGCCAGGCCCAGTTCCGCGCGCAGCCGCTCCAACAGGTTGACGATCTGGGCCTGTACGGAGACGTCCAGGGCGGAGACGGGCTCGTCCGCGATGACCAGTCGGGGTCCGGTGGCCAACGAGCGTGCGATCCCGACGCGTTGGGCCTGACCGCCGGAGAACTCGTGGGGGTAGCGGTCGACGTGTTCGGGGACCAGGCCGACGAGTTCCATCAACTCGACCGCCCTGCGCCGGGCGTCGGCCGCCGACCAGCCCTGCACGAGCAGCGGGTCGGAGATGATCCGGGCCACCGTCTGGCGCGGGTTGAGGGAGGAGTGCGGATCCTGGAACACCATCTGGAGGTCGCGCCGCAGGGGCCGAAGGGCGCCCTGGGAGAGCCGGCTGATGTCCCGGCCGTCGAAGGTGACACTGCCGGAGGTGGGCTCCAGCAGCCGTACGAGCATCCGACCGGTGGTGGACTTCCCGCAGCCCGACTCCCCGACCAGCCCGAGGGTCTCGCCCGCCGCGAGGTCGAAGGAGACCCCGTCGACGGCGCGCACGGGCGCCCCCCGGCGCCCGGTCACCGACCGCCTGCCGGGAAAGGTCATGGTCAGGTCGCGTACGGACAACAGGGTGTCCGCGACGGCGTCCGCCGAGGTGGGCCCGGTGGTGGGCCCGGTGGTGGGCGTGGTGGTGAGCCCGGTGGTGGGCGTGGCCATCAGGCCACCTCCTTCGCGTACCGGGTCCCGGCGTGGTGGCAGGCCACCGTCCGCCCGACGGCATGGGCCGCGAGTTCCGGTCGTACGTCCGTGCACAGCGCGGTGGCCATCGGGCAGCGCGGGGCGAAGGCGCAGCCCGGCGCGGGGGTCCCCGGCGAGGGCGGGGAGCCGGCGATGGCCCGCAGCGGGGCGTCGTCCGGGTCGTCGAGCCGGGGCAGCGAGTCCAGCAGCCCACGGGTGTAGGGGTGGGCGGGGTCCGCGAACAGCGCGTCCACGTCCGCTCGTTCGGCGACCCGGCCGCCGTACATGACGAGCACCTCGTGGGCGACGCGGGCCACCACCCCGAGGTCGTGGGTGATCATCACGACGCCGAGGCCCCGGTCCTGCTGGAGGCGGGCGATCAGCTCCAGGATCTGGGCCTGCACCGTGACGTCGAGCGCGGTCGTCGGCTCGTCGGCGATCAGCAGGTCCGGTTCGCAGGCCAGGGCCATCGCGATCATGGCGCGCTGACGCATGCCCCCGGAGAACTGGTGCGGGTACTCCCCCGCCCGCCGGGCCGGTTCGGGGATGCCGACCTCGCCGAGCATGTCGACCGCCCGCTTGCGGGCGGCGGCCCGCCCGGACCGCAGGTGCACGCGGACGTGCTCGGCGATCTGCTCGCCGACGGTGTAGTAGGGGTGCAGGCTGCTCAGCGGATCCTGGAAGATCATGGCCATCCGACGGCCGCGGATCCGGGACAGCCGCTTCTCGGACATCCCGGTGAGTTCCTGCCCCTCGAGGGCGACGGAACCGCCGACCTCGGCGCCGCGGTGCAGGCCCATGACGGCGAGCGAGGTGACGGACTTGCCCGAGCCCGACTCCCCGACGATGCCGAGCGTGCGGCCCGCCTCGACGGTGAAGCCGAGCGAGTCGACGGCCCGGACCACCCCGCGCGGGGTGGTGAACGTGACGCGCAGGTCGCGGACTTCGAGCAGTGGCGGCGGTGGTGCGGGGGCGTCCATCAGTACCTCACCCTCGGGTCGACGACGGCGTACAGGAGGTCCACGGCGAGATTGGCGAGGACGATGAAGAAGGCGGCGAGCAGGGTGACTCCGAGGACCACGGGCTGGTCGGAGCTGACGAGCGCCCCGTAGAACAACCGCCCGACGCCGGGGAGTCCGAAGATGGACTCGGTGATGACGGCGCCGGCCAGCAGTCCGCCGAGGTCCATGCCGAAGATGGTGAGGATGGGGGTCATGCCGGAGCGCAGCCCGTGTTTGACCACGACGGTGCGTTCGGGCATCCCCTTGGCGCGGGCGGTGCGGATGTACGGCTCGGCCATCGCCTCGATCATCGAACCCCGGCTCTGGCGGGCGTACATGGCGGCGTAGAGCAGGGCGAGCGCGGTCCAGGGCAGGAGCAGGTTGGAGGCCCAGCCGAGCGGGTCGTCGGCGAGGGCCCGGTAGGTCGGGTAGGGCAGCAGTCCCGCGACGCGGATGACCCCGAAGATCAGCATGACCGAGGTGAAGTAGACGGGCAGTGAGGCGGCGGCGACGGCGCCGACCATGAGCGTCCTGTCGGTGGCGGTGTCCTTGCGCAGGGCGGCGGTGACCCCGGCGCCGAGACCGAGGACCAGCCACAGGACGGCCGCGCCGACGGCGAGGGAGGCGGAGACGGGGAGCCGGTCCATCAGCAGGTCCCAGACGGGCAGGGAGTTCTCGTACGAGTAGCCCAGGCAGGGGAAGTCGCACCGGACGGCGTACTGGCCGGTGCCGAGGGTGCGGCCGGTGAAGATGCCGGTGAGGAAGTGGCCGAACCGGCTCCAGAGGGGCTGGTCGAGGCCGAGGTACGCGCGGACGTCGGCGAGTCGTTCGGGGCCGCAGGTCTTGCCGCAGGCGGCGGCGGCCGGGTCGGAGGGCAGGACCTGGAAGATGACGAAGGTGACGGCGGCGATGGCGAGGAGCACGCCCGCGAGGGCGAGCAGCCGGCGGGCCAGGTAGAGGATCACGTCCGTCCGCCCCTCGGGTCGAGGATGTCGCGCAGGGCGTCGCCGAGCAGGGTGAAGGCGAGGACCGCGAGGAAGAGGAAGACGCTCGGGATGACGAAGTACACGGGGTCGGTCTCGTAGTAGGCCACGGACTCGGCGATCATCTGGCCCCAGGACGGGGTGGGCGGGCGGACCCCGACACCGAGGTAGCCGAGAGCGGCCTCGGTGCTGATCATTCCGGGGATCAGCAGGGTGGTGTAGGCGATGACCGGCCCGGCGACGCCCGGGAGGACGTCGCGGGTCAGGATGCGCCAGGAGCCGGCGCCGGCGACGCGGGCGGCGTCCACGTACTCGCGGTGTTTGAGGGAGAGGGTCTGGCCCCGGACCACGCGGGCGACGCCGGGCCAGCCGAAGAGGCCGATGACGGCGGTCATGAGCACGATCCGGTTGACGTCCTTGGCCACCGAGAGCATGGCGATCATGAAGATCAGGGACGGGAAGGACATGGTGAGGTCCATCAGGCGGGAGAGCACCGCGTCGACGCGGCCGCCGAAGTAGCCGGCGGCGATCCCGGCGGCCGTGCCGACGGCCACCACGATGGCGGTGGCGGCGAAGGCGATCAGCAGGGAGACCTGGGCGCCGGCCACGACGCGGGCGAACAGGTCGCGGCCGGTGACGGGTTCGACGCCCAGCCAGTGCGCGGAGCCGATCCCGCCGAAGGATCCGAGGGGTTGGCCCGCGAGGTAGGGGTCGATGGCGGACTTGTCGAACTCGTTCGGGGACCAGCCGCCGAGGGAACCCAGCCAGGGGGCTCCGACGGCCATCAGGACGAAGAGGAGGACGACGCAGAGGCTGACGCGGACGGTGGGGCGGCGGCGGAGTTCGCGCCGGGCGAGCTGCCAGGGGCTGCTGCCCGGGGGAACGGCCTTGCCCGGGGCCGCGGCGGGTTGGGATGCGGCGGACTGGGATGCGGCGGACTGGTGGTGGGCGCGTTGATGGTCGGCGGGCCGGTGGTCGGCAGGCTGGTGGTCGGCGGGCCGGTGGTCGGCGGGCTGGGATGCGGCGACTCGGTTGTCGGTCATGGCTCGACGGGCTTCCGGGTGTCCGTCGGGCCTCAACCCCGGCTCTTCGAGGGGTCCTTGAGGCCGATCGCGGCGTAGTCGACGGTGCCGGTCCACACCGGGTGGCCGAAGGCGCCCGCGATGTTGGTGCCGATGAGCAGGGGCTTGCGTTCCAGCAGGACCGGGACGGAGGGGGACTTCTTCATGATCTCCGCGTCGAGTGCGATCCAGGCCCGTTCGGCCTGCCCTGCGTCGGACATGGCGTTGATCTCGTCGATCCGCTTGGTCGTCGCCTCGTCGCGGAACTGGCTGTAGTTGCCCTGGTTGCCCTTCTCCTTGACGGTGCGCCCGTCGAAGACGAAGGGGATCCAGGTGGAACCGGAGGGGTAGTCGGGGCACCAGCCCGCGAGGGTCATGTCGGGGGTGGTGGAGAGATCGCCGATGACGTCGTAGTACGCACCGGGGTCGATGGTGTCGATGACGACCTCGACGCCCGCGCGGGACAGGCCCTGTTGGATGGCCTCGGCCTTGCCCTTGTCGCCGGTGGAGACGGCGAGGGACACCTTCAGCTTCTCCTTGCCCGCGGCCTTGAGGAGTTCCTTGGCCTTGGTCGGGTCGCCGGCGGGCGGGATCTTGAGGGTGTCGGCCTGCCGGCCGCCGGAGAGGGCCGGGGGCAGGTAGGCGGTGGCTGGCTCGTTGAGGGCGGGGCCGCCTCCGGCCGTGACCACGGCTTCCTTGTCGACCGCGTACTGCATGGCCTCGCGAACCCGGGGATCGTCGAAGGGGGCACGGGAGTTGTTGAGGTGGAGCATCTCCGTGCAGCCCTGGGACTCGGCGAGCAGTCGGGCCTTGACGTCCGCCTTGGGCAGGACCTTCGGCGCGCTCTCGGGCCGCATGTCGGAGTACTGGACGGCGGAGGCGTCCGCCCCCTCACCGGCGATGATGCGGTCGTCGATCTGGCCGCCCTTGAGGCCCATCACGACGACGAAGCGGTCGGGATAGGCCTTGCGGACGGTGTCGGTGCGGGCGTCCCAGTGCTCGTTGCGGACCAGGACCAGTTTCTTGTCACGGTCGTACGACTCGATCTTGTAGGGACCGGAGGAGAAGGGGCGGGCGTCGTAGCGGGTGCCCGTCTCCTTGGACTGCGGGACCGGTGCGAAGGTCGGCAGGGTGGCGGTGGCGGAGAAGTCGGCGACCGGGCGCCTCAGTTGGAAGACGATCGTGCGGTCGTCGGGCGTCTTGATCGAGTCGAGGTGTTGCCCTTGGAGCGGGCCCTTGTAGCTCTCGCCGCCGGCCAGGTACTGGGCGGCGTAGTCGGGTCCGCCGGTCAGGTCGGGTGCGAAGGAGCGCTCGACGTTGTACTTGACGTCCTGGGCGCGGACGGGGGTTCCGTCCTCGTACTTGACGCCCTCCTTGAGGGTGAAGGTCCAGGTTCTGCCGCCGTCGGACGGGGTGCCGAGGTCGGTCGCGAGGTCGGGCACCAACTCGCTGCCGGCCTTGCCGGGTTCGGCCTTGAAGGTGACGAGCGTGCGGTAGAGCAGGCGGGTCCCGAAGTCCATGGTCGGCATGGTCCAGTTACGGGCCGGGTCGAGGTGGGAGAAGTCCTGGTTGGACAGGACGGTCAGGGTGCCGCCCTTGGTCGGGGTGCCGCCGAGCGTCTTGCCGTCGTTGGCCGCGGCGGGGTTGGCGGCGGGGCCGCCGGCGGAGCCCTTGCCGCCGGCGTCGGAGCAACCCGAGGCGCCGACGGCGAGTGCCGCCACCAGAGCGGTGGCGAGGGCGAGTTGGATGCGCTTGGTCATGGGTCACTCCAGGGAGGGGCACTCTCTACGATGTGACCGGTAACATAGTAATGTGAAATTGCACTGACAAGGGTTCGGTCGCGCCGTTACCCAGCCGTGTTCAAAGGTCGGCGACGTTCGGGCGACATCCACCGGGCGTCGACGATCACGACAGGCCCTCCGAGGGGGCCGCCGACCCGCTGTGACATGCCCCACCCCCTCTTGCCGCGAGAAGGAAGGGTTACCTAAGTTCGACCGTATGCCCCCACATGACCCCACCCCCACCACCGGCCCGGACGACCCGGCGCTCGTCGGCTTCGACGTCGATCTCACCGCGCACGAGGTGCTCCGGCGGGCCCACGTCCTGGACGCCCTCGGCGACGACTGGGATCCCGTCGAGGTGCTCCGCGGCGAGGAGGCCGCGTACGACCTGCTGTACTCCGGCCTCGACGAGGAGCAGCAGCGCGTGCACGACCGGCTCGTCGCCGCCGGCGTGCTCTCCCCGCGCGGGGGCGGCCGTGCTGCCGCTTGACCCGCAGGCGGATCCCGGACGCCGCGCCTGGGTGCCCTGCCCGAGCTGCGCGGACGACCGCGACTGCGCGCCGTGCGGGCAGGGGCGGACCTGTTCCGCCCACTGGCGCTACCTGCTCTCCAACAACGGGAGCCTGCTCCACCTCCAGTGCCCGGCCTGCACCCACGTCTGGGCGCACGAGAGCGGCTTCGGCGCCACCCGCTCCCTGTGGAGCCGGGTCACCGGCGGCGGCTCACGCCTCTGATCCCGCGCGGGCCCGGAGCACCGGCCCGCGCGGGGGTCGACCGGAGGCGGCCGGACCGTACGGCGCCGGGCCGCTCAGGGCCGGGCGGCCCGCACGGGGCCGTCTCAGACGCCGGAGCCGAGCCGGCCCGGCGTGCGTCCCACCGGCTCGTCGCGGCCCTGCGCCCAGAGGGAACGCACGTGGCCGAGGTGGCGGACCATGCACGCCTGGGCGCCCTCGGCGTCACCGCTGATCATGAGGTCGAGCAGCTCGATGTGCTCCTCGGCGGAGGAGACCAGCTTCCCGGCCTCGTCGAGGCCGGTCAGGCCGTAGAGCCGGGAGCGCTTGCGCAGGTCGCCGACCGTCTCGACGAGGCGGTCGTTGCCGGAGAGGGCCAGCAGGCCCAGGTGGAAGCGGCGGTCCGCCTCCAGGTAGCCGATGAGGTTGTGCTCCCGGGCGCTGGTGACGATCTCCAACGCGACGGGGCGCAGCGCCTCCAACTGCTCGGTGGTGGCGATCTCGGTGATCCGGCCGATGGTCGGAACCTCGATCATCGTGCGGAGTTCGGTGTACTGGTCGAGGTCGCGTTCGCTGACCTCGGTGATCCGGAAGCCCTTGTTGCGGACCGGTTCCACCAGCCCCTCGCGGGCCAGGTCCAGCATGGCCTCGCGCACGGGGGTGGCCGAGACGCCCAGCTCGGCGGCGAGGCCGGGGGCGGAGTACACGCTCCCGGGGCGCAGTTCACCCGCTATCAGGGCTGCTCGCAGGGCATGGCCGACCTGGTCCCGAAGTCGTTCCTGGGCCTTGATGAGACTGTGCTGCTTCAGGTCACCCATTGCGTTTTCCTCCGAGACCACTACACCAGCGGCGAGCAGAGGCCAGCGTACAATGTCACGTTGCGCGGCTTGCCCCGGCGGCCCGGAACAGGGCGACCGCCACGGCGAGATCCTCCCAGGCCATGCCCACACTCTTGAAGAGTCGCGGGGCATCCGCCCGCCCCGGCGGCGGGACGCGTCCGGCGACCAGGTCGGCCAGGGTGCCCGCGACGTGGCCTGGCCCCAGGAGGCCTTCCGCCTCCGGGATCAGCAGGTCCCCCGCCTCACGCAGGGCCGCCGCACGCGCCTCCACGTACACGACCGCGCGCCGTACCAGGGCGCTGTCGGTCTCCCGGGCGTCCGGCTCGTGGGAGCCCACGGCGACGACGGTGGCGCCCGGGGCGACGAGCCGGCCGTCGAAGAGGGGTGCGCGGGCCGTGGTGCAGCAGACGATCAGGTCGGCCTCCGCCACCGCGGACGCCGTGCCCGTGCGGGCCGCGGCGCCGAGGGCGCGGGCGTGCGCGACCAGTTTCCCGGCGCCGGCCGGGTCGCGGGCCACCACCACGACGTCCGCCGTCCCCCGTTCGGCGAGGACGGCTTCGAGGTGTCCGTACGCCTGCGGCCCCGACCCGAAGAGGACCATGCGCGATGGATTCTCCCCCCGGGCCAGGTGGCGCAGCGCGAGCGCCGACACCGCCGGGGTGCGCAGGGCGGTCAGGGCGGCGCCGTCGAAGAGGGCGAGCGGGCTCAGCGTGGGCCCGTCGAGGAGCAGGTACGAGCCGGTGATCCGGGGCAGGCCGCGGGCGGGGTTCCCGGGGGCCACCCCGGCGACCTTCACGCCGGCGTACCCCCCGAACGCGGCCGGCATCAGCAGCAGTTCCCCGCCGGGCACGGGCAGGGCGGTGCGGGGCGGGCAGGTCTCGGGGTCGAGCCCGGCCCGCAGCGCGTCGGCGAGGGCGTCCGCCGCCTCGGTCGGGGTGAGGAGCGCGGCCATCCGCGCGGCGGGCCACTGGGGGATCACAGCAGGAACCCGGTGCCCAGGTCGTCGTGCGGGTCGAGGGTGAAGGTGTGCTCGCCGGTGCGGTGGGCGGTGCCGGTGACCTCGGTGACCGGCGCGTCGGGTGCGGTCCCGGGCAGCAGCCGGCCGGTGAACCGCGTTCCCAGGACCGATTCGTGGAGCAGTTCCTCCCCCGGGCGCAGCCGCCCGTCCTCGGCCAGCAGCGCGAGCCGGGCGGAGGTCCCGGAGCCGCAGGGCGAGCGGTCGACCTGCCCGTCTGCGAAGACGGTGACGTTGCGCTGGTGCGGTCCGCGGGGGGTGTCCGGCAGCTCCTCGTGGAGGATCACCCCGTACACCCCGGAGAGCAGCGGTCCGTCGGGGTGCCAGGTACCGGGGTGGCCGGCGAGGGCGGCTCTGATCTCCCTTCCGGCGCGGACCAGTTCGGGCAGCGCCGCGCGGGAGACGTCCAGCCCGAGGTCGCGTGCCCGGACGGTGGCGTAGCAGGCGCCGGCGTGCGCGAGGTCCACCTCGACCGGGCCCAGGGTGGTGGCCACCGGGACCTTGCGGGCGCCGATCCGGGCCGGGACGTTGCGGAAGGTGATCCCGGTGGTGCGGGCCGCCTCGCGGTGCACGGTGACGGCGACCCGTCCGGAGGGCACGTCGATGCGGACGTGCGCGTCACCGGTGTCCGGGGCGGGGACCCGGCCGCTGTCCACGGCCCAGGCGCCGAGGGCCATGGCGCCGTGCCCGCAGGCCGTGGAGTAGCCGTCCTTGTGCCAGAACAGCACCCCGAAGTGGGCGCCGTCGTCGTCCGGGGGCACCACGAACCCGCCGTACATGCCCGCGTGGCCGCGCGGTTCGCGCACCAGCAGACGCCGTACCTCGTCCAGCGGGCCCCGGCGTGGGGCCGTCCCGGAGCCGCCGGGCCCGATGGCGGTGGCGCAGCGCTCGGCGACGGTGTCCCCGGGGATCGGGGGGAGGCCGTCACAGACGACGCGGAAGGGTTCGCCGGCGGTGTGGTAGTCGACGGCGTGGACCGGGCGGGGCGCGGTGGTCACAGGAGGAACCCTCCGGGGAAGGGGTCGGACGGGTCGAGGAAGTACTGGGCGGTGCCCGTGATCCACGCCCTGCCGGTGACGGTGGGGACGACCGCCGGGAGTCCGCCGACGGTGGTCTCCCCGATCAGCCGGCCGGTGAACTCGGTGCCGATGAAGGACTCGTTGACGAAGTCCGCGCCCTGTTCCAGCAGGCCGCGGGCGTGCAGTTGGGCCATGCGCGCGCTGGTGCCCGTACCGCAGGGCGAGCGGTCGAACCAGCCGGGGTGGATGGCCATGGCGTGCCGGGAGCGGCGGGCGTCGGATCCGGGGGCGGCGAGGTAGACGTGTTTGACGCCGGCGATGGAGGGGTCCTCGGGGTGGACGGGCCGGTCGTCCGAGGCGTTGACGGCGTCCATGACGGCGAGTCCGGCGGCGAGCAGTTCGTCGCCGCGGGCACGGTCGAAGGGCAGTCCGAGGGCGTCGAGTTCGACGAAGGCGTAGAAGTTGCCGCCGTAGGCGAGGTCGTGGGTGACGGTGCCGAAGCCGGGGACCTCGACCTTGCGGTCGAGGGCGACGGCGAAGGCGGGGACGTTGGTGAAGGTGGCGGACAGGGCGGCGCCGTCCTCGACCCGGACGTCCACGCTCACCAGCCCGGCCGGGGTGTCGAGGCGGACGGTGGTGACCGGTTCGACGACCGGCACCATGCCGGTCTCGA
Organism: Streptomyces sp. NPDC002602; assembly: GCF_042889445.1. Lineage (NCBI taxonomy): Bacteria > Bacillati > Actinomycetota > Actinomycetes > Kitasatosporales > Streptomycetaceae > Streptomyces > Streptomyces sp. NPDC002602. The sequence continues at coordinate 246,417 of NZ_JBIAQX010000001.1, read as the reverse complement.
CGAGCACCGTGGCCACCCCGATGGTGCCGTGTCCGCACATGGGGAGCAGGCCCGACACCTCGATGTAGAGCACGCCGAAGTCGGCGTCGGGTCGGGTGGGGGGTTGCAGGATGGCGCCGCTCATCGCGGAGTGTCCGCGCGGCTCGTACATGAGCAGCGTGCGGACGTGGTCGAGGTGCTCGATGAAGTGCAGTCGCTTCTGCGCCATGGTGGCTCCGGGGATCACCCCGACACCGCCGGTGATCACCCGGGTCGGCATGCCCTCGGTGTGCGAATCGACCGCGTGGTAGATGTGTCGTGTACGCATGTGGACTCCCGGCGGGGCTAGTTGAGGCCTTCGGCGAGGGCCTTCTCGGTGGCGGCCCGGACCGCCGCCTCGGTCTCGCCGGTCAGCGGGAAGCGGGGCGGGCGGGTGGCTCCGCCGGGGCGGCCGGCCAGGTCCATGGAGAGTTTGATGGCCTGGACGAACTCGGTCTTGGAGTCCCAGCGCAGCAGACTGTGCAGGGACTTGTAGAGGGGCAGTGCGGTGTCGAGGTCGCCCGCGACGGCGGCCCGGTAGAGGGTGGCGCAGGAGCGGGGCAGGGCGTTGGGGTAGCCGGCGATCCAGCCGACGGCTCCGGCGAGGGCGAGTTCGAGGAGCACGTCGTCGGCTCCGACGAGGAGGTCGAGTCCGGGGGCGAGTTCCGCGATCTCGTAGGCGCGGCGGACGTCGCCGGAGAACTCCTTGACGGCGACGATGCTGCCGTCGGCGTGCAGCCGGGCCAGCAGGGCCGGGGTCAGGTCCACCTTGGTGTCGATGGGGTTGTTGTAGGCCACGACGGGCAGGCCCGCGCGGGCGACCTGGGCGTAGTGCTCCCGTACGGCCCGCTCGTCGGCGCGGTAGGCGTTGGGGGGCAGCAGCAGGACGGAGCCCGCGCCCGCCTCGGCGGCCTGGTCGGCCCAGCGGCGGGCCTCGGCGCTGCCGTAGGCGGCGACGCCGGGCATGACCCGCTCGCCGTCGCCGGCCGCCTCGACGGCCGTACGGACGACCCGGGCCCGCTCCTCGTCGGTGAGGGTCTGGTACTCCCCGAGGGAGCCGTTGGGGACGACGCCGTCACAGCCGTTGGCGATCAGCCAGGCCACGTGTTCGGCGTAGGCGTCGTGGTCGACGGTCAGGTCCTCGCGCAGGGGCAGTGCGGTGGCGACCATGATTCCGTGCCAGGGGCGGGTGCGGGCGGGCGCGGGGGTGTGCGCGTGGGTCATGAGAGCTCCCTAGAGTGGTGTGTGACATTTTACTAGTGGGCGCAGGAAGCCCACAAGGGTCCGGGATCGCGGATCGGGGTCGATCACCCTTCCTTGTCGGGCAGTTCGGCGAGCCGGCGCAGCGGGACCGGACAGGACAGCGGCCTGCGGTCCGGGTCCGGGTCCCGCCCCGCGAGGGCGGCGACGGCCGGGCCGCACATCCGGCCCTGACACCAGCCCATCCCCGCCCGGGTGAGCAGTTTGACGGTTCGGGCGTCCCGCGCACCGAGGTCGCGGACCGCCTCGCGGATCGGGCCGACGGGGACCTCCTCGCAGCGGCACACCTCGGTGTCCTCCCGCAGCCATCCGGTCCACCCCGCCCCCGGACGGTGGGCGGCGCCCATCGCCTCGGCGAACGCGCGCAGCCGCGCACGCCGGCGGCCGAGGGCGCCGGGGACGGGCCGGCCGGCGATCGCGTGGGCCGCGATCTCCCCTTCCACCAGGGCCAGTCGGGCTCCGCCGACGCCACCGGTCTCCCCCGCCGACCAGACGCCCGGCACGGAGGTCCGCTGACGCGCGTCCACCTCCAGGGCGACAACGCCGTCCGCCCCGAGTCGGGTGGCGCAGCCCAGAGCGGTGGCCAGTTCCAGTTGCGGCACCAGCCCGTGGCCCACGGCGAGGGCGTCGCAGGGGACGCGCCGGGCGGTGCCGGGCACGGGCCGCCACTGCCGGTCGAGTCGGGCCACGGTCACCGCCTCGACCCGGTCGGCGCCGTGGGCCTCGGTGACGGCGTGCCGGGTGAGCAGGCGGATCCCGTGCCGCATCAGGGCCCCGCCGTACGTGGCGGCCTCGCCGAGCTTGCCGGGGTTGCGCAGCAGCGCGGGGAGCCGGCCGGCGTACCCGGTGTACGCGGCGGCCTCCACCACCGCCGGGACGGTGGCGCCGGCCGCCGCGAGGGAACCGGCCACGGCGAGCAGCAGCGGCCCGCTCCCGGCGACGACGATCCGCCGGCCCGGCAGCACGAGCCCGCCCTTGAGCATGGCCTGCGCACCGCCGGCCCCGATCACCCCGGGCAGCGTCCAGCCGGGGAAGGGCAGTTGACGCTCGAAGGCGCCGGTGGCCAGGAGCACGGCGCGGGCCCGTACGGCGACGGCCTCTTCCTCGGGTCCGGCGACGGCGTGCAGCAGCAGCTCGGCGCCGTCCGGGACGACGGTCCACACGTGGTGGAGCGGGAGGTGGGTGATCCGGCCCGCCGACACGTGGGCGCTCAGGGCGGCCTCGCGGGTGGCGAACGCGGCCCAGTCGTGGTGCAGGACCTCGGGGCGGGCCGCGCCGAGCGCGGGCGCGGGACGCCGGTAGTACTGGCCGCCCGGCCGCTCCCCCGCGTCCAACAGGGTGACGCGCAGCCCGAGGTCGGCTGCCGCGACGGCGGCGGCGAGCCCGGCGGGGCCCGCGCCGACGACGGCGAGGTCGCGGGGCGCGCCGTCAGACGCCGAGTTCGCCACGGCCGGTCCCTTCCTGGGTGGTGACGGTGTCCCCGGGGCGGGCCGGGGTCAGGCATGCGCGCCGGTTCGGGCTCCCGTTGACGGTGACGAGGCAGTCGTGGCAGCTCCCGATCCCGCAGAACACCCCGCGCGGCGCACCGTTCTCGCGGGTGGTGCGCCAGGCGAGGACGCCCGCGCCCCAGAGGGCGGCGGCGATGCTCTGGCCCGCGCTCGCGGGCAGTTCGCGGCCGTCGAAGCGCAGGACGTACGTGGCCCGGGGCGCGCCGCCGACCAGGTCGCGGGGCGACCGGGCGGGTCCGCGAAGCAGCCGGCGCAGGGGGCCGCGCGGTGGGCGCTCGGGGTCGGTGGGGCCGGTCATCGCCTGGTCTCCTTCGGTTCGCCGGTGGCCGGGGGGCCGAACCGGTCCGGGCGGAACGGACGCGGGTCCAGCGGGGGTTCGGTCCCGGTGAGGGCCGCGGCGATCAGCAGCCCGGTGGCCGGCGCCAGGCCGATGCCGGCGCCCTCGTGGCCGCAGGCGTGCAGCAGCCCGGGGGCCCGGGGGTCGGGGCCGATCGCCGGGAGGTGGTCGGGCAGGTAGGGCCGGAAGCCGTGGTAGGTGCGCAGCACCCGTACGTCGGCCAGTACCGGGAACAGCACGGCCGCCTGCGCGGCGAGCCGGCGCAGCGCCCGCGTGGACAGGCCCCGTTCGAAGCCGACCCGTTCCCGGGTCGCCCCGATGAGCACCGGCCCCGAGGGGGTGCCCTCGACGACCGCCGAGGACTGGAGGGCCGCGGAGCCGCTGGCCACGTCCGCGATGTAGTCGGCGGCGTACACCTTGTGCCGGACCACCCTCGGCAGCGGCTCCGTCACCAGGACGAAACCGCGGCGCGGCAGCACCGGCAGGGTGGTTCCGGCGAGTTCGGCGATCCTCCCGCCCCAGGTCCCGGCGGCGTTGACGACGGCCGGCGCCCGCAGCTCCCGGCGACCGGTGCGCACCCCGCACACCCGGCCGCCCTCGGTGAGGAGCCCGGTGACCTCTTCCCCGAGGTGGACCCGGGCGCCGGAGGCGGCGAGCAGTCGCGCCGCCGCCTGCGCGGGGTGGACCTGGGCGTCCTGCGGGTAGTGGAAGCCGCCCGCCTGCCCCGGGGCCAGATGGGGTTCCAGCTCGCGCAGCTCCCCCGGTCCCACCTCGACGGCGTCGACGCCCGCGCCGCGCTGGCCCCGGGCGAAGGCGCGCAGGGCCTTCATCGTGGTGTCGTCCGGTGCGACGACCAGTCCGCCCTTGGCCTCGTACTCCACGGCCTGCGGGAGGACCTCGGCGAGTTCGCGCCACAGCCTCGCCGACAGCAGGGCCAGGTCGAGTTCGGGCCCGGCCTCCTTGTCGGAGACGAGCAGGTTGCCCTCGCCGGCGCCGGTGGTGCCCCCGGCCACGGGGCCGCGGTCCACGACGGCCACGGAGAGTCCGGCGCGGCCGGCGTGGTACGCGCACGCGGCGCCGACGACGCCGGCGCCGATGACGACGACGTCCAGGGAGTGTCTCTGGGGCACGGCAGTAATATGTCACATTCTTTATAGGGTGCCTAGGCACTCCGGGGCCGGTCCCGCCCCCCGTTCACGACGGGACCGGCCACCGGCGTCGGTCAGTCGCGCAGCGGTCCCTCACAGCTGTAGGGGGAGGTCCCCGCCACCTTGTTGGTCCAGATCTCCACCGGGCCGAAGGAGCAGTTCATGTCGGCCAGGTTGTTGGAGGCCGCGCCCGCCCGGTCGAGGAGGAAGTAGTCCACCGTCTCGGACATGTCCTTGAAGTTCTGGTCGTCGTTGCGCCAGTTCTTCAGGTTCGCGGTGATCCGGCCGGTGCACGTGAACCGGCGCTTGCCGGGCTCGCCGTTCTCCACGCAGTCCGGGGTGTTGTACGTGGCCGTCGCGAAGGTGGACTTCACCGAGGCGAGCGCGGAGTCGCGCAGCCGGTCGTTGGCGGTGAAGGTGGTGTTCGGCACGTACAGCCGGTCCACCTTGGCGATCTGCGCGTCCAGGAAGCGGTTGTAGTCGCGCTGGAGGTAGGTGTCGGCGCCGGTGCGGTGGCGCCAGGCGTCGTACGCGGCGACGTCGTCGCCCCGAAGGTGGGTGTACATCTCGCGCAGCAGCATGGGCTTCTCGGTCCACAGGAACTCGAAGAAGGTGCCGGCGTAGCTGTAGAAGCGGAAGCCGTCGCCGTCGTAGGTGGCGTTGAGGAGTTGCTCCACGGTCATCCGGGGGCCGCCGCCCGCCGTGTCGGCGATGACGCTCTTGACCAGGGACTTGCGCACGGCGATGCCGTTGTCCCGGGTGGCTCCGTCGAAGAACTCGGCCGTGCCCTCGTCCATGGCGGTCGTGCGGTCGCCCTCGTACCAGGGGCCCTCGCCGAAGAACCCGGGGACGGCGTAGCGGCCGTTGAGGTAGTGGGTGTACTCGTGGCGGAACAGCTCCTCCAGCGTGAGGGAGGAGTCCTGGGGGACGCGGCGCTGGTAGGTGTAGAAGGTGGCGCCGTTCTCGATGTAGATGCCGCCGTTGTTGGTGCCGTAGCCGGTGAGGATGGGGTGGTAGTTCTCGTAGTCGGCGCGGGAGGCGTACAGCACGATGTTCAGCGTGGTGTTGGGGTCGCCGGCGAGCGGCTGCTCGGTGCCGAGCACCCGGTGGTACTGGGACTTGACCTGCTTGCTCGCGTAGTAGAGCTGGTCGACCGTGGCCCGGTCGAGGGCGGTGCGGACCTTGATGGCGCCGTTGTCGTAGGAGTACGTGTAGGGGAAGAGCTGCTTCTCGATGTCCTCCTTGCACACCCCGTACGGCTTGCACGCCTCGTAGAAGTTGAGCCAGGAGACGATCTTGGCCCACTGCTCGCTGCCGTTGCCGAAGCCGGACCGGACCGGTTCCAGCAGGGCGCCGAGGTCGGCGACGACCTGGCTCCTGAGGGCGTCGATCTGGCCGAAGCGGCCGTACTCGCCGAGCGCGTCGCGGGCCACCCACGCGTTGCCGCCGCCCTTGAGGTGGACGTGGCCGCCGAAGGCCTTGAACGCGGCGCGGTAGGCCGGGTCGGCGGAGACTGCGGCCTGGAAGGCGGCGTCCTGGTTGCCCGGGTAGACGCCGAGGTAGTTGACGGAGAGCGCCGCGAGGGCCGCGCCGCCCCATGAGGCGTCCTGGTTGGTCGCGGGGTGGGCCGCGTCCATGGTGGCGAGCACCTTCTTGATCAGGCCGAGTTGGTGCTGTCGCAGGCCGGGGGCGCTCGCCGCGTAGAGGGCCTCGCGCAGGGTGCGGGCGTTGGTCTGCGTGGCGTCGAAGGTGTGGGCGGCGGCGCCGAAGTCCGCGACGGCGCGGCGCATGGCGTCGACGGTCGGGGCGTCGGTGACGTCGATCTCGTCGCGGGAGTAGTCGTGGTAGGCGACGGCGTGCAGGTAGGTGAACATCTCCTCCAGGTGCGAGGAGTTGCGGCCGTCGTGGGCGGCGGCCGCCGCGGATATCCGGCGGGAGACGGCCTGGACGTGGGCGTCCGACATGACGGGCGCGAGGCGGGCGTCCCAGGTCCAGATGAGGCCGCGCAGACAGCCGTCGGCGAGGACGGCCGGGTCGCCGAGGAAGTCGGCGAAACGTTCCGGCGAGAGGCCGGTGATCCCGTCGAGGGTGCAGGGAACGGCCACGGCCTGGTTCCGGGTGGTGGGCGCGGCCTGGGCGGTGGCCGCCTTGCGGTTCTTCTCCGAGCGCTCGCCGGCCGAGGCCGAGGCCGCGTCGAGGGCCTTCGCGACGGGGCGCGCGACCCCGGGGATCGCGCCCTTGTCGACGGCGAGGCCGCCGGGGGCGGTGGCGGGGGCCGGTACGGGCTCCCGGGCATCGGCGAGGCGGTCGACCTCGTCGAAGGGGTTCGGCGCGCCGACGCCGGGGGCGCCTGCGGCGGGGGCGCCGGCCGCGAAGGTCGCGGGAACCGTCGCGCCGTTCTCGGCCGCCCGGGTCACGGCCTGCCCGGCCGAGGCGAGGAGCGTGACCGCGACGGCGGCCGAGAGGAGGGACGTACGCACAGCTCTGTGCTGGGACACCGAGAACTCCTGGTGGGGAGGGGAGGTGGGGGAAGTGGTGCGCGAACTGCCTGCGGTGAACTGCCCTGCGTCACACGGCGTTTGACGGGGATTAACGTGCCGCGGTGTGAGCTGTAACATAGTAATGTGAAATTGCACTGACAAGACCTGTGCGACCACCAGTTCGCTTCTTCTTCAGGGAGCCCCCGTGACCGACACCCCCTCCGGCCTCCACATCGGCAGCCACGACCTGCCCGTCTCGCCGGAGTTGTCCCGCTTCATGGCCGCCGACTGGACCGCCACCCCGCTCCCCGACCGGGGCCCGGCGCCGGCGTCCGCCGTCACCCCGGCCCGTCGCGCCCGCCTCTCCGCGCGCTTCCCGGGCGAGCGACTGATCGTCCCGGCGGGCGAGTTGAAGGTCCGCTCCAACGACTGCGACCACCGCTTCCGGCCGCACAGCGCGTACGCCTGGCTGACCGGCCTGACCGGCGAGGACCAGGTGGGTCACGTCCTGGTGCTGGAACCCTCCGGTGCGCACGGGCACGAGGCCGTGCTGTACCTGCGGCCCCGATCGCCGCGGGCCGACGGAAACGAGGAGTTCTACCGGGACCGCCGGTACGGGGAGTTCTGGGTGGGGCGCCGCCCGGACCTGACGGAGACCGAGCGACTCACCGGCCTGCGCTGCGCCCACCTGGACACGCTCGGCTCACCGCCGGCCCGCAACGCCTCCTCCGACCCCGAACTCGCCGCCGCGCTGTCGGAGTTGCGCCTGGTCAAGGACGCCTGGGAGGTCGAGCAGTTGCAACGGGCGGTGGACCACACCACGGCCGGGTTCGAGGACGTCGTACGGGCACTGCCGCGCGCGCTGGCCCATCCGCGCGGGGAACGCTGGATCGAGGGGGTCTTCGGCCTGCGCGCCCGGGCCGAGGGGAACGGCACCGGCTACGAGACGATCGCCGCGTCCGGCGCCCACGCCTGCGTCCTGCACTGGATCCGCAACGACGGCCGCTTGAACCGCGACGAACTGCTGCTGCTGGACGCGGGCGTCGAGACGGACACCCTCTACACGGCGGACATCACCCGCACCCTCCCCCTGTCGGGACGGTTCTCGCCGGTGCAGCGGCAGGTGTACGAACTGGTCCTGGCCGCGCAGGACGCCGGGATGGCGGCGCTGCGCCCCGGCGCGGGCTTCCGCGACTTCCACCGGGCCGCGATGCGGGTGATCGCGGAGGGGCTCGCCGAGTGGGGCGTCCTGAAGAACGCGGCGGGCGACCTGCACCGGCGCTACACCCTGTGCGGCAGCGGGCACATGCTGGGGCTGGACGTCCACGACTGCGCGAAGGCGCGGGCCGAGACCTACCTGGACGGCACGCTGGAGGAGGGGCAGGTGCTCACGGTGGAGCCGGGGCTGTACTTCCAGCCCGACGACGAGACCCTGCCGGCGGAGCTGCGCGGCATCGGCGTGCGCATCGAGGACGACCTGGTGGTCACGGCGAAGGGCGCCCGACTCATGTCGGGCGCCCTGCCGAGGTCCGTGGCGGACGTCGAGGAGTGGATGGGCCGCCTTCTGGCGGGGTGAGCGGGGGCCCGGTCACCGGGCGGGGGACGGGCGGCGGTCAGTGGTTCCAGTCGTTCCGGTAGCCGCCGTCGTGCCAGTTGCCCTGGTAGCCGTCGTACCCGTGGCCGCCGTCGTGCCAGTCGTCGTTCCAGCCGCCGTCGCGCCAGCCGCCGTCGTTCCAGTTGCCGTCGTTCCAGTTGCTCCAGTTGTTCCAGTTGTTCCAGTTCGGGTCGTTCCAACTGGCATCGCGCCAGTTGGAATCGTTGCGCCCGCCGTTGTCCCAGCACCAGCCCGGCCGGTAGTTGCCGCGCGCGGGGTCGCAGCAGGCGGACCACTCGCCGTAGCGCGAGTCGGAACACCAGTCGGCCTGCGGAAGACTTGTCGGAAGACCTGTAGCGAAGGCGCCACTGACGGGCATCAGACCGAGCGTGAGCCCGGCCGCCCCTGTCACGGCTGCCGCAACGAACCCACGGCGCATGTCCATGCACCTCCGAGTGTTGGTGGCGAAGCATGCCAAAACGGTCTTAACCACACTCCCCCGGCTTCGGGCCGCTGTCAAAATCACGGCAGGACGGCGATGCCGTCGAGTTCGACCAGCGCCTCCTCGTCCCAGAGCCGGACCACGCCGACGACGGCCATCGCCGGATAGTCCCGCCCGGCCAACCGGCGCCAGATGCGGCCCAGTTCACCGGCGTGCTCCCGGTACGAGGCCACGTCCACCGCGTAGACGGTGACCCGGGCCAACCCCCCGGGGGTACCGCCGGTCGCGGCCAGGGCCGCCAACAGGTTGGACAGCGCCCGCTCGAACTGTTCCGGCAGGCTCTCGCCCACGACCTTGCCGGAACCGTCCAGCGCGGTCTGGCCCGCCAGGAAGACGAGGCGGCCGCCCGTCATGGCCACGGCGTGCGAGAAGCCGGTCGCCGGGGAAAGCTCATGCGGGTTGTGGCGTTCCAGGCTCATCCCGCCACCTCCCGGTAGAGCTCCTTCGCGATGATCGTGCGCTGCACCTCGCTCGCCCCCTCGTAGATCCGCGGCGCCCGCACCTCCCGGTACAGGTGTTCCAACAGGTGCCCCCGCTGGAGGGCGACGGCCCCGTGCAGTTGGACCGCGTGGTCCACCACGTACTGGGCGGTCTCGGTGGCCAGCAGCTTCGCCATGGCCGCCCGTCGCGGGACCTCGGGCGAGCCGCTGTCGTAGGCGCCGGCGGCCGCGTAGACCAGCAGGCGGGCCGCCTCCACGCGGGTCGCCATCTCCGCCACCCGGTGCGCGACCGCCTGGAGGTCGGCGAGGACCCCGCCGAAGGCGGTCCGGCCCGCCGTGTGCGCCAGCGTCGCGTCGAGCGCCGCCCGCGCCATGCCGACGGCGAAGGCGCCGACGCTCGGCCGGAACCGGTTCAAGGTGTCCATCGCGACCCGGAAGCCGCGCCCCGGCTCCCCCAGCACGTCTTGCGGCCCGACCGGCACCCCGTCGAAGGCCAGCGCGCCGATCGGGTGCGGGGACAGCATCTCCAGGGCCTCGCCCGTCAGGCCGGGCCGGTCGGCGGGCACCAGGAAGGCCGTGATCCCCCTGGAACCCGAACCCTCACCCGTTCGGGCGAAGACGGTGTAGAAATCCGCCTCCGGGGCGTTGGAGATCCAGCGCTTCTCCCCGCGCAGCCGCCATCCCTCGCCGTCCCGATCGGCGGCCAGGGTCAGCGCGGCCGCGTCCGAGCCGGCCCCCGGCTCGCTGAGCGCGAACGCCGCCACGAGCCGGCCCTCCCGCACTCCGGGCAGCCAGCGCTCCCGCTGGGACGGGCTGCCGGCGCTCAGCACCGGGTGTGCGCCCAGCCCCTGGAGGGCGAGCGCCGTCTCCGCCTCCGTACAGCCGTAGGCGAGGGATTCCCGCAACAGGCACAGGTGGAGGGCGCCGGAGGTGAACACCCGCTCCAGCAGGCCCTCTTCGCCCAGTGCCGCGAGCAGCGGGCGGTTCACCCGGCCCGCCTCCCCCTTCTCGGCCAACGGCCTCAGCCGCTCGGTCGACAGTGCGCGCAACCGCCCGCACCATTGCTCGTCTTCCGCTTCGAGCGCGAATCCGGTCATCCGAATGTCCCCGCATCTATCGCGTCCTGTTGACTGTCGTCACCATCACGATACGCTCGTGTTGCCCACGCACGGACAGCTCCACCCCGTTCGGTTCCATACATTCGGTTCCATACAGCAGGGGCCGGCCCCCACACCGGGGCCGGACCGTCGCAAGGGGGCGAACCCGCCTTGGAGCTCATGCCTTCCGCTCACGTCGACACCTTTGCCCGTGACCATCTGCCGGCCGCGGACGCCTGGCCGCACCTGCTCTTCGAGTTGCCCGAGCTGGCCTACCCGGACCGGCTGAACTGCGGCGCCGAACTGCTCGACGCCACGATCGCCCGGTTCGGGCCGGACCGCCCGGCCTTCCGTGACGGAGCCGGCGCGGTGTGGTCGTACGGGGAACTGCGCGAGCGCGTCGACCGGATCGCCCACGTCCTCACGGCCGACCTCGGGGTGGTGCCCGGCAACCGGGTGCTGCTGCGCGGACCCACCGGGCCGTGGCTCGCCGCCTGCTGGCTGGCGGTGATGCGGGCGGGCGCGGTGGCCGTGACCGTACTGGCCGGGCAGCGGTCCCAGGAACTGGCCACGGTGTGCGCGATGGCCCGGGTCGGACACGCGCTGTGCCACGTGGACGCGCTGGACGACCTGGTGAAGGCCGAGGTGCCCGGGCTGCGCGTCACCCCGTACGGCGGTGAGGCCCCCGACGACCTGCTGCGGCTCGCCCAGGGACATCCGGAGCCCTTCGAGCCCGTCGAGACCTCCGCGGACGACGTGGCCCTGATCGCCTTCACCTCCGGCACCACCGGGCGCCCCAAGGGCTGCATGCACTTCCACCGGGACCTGCTCGCCGTGGCGGACACCTTCTCCCGCCATGTGCTGCGTCCCCGACCCGACGACGTGTTCGCGGGCAGTCCGCCGCTCGGGTTCACCTTCGGCCTCGGCGGGCTCGTGGTCTTCCCGCTGCGCGCGGGGGCCAGCGCACTGCTGCTGGAGCGGGCGGCCCCGCGGGCGCTGCTGCCCGCGCTCGCCGAGCACCGGGTCACCGTCCTGTTCACCGCGCCCACCGCCTACCGGTCGATGCTGGACACCCTGGGTCCGTACGACACCGGCGCGTACGACCTCTCCGCGCTGCGCCGCTGCGTCTCCGCGGGCGAGAACCTGCCCGCCGCCACCTGGCGGGCGTGGCACGAGCGGACCGGGTTGCGGATCATCAACGGGATCGGTGCCACGGAGCTGCTGCACATCTTCATCTCGGCCGCCGACGAGGACGTCCGGCCCGGTGCGACCGGCCGGGTGGTGCCCGGCTGGCAGGCCCGGGTGGTGGACGCGGCCAACCGGCCGGTGCCGGACGGCGTGCCGGGGCTGCTGGCCGTCCGCGGCCCGGTGGGCTGCCGGTACCTGGCCGACCCCCGGCAGCGGGACTACGTACGGGACGGCTGGAACCTGACCGGCGACACCTACGTACGCGACGCGGACGGCTACTTCCGTTACGTCGCCCGCGCCGACGACATGATCATCTCCTCGGGCTACAACATCGCCGGCCCGGAGGTCGAGGAGGCCCTGCTGCGCCACCCCGACGTGGCCGAGGCGGCCGTGGTCGGCCGGCCGGACGAACGCCGCGGGCAGATCGTCGTGGCGTACATCGTCCCCCGGGACGGCGCGGTCCTCACCGAGGACGCGCTGCGGGCCTTCATGCGCGAGGAACTGGCCCCGCACAAGTGCCCGCGCTCGTTCGTCTTCCTGCCCGCCCTCCCGCGGACCGCGACCGGGAAACTTCAGCGGTTCCGGCTGCGCGATCCAGCGCTGTGACCGGAATGGTTCACCGTGTCACGGCGCCCGGCACGGCACCGCGGCGCGTTGTCGGACCGCCCGAGTACGTCCAGTACGAGCGGCGGTGCTCCGCCTTGCGATGCACCGCACCGGACACCGCGCCCCGGCAAGCCTTTCCGGCCACAGCACTAGAGTGAACCCGTGGTCGAGCAGCACACTCCGCGATCCCTGATCGTCACGTTCTACGGTGCCTACGGGCGGGCCTTCGAGGGCGCCGTCCCGGTGTCCGCGCTGATCCGCCTGCTGGGCGCGGCCGGCGTGGACGCGCCGTCCGTCCGCTCGTCGGTGTCCCGGCTGAAGCGGCGCGGCTTCCTGCTGCCCGCGCGCGCCGCCGACGGGTCGGCCGGGTACGAGCTGTCCCCGGAGGCCCACCTGCTCCTCGAGGACGGCGACCGGCGGATCTACGGATCCCCGCGCCTGTCCGAGGAGTGGCTGGTCGCGGTGTTCTCCGTGCCGGAGCAGGAGCGGCACAAACGTCACCTGCTGCGCTCCCGGCTGGCCCGGCTGGGCTTCGGTTCGGTCGCGCCCGGCGTGTGGATCGCGCCCGCGCACCTGCACGGGGAGACCGGGCGGACGCTGGAGCGGCTGCACCTGACGACGTACGTGGAACTGTTCCGCGGCGCGCACCTGGGTTTCGCCCCGACCTCCGAGGCGGTGGCCCGATGGTGGGACCTGGCCGCCCTCGCCAAGCAGCACGAGGAGTTCCTGGACCTCCACGAGCCGGTCCTGCGGGCCCTCCAGTCGGGCCCGGCCCCCACCGCCGAGGAGGCCTACCGGGGCTACCTGCTCGCGCTGGACACCTGGCGGCGGCTCCCGTACGCCGACCCGGGGCTGCCCCGCGAGCTGCTCCCGGCGGACTGGCCCGGAGACCGGGCGGCGGCGGTCTTCGCCGAGCTGCACGCCCGGCTGCGGGACGTCGGCGCGGGATTCGTGCAGCACTAGGCCGTCTCTATTCGGATCTTGCCGGACGACGCGGGCTTGACCGGCAGGATCCGAAAGAGACGGCTAACTGCAATCCCACATGAACCGGCCTTCGAGATGGTCGGAGCTGAGGAAGAGGAAGCCGCTTCCGTAGCCGAAGTTGAGGAAGAACGGGTCCTCCTCCATCTCGCCCCGGTCCTCGAACTGGCAGAGGAACAGCCAGGAGTCGTCGATACCGGAAGCCTGGTGGTTGGGGTAGATGGCCTCGCCCCCCAGAAAGTCCCTCGGCCATTCCCCCTCGGGGAACTCGGCTCTTGGCCCCCCGTTCTGCCGAGGACGGAAGCAGGCGGCGGCTTGGTTCGCCGCCTCGTCGAGTTCTGGCGGCACCGGAGTCAGGTCTGTCAGCCATTCGACGGGAACCTCTTCGTCGTCCGGACCCCACCGCCACAGGGTCCTGCCCCGTGTGTCGGGGGAGCCGATCGACGCGAAGGTCGGTATCCGCCCACCCGGCTGCACCAGGACGACGGCCTCACCGTCCTCGGGGGTGTCGCCGCCCATGACCACGCCCTCCTCATGCAGAAACAGGTACGCGAGGCGCACCTCGTCTCCCGGCACCCGGAACTGGCCGATGAACACCAGGGGCTCGCCCGTACGCGGATGCACCGGCCAGGCCGGCGCATCCAGCCAGACCGGCTGCCCGCCGAACTTCGACACCGGTTCCATGACCGGCTCGGGCGCGGCCCGGAAGGACATCCGCAGCCGCGGCAGGAAGGCTGCATCGTAGGGGCCCGCGGCGCGGCCCGTCGGCTCGGAGATCATGTCTGCGACGCTACGGCACCCCGCCGACAGCACCCACCTGGGCCGACTTCTTCGGATCCTGCTCGACCTGCAAGATCCAGAAGAGCCGGGCCTGGGCCCCCGGTCAGCCGCGGCCCGTCGGGGGGGTGCGGCTGCCGGCGCGGTAGGGGGCCGGCCAGGGCGCGGCCGGGCCCTGGTACGCCTGGTCGGCGGCCGCGTGCAGGGTCCAGTGCGGGTCGTACAGGTGGGGGCGGCCGACCGCGCAGAGGTCGGCGCGGCCCGCGAGGAGCAGGGAGTTGACGTCGTCCCAGGAGGAGATCGCGCCGACGGCGATGACGGGGACGCCGAGGGCGTTGCGGATCCGGTCGGCGTAGGGGGTCTGGTAGGAGCGCCCGTACTCCGGGGCCTCGTCCGCCACGACCTGGCCGGTCGAGACGTCGATGGCGTCCGCCCCGCGGGCGACGAAGGCGGCGGCGATCCGTTCGGCGTGCTCGGCGGTGGTGCCTCCGGGGGCCCAGTCGGTGGCCGAGAGCCGGACCGTCATGGGGCGGTCGTCGGGCCAGACCGCGCGGACCGCGTCGAAGACCTCCAGCGGGAAGCGGAGCCGGTTCTCCAGCGGCCCGCCGTAGGCGTCGGTGCGGTGGTTGGTGAGCGGGGAGAGGAACCCGGAGAGCAGGTAGCCGTGCGCGCAGTGCAGTTCCAGCAGGTCGAAGCCGCAGTCGGCGGCCCGGACGGCGGCCGCCGCGAAGTCGGAGCGGATCGCCGGCAGGTCGGCGGCGTCCAGGGCGCGCGGAACCGCGGAGATCCCCGGCCGGTAGGGCAGGGCGGAGGCCGCGACCAGGGGCCAGTTGCCCTCGGGGAGGGGGTCGTCCATGCCCTCCCACATCAGGCGGGTCGATCCCTTGCGGCCGGAGTGGCCGAGTTGGACGCCGAGGGCGACGCCGGGCGCGGAGGTGTGCACGAAGTCCGTGATCCGCCGCCAGCCGGCCGCCTGTTCGGCGGTGTACAGGCCGGTGCAGCCGGGGGTGATGCGGCCCTCGGCGTTCACGCACACCATCTCGGTCATGACCAGACCGGCGCCGCCCAGGGCGCGGGAGCCGAGGTGCACCAGGTGGAAGTCGCCGGGCACGCCGGTCCCGTCGGGCGCCGAGTACATGTCCATCGGCGAGACCACGACCCGGTTGCGCAGGGTGAGTCCGCGCAGGGTGAACGGGGTGAACATCGGCGGGGTGTGCGCGTCCGGGCAGCCGAATTCCCGTTCCACGGCGCCGGTGAACCGCGCGTCGCGCAGCCGCAGGTTGTCGTGGGTCACCCGTCGGCTGCGGGTCAGCAGGTTGAAGGCGAACTGTCGGGCGGGCTGGTCGACGTACCCGGCGATCTCCTCGAACCAGCGCATGCTGGCGGCCGCGGCGCGTTGGGTGCTGGCCACCGCGGGCCGCCGGGCCGCCTCGTACGCGGCGAGCGCGGCCGGTACGTCCGGTTCGGCCGCCACGGCCTCCGCGAGGGCCAGCGCGTCCTCGACGGCGAGTTTGGTACCGGATCCGATGGAGAAGTGCGCGGTGTGCGCCGCGTCGCCGAGGAGGGCCACGTTGCCCTGGGACCAGCGCGCGTTGACGACGGTGTGGAAGCGGGTCCAGGTCGAGCGGTTCCCGCGCAGGGGTCGGCCGCGCAGGGCCTCGCTGAAGATCTTGGCGCAGCGGGCCGCCGACTCGTCCTCGTCGCAGAGGTCGAGGCCCGCCGCCCGCCACACCTCCTCCCGCATCTCGACGATCACGGTGGAGGCGTCGGCGGCGTAGGGGTAGGCGTGCAGTTGCATGACCCCGTGTTCGGTCTCCGCGATCTCGAAGCGGAAGGACTCGAAGGCGAAGTCGGCGGCCAGCCAGACGTACCGGCAGCGGCCGGGCGTGACGCTCGGACCGTAGTGCCCGGCGCCGCTCTCCCGGGTCGCGCTGTGCACCCCGTCGGCGGCGATCACCAGGTCGTGGGAGGCCGCGAGTTCCCGGGCGTCCGGTGCCTCGGCCCGAAAGCGGAGGTGGACCCCGAGGCCGGCGCAGCGCTCGTGGAGGATCTCCAGGAGCCGGCGCCGTCCGAGGGCGGCGAAGCCGTGGCCGCCGGAGGTCAGCAGCCGGCCGCGGTGGACGACGTCCACGTCGTCCCAGCGGACGAACTCCGCGCCGAGGGCGGCGTGGACGACCGCGTCGGCCCGTTCGATGCCGCCCAGGGTCTCGTCGGAGAGCACCACGCCGAAGCCGAAGGTGTCGTCCGGGGCGTTGCGCTCCCAGAGCTCCACGGCGTGACCCTGCCGGGCCAGCAGCGCCGCCGCGTACAGTCCGCCCGGTCCGCCGCCCACGACGGCGACCCTCAGGGTCTTCTCGACGGCCACGGGGGCTACCTGCCCTTCCACTGCGGCGGGCGCTTGCCGGTGAAGGCGGCGTGGAACTCGGCGTAGTCGGCGCCGTTCATCAGCAGTGCCTGGGTGTTGGCGTCCAGCTCGACCGAGGCGGCCAGCGGCATGTCGAGTTCGGCGGTCAGCAACGCCTTGGTCTGTGCGTAGGCCAGGGCCGGGCCGGCGGCCAGGTGGGCGGCGAGTTCGGCGGCCCGGGTGTGGGCCTTGCCCTCCTCGGTCAGCTCGCTGAGCAGGCCGATCCGTTCGGCCTCGGGGGCGCGTACGGGTTCTCCGAGCATCAGCAGCCGGGTGGCGTGGCCGAGGCCGACGACCCGGGGCAGCAGGTAGGCGGCGCCCATGTCGCCGCCGGAGAGGCCGACGCGGGTGAAGAGGAAGGCGAAGCGGGCGGTGGGGTCGGCGATGCGGAAGTCGGAGGCGAGCGCGAGGACGGCGCCGGCCCCGGCGGCCACCCCGTGGACGGCGGCGATCACCGGGAACGGGCATTCGCGCAGGGCCCGGACCACCTGGCCGGTCATCCGGTTGAAGTCGAGCAGTTGGGCGGTGTCCATGGCGAGGGTGGCGCCGATGATCTCGTCCACGTCTCCGCCGGAGCAGAAGCCGCGCCCCTCGCCGCCCAGTACGAGGGCGCGCACGGAGCGTTCACGGGACAGTTCGGCGAGCAGATCGCGCAGGTCGGCGTAGGCGCCGAAGGTGAGCGCGTTCAGCTTGTCCGGTCGGTCGAGGGTGACGGTGGCCACGCCGTCCTGCCGGGTCACCCGGAGGTGGCGCCACCGTTCGGTCGCTGAGGTGGAACCGAGGAAGGGGCTCACCCGACCGACGGTATCACCGGTCCGTGACTCCCGTCACAGAAACGCGACACCCGACGCGGGCGTGTCCGCGCCCCGCGCCGAAGGTCCCCGCCGCCCGTGGCACTGGTCCCCCCGCGTTTCGGACGGGGTGCCCTACGGGGCCACACTTCGGGTTCGTATCGTTGAAACCGGGAGTTACCCACCCCCGGCCCGCCTCCCATGGAAAAGGACAGCCCCGCCTTGCCCGACCCATCCGCCTGGCGGATCGCCCTGCCGCACACGGCCGCCGCCGTGCCCCTCGCGCGCGCCCTGGTCCGTACCGCCCTCGCCGACGTCGAACCGTCCGCGGACAGCGACACCGCGGAGCTGCTGACCGCCGAGCTGGTCGCCAACGCCGTCGAGCACACCGCGGGCCGGGCCCCGATCGAACTGGTCGTGGAGCTGCTGGCGAACGGCTGCCAGGTCGAGGTGCACGACGGCGACCCCCGCCCCCCGGGCGATCTCGTGACCCGCCGGGACGACGCGCACCCCGATCCCTGGCAGGAGCACGGCCGGGGCCTGCTGCTGATCCGGACGCTGAGTTCCGCCTGCGGCCACCGGCCCACCGAGCACGGCAAGGCGGTGTGGTTCACGCTGGCCGCGCGCCGGCACGCGTGACGAGGCGGCGCGGCCCGCGGGAAGCACACGGCCGGAACCGTGCGACCCGGGTCCCGCGACCCGGGCCCAGCGATCCACGACCCACGACCCGCGATCCGCGATCCGCGATCCGCGATCCGCGATCCGCGATCCGCATGACTATGCGGGGAGATCCGCTCCCGGCTTGGCCAGCGTCGCGACCAGCACGGCCTTGATGGTGTGCAGGCGGTTCTCGGCCTCGTCGAAGACCACGGAGTGCTCGGACTCGAACACCTCGTCCGTCACCTCCAGGGACTCCAGCCCGTGCCGCTCGTGGATCTCCCGCGCCACCGCCGTCCCGAGGTCATGGAAGGCCGGCAGGCAGTGCAGGAACCGCACGTCCGGGTTCCCGGTGGCGCGCAGCACGTCCATCGTCACCGCGTACGGGGCCA
Organism: Streptomyces sp. NPDC002602; assembly: GCF_042889445.1. Taxonomy (NCBI): domain Bacteria; kingdom Bacillati; phylum Actinomycetota; class Actinomycetes; order Kitasatosporales; family Streptomycetaceae; genus Streptomyces; species Streptomyces sp. NPDC002602. The sequence goes on along the minus strand of NZ_JBIAQX010000001.1, from coordinate 228,237 downwards.
GGGCCGCGATCCGCTCGTCCCAGACCTCCTTGGGCTCGCCCATGGACACCCAGATGTCGGTCACGACGAAGTCGGCCTGCGCCACGCCCTCGGCGATCTCCTCGGTGAGGGTGATCCGGGCGCCGCTGCGCGCCGCGAGGTCGCGGGCCGCGGCCACCACCGACTCGGCGGGCCAGTAGGCGCGGGGCGCGACGATCCGCACGTCCATGCCCAGCAGCGCGCCGGTCACCAGGTAGGAGTTGCCCATGTTGAAGCGGGCGTCGCCGAGGTAGGCGAAGGTGATCCGCTCCAGCGGCTTGGCACAGTGCTCGGTCATGGTGAGCACGTCGGCCAACATCTGGGTGGGGTGCCAGTCGTCGGTGAGGCCGTTGAAGACGGGCACGCCGGAGTACGCGGCGAGTTCCTCGACGATCTCCTGGCTGTCGCCCCGGTACTCGATCCCGTCGAACATCCGGCCGAGCACCCGGGCGGTGTCCTTGACGGACTCCTTGTGTCCCATCTGGGATCCGGTGGGGTCCAGGTAGGTGGTGTGGGCGCCCTGGTCCGCGGCGGCGACCTCGAAGGCACAGCGGGTGCGGGTGGAGGTCTTCTCGAAGATCAGCGCGATGTTGCGCCCCTGGAGCAGGCGCCGCTCGGTCCCGGCCCGCTTGGCGGCCTTGAGGGCGGCGGCGAGTTCGATCAGGCCGCGGAACTCGGCGGCGGTGAAGTCGAGCTCCTTGAGGAAACTGCGGCCGACGAGTTCGGTGGCCATGGGGACACTCCAGGGTGACACTGACAGGGGATGCTGGAAGTCTATACGATCCTCCGCATTGATATACAGCCGCATCGATGTACGGCGCACCCCCCGGCAGGTCACCGCCCCCGCCGCCCTCCGGCAGACGTCAGACCGGGTCCCGCTCCACCGGGCAGCTCATGCAGCGCGGCCCGCCCCGCCCCCGCCCGAGCTCGCTGCCCGGGATCTCGATCACCTCGATGCCCTCCCGCCGCAGATGGGTGTTGGTGGTGACGTTGCGCTCGTACGCGATCACGACCCCCGGCTCCACCGCCAGCACGTTGCAGCCGTCGTCCCACTGCTCCCGCTCCGCCGAGTGCACGTCCTGGGTGGCGGTCAGCACCTTGATCGAGTCCAGTCCGAGCGCGGCGGCGATGGCCCGGTGCATGTGCTCCGGCGGGTGGTCGGTCACCTTGAGTTCGCTCGCCTCGGATCCCGGCTCGATCGTGTAGGAGCGCAGCATGCCCAGTCCCGCGTACTGAGTGAACGTATCTGCGGCCACCATCGTCATCACCGTGTCCAGGTGCATGAAGGCCCGCCGCTTGGGCATGTCCAGCGCCACGATGGTGGTCGCCGACCCGGCGGCGAACAGTCCGCGCGCCAGCATCTCCACGGCCTGCGGGGTGGTGCGCTCGCTCATCCCGATCAGCACGGCGCCGTTGCCGATGACCAGGACGTCGCCTCCCTCGATCGTCGAGGGGTAGTCGGCCTGCCCCTGCGACCAGTAGTGGAAGGCGCCGGAGGAGGTGAAGAGGGGGTGGTGCCGGTAGATCGCCTCGAAGTGGACGGTCTCGCGCTGCCGGGCCGGCCAGCGCATGGCGTTGATGGACACCCCGTCGTAGATCCAGGCGGAGGTGTCCCGGGTGAACAGGTGGTTGGGCAGCGGTCCCAGCAGGAAGTCGTCCAGCTCCATCGCGTGGAAGCGGACCGACACCGGCTCGGCGTGCGCGTCCAGGAACTCCCGCTTGGTCATCCCGCCGACCAACGCCTCGGCGAGCGCGTGCGCGGACAGCCCGTCGAAGACCGACCGCAGGTGGTCGGTGGCCAGCGGCCCGTACTCCTTCTCGTCGAAGACCCGGTCGAGGACGAGGTGTCTCGCCTCCGGGATGTCGAGGGCCTGCCGGAGCAGATCGCCGAAGAGGTGCACCGCGACGCCCCGGTCGCGCAACACGTCCGCGAAGCCGTCGTGTTCCTGGCGGGCGCGCCGCACCCACAGGACGTCGTCGAAGAGCAGGGCGTCCTTGTTGCTTGGTGTGAGCCTCTTCAGCTCCAGGTCGGGCCGGTGGAGGATGACGCGGCGAAGCCGCCCGGTCTCGGAGTCGACATGGAATCCCATGCCGTACACATTCCCAGACCGGGCGGCTTTTTGACCTGGCGTCGGCTCAGCGACCTCGGCGCAGGCCGAGAAGCCCTCAGCGCAGGCCGAGAAGCGCCGCCGGGGCACCGGTGAGCTCGGGGGCGGTCAGACCCAGCTTCGGGGCGGTGAGCCGCGGGAGCCCGTGGTTGCTGCCGTCCGGCATGCTCAGCGGGGCGCCGATCACCGCGCCGGGGCTCTTGGCGAGCAGGGTGGTCGAGGGAGCCTCCACCGAACCCTCGCCGTCCGTCTCGGGGCTGCCCGCCAGGTTCGGCACCGGGGAGGTGACGAGGGTGTGACCGAGGTCGGTGCCGATCGGAACCACCGGGAGTAGTGGGGCCGGAAGCAGGTCTCCCTTGTGGTGGCGCGGGGCCTCGGGGGCGCCGACGACCGGCACCGGAACACCGGTGGCCACACGCGGGGTGTCCACGCCCAGCGTGGTCTCGACGGCCTCGAGCGGGACGGCGACGGGTACCGCGTCGGCCAGGGCCGGGGTGGCCGCGCCGGCAGCCGCCAGACAGGTCATGAGCGCCGCAATGCTTCCGCGCGCGGTCATCTTCATAGGTGGGGTTCCGTCCTTTCGGGGTCGCGGACGTTCCGCTGCCCTGGATGAACGATCCCGCCGGTGGTTTTCCCGGAGTTCTCCGCGAAAGTTCCCCCATACGACCTAATTCGAGGCCGTACGGGGGCCCTTGCTTTACGCGCCGTGCGGGGGCCTTGCTCTACGCGTCGTGCGGGCGGCCCGGCGCGCGCGGTGTCACAGTCGCGGGTCGACCGGCTCCGACTCCAACGCCAGGACGGCGAACACCGCCTCGTGCACCCGCCACAGCGGCTCACCGGCCGCCAGCCGGTCCAACGCCTCCAGTCCCAGGGCGTACTCGCGCAGGGCGAGCGAACGCTTGTGACCGAGGAACCGCCCGCGCAGCCGCTCCAGGTTGTCCGGGCGCGTGTACTCCGGACCGTAGATGATCCGCAGGTACTCGCGCCCGCGCACCTTCACCCCCGGCTGGACCAGGCGCCCCTTGCCGTCCCTGGCGTACGCCACGAGCGGTTTGACGACCATCCCCTCGCCGCCGGCGGCGGTGAGGTCCAGCCACCAGTCGGTGCCCGCCCGCACGGAGGCCTCGTCGCCGGTGTCGACCACGATCCGGCCCGTGCCGCGCAACAGCCCGGTGCCGGCGGCCTCGTCGGCGGCGACGAGCCGGTCCAGGAGGGCCAACTGCTCGTCGTGCGGCACGGCGGCCAGCGAGCGCCCGGCGGCCGCCAGGACCTGGAACGGCGCGAACCGTACGCCGTCCAGCCCGTCGGTGCTCCAGCAGTAGCGCCGGTAGGCGTCGGTGAACAGGGCCGCGTCGCCGGCCCGTTCGCGCTGGCGGGCGGTCAACGCGGCGGTGTCCACGCCCCGGGCCCCGGCCGCCTCCAGTGCGGCGAGGGCGTCGGGGAACACGGCACGGGAGGCGGCGCCCACGGCGGCGTACTGGTTGCGCAGCAGGCCGGTGGACTTCAGCGACCAGGGCAGCAGTTCCCCGTCGAGGAGCAGCCAGTCCGTGTCGAGTTCCTCCCACGTCCCGGCGTCGGTGACCGCCCGACGGATCCGGGTGAGCACCTCCTCGGTGACCTCGGGGTCGTGGAAGAAGGGGCGCCCGGTGCGGGTGTGGACGGAGCCCGTGGGGCCGTCCACACCGAACCGCTCACGGGCGGCCCCGGCGTCCCGGCACACCAGGACGGTGGCGCGGGAACCCATGTGCTTCTCCTCGCACACCACCCGTTCGACGCCGTCCTTGCGGTACTGCTCGAAGGCCTCGGCGGGGTGTTCCAGGTAGCCCTCCTGCCGCGAGGTGGCCGTGGGCGCCATCGTGGGCGGCAGGTACGGGAGCAGCCGCGGGTCCACCGCGAAGCGGCTCATGACCTCCAGGGCCGCCGCCGCGTTCTCCTCGCGCACGTTGACGTTGCCCAGGTGCCGGGTCTCGACGATCCGGCGGCCGATGACGTCGTCCAGGTCCAGCGGACGTCCGTCGTGTCCGCCCGGGGTCTCGGCGGCGAGCGGCTTGACCGGCTCGTACCAGACCTTCTCGGCCGGTACGTCGACCAGTTCGCGCTCGGGCCAGCGCAGGGCGGTCATCTTCCCGCCGAAGACCGCGCCGGTGTCGAGACAGATGGTGTTGTTGATCCAGGACGTGTTCGGGACCGGGGTGTGGCCGTAGACCACGACGGCCTTGCCCCGGTAGTCCTCCGCCCACGGGTAGCGCACGGGCAGGCCGAACTCGTCGGTCTCGCCGGTGGTCTCGCCGTACAGGGCGTGCGAACGGACCCGGCCGGAGGTGCGGCCGTGGTACTTCTCCGGCAACCCCGCGTGGCAGACCACCAGCCTGCCGCCGTCGAGCACGTAGTGGCTGACGAGACCGGCGATGAACGTGCGGACCTCCCGGACGAACTCCTCCGGCTCGCGGGCGAGCTGCTCGATGGTCTCGGCCAGGCCGTGGGTCCGCCGGACGTCGGATCCCTTGAGGTGGCGGCCCAGCTTGTTCTCGTGGTTCCCCGGTACGCACAGGGCGTTGCCCGAGCCGACCATGCCCATGACGCGGCGCAGGACTCCGGGGCTGTCCGGGCCGCGGTCGACGAGGTCGCCGACGAAGACGGCGGTGCGGCCCTCGGGGTGGACCCCGTCCTCGTAGCCGAGTCTGGTGAGCAGGGTCTCCAGCTCGGACGCGCAGCCGTGGACGTCGCCGATGATGTCGAAGGGGCCGGTGAGGTGGGTGAGGTCGTTGAAGCGCTTCTCCAGCACGACCTCGGCCGTCTCCACCTCCTCGACGGTGCGCAGGACGTGGACCTTGCGGAAACCCTCGCGCTCCAGTCCGCGCAGCGAGCGGCGCAGTTCGCGCCGGTGCCGCTGGATGACCTGGCGCGGCATCCCGGCCCGGTCGGGGCGGGCGGCGTTGCGTTCCGCGCAGACCCCCTCGGGCAGGTCGAGGACGATGGCGATGGGCAGGACGTCGTGCTCGCGGGCGAGGCGGACCAACTGTCGGCGGGACTCCTGCTGCACGCTGGTCGCGTCGACCACGGTGAGGCGGCCCGCGGCGAGCCGCTTGCCGGCGATGTGGTGCAGGACGTCGAAGGCGTCCTTGCTCGCGCTCTGGTCGTTCTCGTCGTCGGCCACCAGGCCGCGGCAGAAGTCGGAGGAGATGACCTCGGTCGGCTTGAAGTGCTTGCGGGCGAAGGTCGACTTGCCCGATCCGGTGGCGCCGATGAGCACGACGAGGGACAGATCGGTGACGGGGAGCACGCGCCCCCGGTCGGTGGTGGTGGCGCCGTCTTCGGTGGCGGTGGTGCCGTCTTCTGCGGCGGTGGTGCCGTCTTCGGTGGTCATGCTGCCTCGCCCTCCTTCGGGGTGTGGGTGTGGGTGTGGGTGTGCGGCGCGTCGGCCGCGGCGGTGTCCTCGCGGGTGAAGACGGCCATCTGGGTCGGCGGCCCGACCTGCGGGTCCTCGTCCCCGACGGGCGCGTGGGTGACGGAGTAGCCGTGCCGCGCGGCGACCCGGTCCGCCCAGGCGCGGAACTCCTCGCGGCTCCATTCGAAGCGGTGGTCGCCGTGCCGGACGTGCCCGGCGGGCAGGGACTCCCAGCGGACGTTGTACTCGACGTTCGGGGTGGTCACCAGGACCGTGCGCGGGCGGGCCGCACCGAAGACGGTGTACTCCAGGGCGGACAGCCGGGGCAGGTCCACGTGCTCGATGACCTCGCTGAGGACGGCCGCGTCATAGCCCGCCAGCCGCTTGTCGGTGTACGCCAGGGAGCCCTGGAGGAGGGTGAGTCGGGAGCTCTGCCGCTCCCCCATCCGCTCCGGCCGCAGCCGCTTGACGGCGGTGCCGAGCGCCCGCATGGACACATCCACCCCGACGACCTCCGTGAAGGACACGTCCTTGAGCAGGGCCTGCAGCAACTGCCCCTGGCCACAGCCCAGGTCGAGGACGCGGGCCGCACCGGCGGCGCGCAGCGCATCGAGGATCGCATCGCGACGTCGCACCGCGAGCGGCACCGGACGTTCCTCGGTGTCCTTCGTCTCGTCCACCGCGTTGTCGATCTCCTCGACCTCGCTGCCGTCCACCTCGGCGAGGCGGACCAACTCCAGGCGTTCCAGGGCATCCTGGGTGAGCCTCTTGTGGCGGGCGAGGTAGCGGGCGGTGATGAGCCCGTTCTCGGGATGGCCGGCCAGCCAGCCGTCACCGGCGCGCAGCAGCTTGTCCACCTCGTCGGGCGCCACCCAGTAGTGCTTGGCGTCGTCCAGCACGGGCAGCAGGACGTACAACTGGCGCAGCGCGTCGGCCAGGCGCAACTCGCCTTCCAGCACGAGCCGTACGTACCGGGAGTCGCCCCACTCGGGGAACCGTTCGTCGAGGGGTACGCGCGTCACGCCGACGGACTCCCACCCCAGCGGGCCGAACAGCCGGCGCACCAACTCCTCCCCGCCGCGGGCGGGCAGCGCCGGGATCTCGATCCGCAGCGGCCGGGTCTGCTCCGGCAGCTCCGGGCGGGCGAAGCACTGCCCCTTGAGGGCGCTGCGGAAGACCCCGCTGAGCGCGACGGCCAGCAGTGAGGAAGCGGCGTAAGGACGGTCGTTGACGTACTGCGCGAGGGCCGCGTCGGGCGCTCCGCCCCGCCCCTTGCCCTGCCCGCGGCGAACGAGTGCGACGGGGTCCACTTCCAGCAGCAGCGCCGCGGTGCACTCCTCGTCCGACGCCACGGGGTAGAACACGTGCGCGGTGCCGTGGGAGGTGGAGAACGCCTGCGCCTTCCCGGGATGCTTGTGCAGCAGAAAGCCCAGGTCGGTGGCGGGGCGTACGGGGGTGCCGGTCGTGGAGATCGTCAGGAACATGCGGTCGAGTATGTGCGGATCACGTCTTCCCGGACAACGGAATTCCGGTCGTGGGGGAACGCCGCTCCCCCTGCTCGATCGGCCTTCCGTCTCATTCCCCGTACACCGGCCGGCGCGCTTTGGCATTGTCGCTTCTTCGAACGCCATTCGGCCCACGCGCATCCCGGGAGACCCGTGTACCCACCGCCCCACGCCTACGCGCCCGCCCACCCCGTCAGACGGTGGTGGCAGCACCCCGCGCTGATCATCGGCGCCCTGGTCCTGCTGCCCCCGGCGGGCATCGTCCTCGCCTGGACGAGCCGTTGGAACCGGACACAGAAGATCGTCGCCACCGTGCTGTCCGGTGTGTGGTTCCTGATCATCATGCTGTCGGACCCGCCGAAGGAGCCCGTCGACGACGCGAAGCCGAAGGCCGCCGCGGTCGCCACGACCTCCCCCGCCGCCACCCCCTCGGCGAGCCCGAGCCCCACGCCCACCCCGAGCGCCGAGCCCGTGATGCCGGCGGTCGTCGGCAAGCCGTTCGGCGCGGCGGAGAAGGCGGTCGAGGCCCTGATCAAGGGCGAGTTGACCGCGCGCAGCGCGTACGCGGACGTCCCCCTCCCCGCGGACCACACCACCTGGCTCGTCTGTTTCCAGGGCTTGGGCGCGGGCACGCGACTCGGCGCGAACACGGCCGGCACGGACGTCCACCTCGTCGCACCGGGCACCGCCTGCCCGGCGTCGGTCGGCGCCGTGCTCCACCCGAAGCCGACGCCGAAGCCGACGCCCACCGAGCCCGCCGACGACTCGAACGGCACGGGCTCCGGCTCGGCGTCGAACTCGGGCTCCTCGACGACAGGCGGCGGCTCGTCCACCACAGGCGGCGGCTCGTCCTCGACCGGCGGCGGATCGTCGACCACGACCGGGGGCTCCTCCACCGGCGGCGGCTCCTCGACCGATGGCGGCTCCTCGACCGGCGGCGGAGACGTCTACTACCGCAACTGCGCCGCCGTGCGGGCCGCCGGCGCCGCCCCCATCCGGCGGGGCGACCCCGGCTACAGCAGGCACCTCGACCGGGACGGCGACGGCATCGCCTGCGAGTAGCCCTCCGGGCGGGGCGCCCTCCAGGCCTGTTTCGTGCTACCCCTCCCGCAGCCGCCCGGCCAGAGACGCGATCTCGGCCGGGCCGATGCGGCAGCAACCTCCGACGAGTCGGGCGCCTGCGGCGCGCCAGTCCTCCACGGGCCAGGGGGCCGGCGTGGCCGGCGCCTGCCAGGTGTCGGTGTCGGCCTCCCACACGGAGCCGTCGTTCGGGTAGGCCACGAGTGGTTTCCCGGTGGCCTCGGCCGCGGCCCGCAGGGACGGCAGCACGTCCCGCGGGTCGCAGCAGTTGACCCCGACCGCGATGATCCCGGGCGCCCCGGCGGCCAGGGCGAAGGCCTCGGCGAGCGGTTGCCCGGCCCGGGTCCGGCCGCCGGCCGGCGTGTAGCTCAGCCAGGCGGCGGCGCCCGTCTCCGCCACGACCGTGAGCAGCGCCTCGGCCTCGACGGCGTCCGGGACGGTCTCCAGGGCCAGCACGTCGGGTTCCGCCGCCCACAGCGCCTCGATGCGGGGCCGGTGGAAGTCGATCAGTTCGCGCACCCCGAGGCCGTAGCGCCCCCGGTACTCGGAACCGTCCGCGAGCACCGCCCCGTACGGCCCCACGCTCGCGGCCACCCAGACGTCCCGCTCGGCGGCTTCGGCGGCGGCCGCGGCCAGCCGTACGCTGCGACCCAGCAGGGCCGTGGTCCGGTCCCGCCCGTACCCCCGCGCGGCGAATGCCTCGTACCCGACCTGGTAGCTCGCGGTGATCAGCACCTCGGCTCCGGCCCGCGCGTAGGCCGTGTGGGCGGCCTCGATCAGGTCCGGTCGCTCGGCGAGCACCCGGCCCGTCCAGAGGCCGCCGGACAGGTCACAGCCCTCGGCGGCGAGCTGATTGCTCAGCCCGCCGTCGAGGAGCACGGGGGCGCCGGCCAGGGCTTCGGCGAGCGGGGAGCGGGCACGGGGCATCGGGTCCGCCTCCCTCAGCCGAGCTGGGACAGCACCTGGTCGGAGATCAGCTCCAGGTGGTCGAGGTCGTCGAGGTCGAGGAGCTGGAGGTAGATCCGGGAGGCGCCGATGGCCCCGTACGCGCCGATCTTCTCGACGACCTCGGCCGGTGAACCGGCCAGGCCGTTGGCCTTGAGCTCGTCCACCTCACGGCCGATCGCCGCGGCACGGCGGGCCACCTCGGCGTCGTCCCTGCCCACACAGACCACGAGCGCGTTGGAGTAGACGAGCTCTCCGGGCTTCCGGCCCGCCTGCTCGGCTGCGGCCCGGACCCGACCGAACTGCCGCTCGCTGTCGGCGATCGACGCGAACGGCATGTTGAACTCGTCCGCGTACCGGGCCGCGAGACGCGGTGTGCGCTTGGCTCCGTGACCGCCGATGAGGACGGGCACCTTGGCCTGGGCCGGCTTGGGCAGCGCCGGGGAGTTCTCCACCTGGTAGTGGGTGCCCCGATGGTCGAAGGTGGCCCCGGGCGCGGTGGCCCACAGTCCGGTGACGATGGCCAACTGCTCTTCGAGTCGGGCCATCCGCTCCGCCGGGAAGGGAATCCCGTACGCCTTGTGCTCGTCCTCGAACCAGCCCGCCCCCAGGCCGAGTTCGACACGGCCGCCGGACATCTGGTCGACCTGGGCCACCTGGATGGCGAGCACACCGGGCAGCCGGAAGGTGCCGGCCGTCATCAGGGTGCCCAGCCGGATCCGGCTGGTCTCGCGGGCCAGGCCCGCGAGGGTGATCCAGGCGTCGGTGGGACCGGGCAGGCCGTCGGCCGACCCCATCCGCAGATAGTGGTCGGAGCGGAAGAAGGCGTCGAAGCCGAGGTCCTCGGTGGCCTTGGCGACGGTCAGCAGGGTGTCGTAGCTCGCACCCTGCTGGGGCTCGGTGAAAATGCGCAGGTCCATGCTCCTATCCTGCCCCTCCGGCCCCGCCCGGGTGAATCTCCGTCAACCGGACGGTCCATCCCGGCCCCGCCGACGACCGGGATGGACGGTGATCGTCGCCCGGACGGCGATCATCGCCCGGACGGATCCGGACCACCCGCCCCGCGCACCGACCGGCCCGCGCACCGCCCGGCCCGCGCGCCCGCCCGGGAAGTCCCGCTCGGAGCGGCACGCCCCGGAAGTCCGGCCCGGCACCCCGGCCGGAAACCCCGCCCGGCACCCCGCCGACACCCCACGGGACCACCGCCGCATCACCACCGCACCACCGCCGCACCACCGCCGGAGCCTCGTCGCACCACCGCCGGAGCCTCGTCGCTCAGGACACGCCCGAGGCGGAACCCCGCTCCCGGACGGACATCTTGCGCAGTATCGCCCGCACCCGGTCGCTCGACTCGTCGGCCGCGTCGATGGACTCGATGCACTGCCAGTACAGACCCTCGTCGTCCGTTCCACAGGCCACCCCGACCAGTGCTATGCCGACCTCGCCGAGCAGCGCCTGGAGCCCCAGCAGCGCCTGCCGGACATCCGCCACCCCGGCCAGTTGCGCCGCTCTCGGCGGCAGCTCGGGCGTGCTGCCCTCGCCCCGCAGTGCCGCGCGATCGAGTACTCCGCAGCCTCTGCCACCTGCCTCTCCCAGTCCCCGTGACTCCGCTCTGAGCTCCGGCGGCCCGGTGACCGCCAGCCAACTCCCTATCCCCTGGGCGAGCGCCTGGGCCTGCCAGGCCTCGCCCACGATGTCCCACGCAGCCCCGCTCTGTGCCAGCGCGTGCCGGCCGGCCGCGATGAGCCGTACCGCATCCATATGCCGTCCCCCGTCCGCACGACATCCCACCGTTCCTCACTACCCAGAGTGAAGGCAACGAGCCAGTAAAGCCAGGGGTATTCGGAAATCTATGGACACAAACATGGTTGTGGACGACGCCATCACTCCGAAGAGTGACGATTCCGGCTCGAACCGCCCGGTGCCGGGAAACGGAGCTCGTTCCTCTCGATCTTCGCCGCGAGCGCGTCCAGCACATCCACCCCGAGGACCTCACAGAATTGCAGCAGATACGCGAGCACGTCGGCCACCTCGTCGGCCACGCGGTGCGCGCTTTCCGGCTTCTCCATGACCCGCGCCGACTGTTCGGGCGTCAACCACTGGAAGATCTCGACCAGTTCGGACGCCTCCACGCTCAACGCCACGGCCAGGTTCTTGGGTGTGTGGTACGGGGCCCAGTCACGGGCCTCCGCGAATTCGGCGAGCCTTCGCTGAAGCAGGTACAGGCGCTCTTCCCGGGGTTGCGTGTCACTCATGGGACCAGGTCTACCACCGAGACGCCGGGGAGTCCGCGCGCGGTTCCCGCACACCCCTCCCCGACGGAGGCCACCAGCCTGACCTGGCCGCGCGCGCAGCAGAGCTGGGCGAGTCGCAGCAGTTCGGCGCTCTGCCGCCGGTCCAGCCCGCGGTCCAGGTCGTCGGCGAGCACGGTCAGGGCCTGCCGCGCGGACAGCAGTTCGGCGACCGGGTCCATGGCCAGCACCCCGGGCCCGGTCAGCAGGACGAGCGCCAGGGCGAGGAAGCGCAGTTCGCCCGAGCCGAGGCGGTCCAGGCCGGTACCGGGTCGGCCGGGCCCCCGGTCCAGCAGCGCGGCGACGGAGCCGTCCGACAGGTCCCGTACGGTCAGCCCGGCCACCGGTCCCGCGCAGCCGGTGCGCGCGGCCTCGGCCAAGAGGGCGTGGCGGGTGCCGCATTCGTGACGGGTGCGGCGCAGGACGTCGGCCAGGTTCGCGCAGTCGCGGGCGAGCCTGCCGGCGCCGGGTGGGACGGCGGCCCGCATCCGCTCCGGGCGGGGGTCGCAGGGGAACACGGAGCGCAGCGCGACCACCACCTGCTCGGCGGCGGTCAGGACGCGCCGCTGCCCGGGGGTGGCCCCGGCGACGCGCAGCGGCAGCAGGGCGGTTCCGAGGCGGTCGTCCGGCAGTGGGGCGCGGGTCACACCGACGGTCCCGCCGGTCAGCCAGCTCGCCTGCACGGAGCGTCGGCCGGGGTCGCGCAGGGCGGTGCCGAGCAGGATCTGCCCGTCCTGCGCGAGCCGTTCGCCGACGACGCGGAGCGTGGGTTCGGCCTGGACGGCGAGGTCGAGCCGGACCGGTCCGGCGGGTCCGTCGACGGTGCAGCCGATCCGGAATCCGCGTCGGCGCTGCGCGTCGGGCACGGCCCGTTCGGGCACCCGGGCCGAGGGGTCCGGGAACACGGACTCCAGTGTCGCCCCGGAGGCGAGGTGGGCCAGCGCCTCATAGGCGCTCAGGGCCTGGGACTTGCCGCTGCCGCTGGGTCCGGCGAACAGGGTGACGGGGCCGAGCGGGAAGGCGGCCGAGCGGTGCGGGCCGAAGGCGGACAGCCGCAACTCGGTGACGGCGGGCCGCTGGTGCGCGACGGGCCGCGCGGGGGCGGATACCCCGGGGGTGTCACGGGGGAGGGATTCGGCGACGGGGGCTCCGGTGGCTGAGGCGTCGACGGCGGGGGCTTCGGCCAACCCTGTGCCCGCAGTGGCTTCCATGCGCCGGACGGTACGGCCGCCGGTGACCCCTCGGCACCGGCGAACCGTTCCGTCGCGCGGACCTTCCTACGATCGGGGGACGGCCGCCGCGGCGATGCCCTCGACCTCGGTGCCGACCGGCGCGAGCAGGAAGACGTTCCGGTCGACCCGGTGCATCCCGCTGCCCAGCCCGAAGACGACGCCGCTGCTGAAGTCCAGGATCCGCTTGGCCACCTCGGTGTCCGCGCCCGTGAGGTCCAGCAGCACCGGGATCTGGGCGATCAGATACTCGGCCACCTCCCGCGCGTCCGCGAAGATCTGGACCCGGATCACGACGAAGCGCCGCTGTTCCGCCGCCGACGCCCCGGGAGCCGTGGGGATCGTGCGGTGGTCCACCCGGGAGGGCCACTCGTTGCGACTGCGCAGGGGGACCACCTGCGCGAGTCCCTCCCACTGTTCGTCCGTGACGTCGTACCTGCTCACCGGGCCGCCTCGGCCGTGCGCTTCATGTGCATCGGGCCATCCTCTCGTGTTTCACCCGTTCAGCCCAACACCGACACGGCGAGCGTCGGGGCGCGCCGCCGCGAGACCCGAATCTTCACCCGAACAAATCGCCGAGCCGTCGGGTCGACCGGGGCGTGGGGTACTCCCCACGGGACGAATGGGTTAGGTTAGGCATACCTAACCTTCGGACGATGGAGAGATCCGCATGCGCATGTCCGGTGCCCCTGCCACGCCCGCCGCCGCGCCCACCGACGCCGAGCGGGTCCGGTCGATCCTGGCCGCCGCCCACTCCATGACCGTGGTCACGGACGGACTGCGCAGCGAGGTCCACCAGATGGAGGGCGAAGACCTGCTCGGTCGGCTGCACCTGCACCCCGCCGCCCCCGCGGCCGGCCAAGGGGCCGCAGCCGCCGCCGAGGACCGGCCGGTCATCCGGCTGGAGTTCACCGACATCGCCCCGACCCCGGTACGGGACCGGGTCCGCGCCCGGGTCACCGTCATCGGGCACCTGCTCACCCCCTACACCGAGAACAGCGCCGAGAGCACCTGCGTGGAGTACGGCCAGGCCGTCCTGGAGACGGCCGAGGGGACCTCGTACATCGGGTTGGAGGAGCTGGACCAGGCCTGGCCCGACCCGCTCGCCCCGTACGAGGCCGGGATGCTCACCCACCTGCTGGACGACCACCCCGAACTGGTCACCCTGCTGCTGCGGCTGGTCCGCCCGGCGCCCGCCGCCGCCGTGGTGCGCGCGCTTCCGCTGGCCCTGGACCGGTACGGCATCACACTGCGGCTGGAGGAGGCGAACGGTCACCGTGACGCGCGGCTGTCCTTCCCCTCCCCCCTGGACGACGTCGAACAGTCGGGGGCGCAGATCCAGGCCCTGCTCAGCGCGGCCCGACGGCGCTCGCACCGCAACACGCTGCCCGCCTGAACCCGCGCCGTACCCGAACTCCCTTGAGGAGCAGACGAGTTCTCCGGAGGTTTGGCGCGGCCCGGGAATAGAGTCCCGCGGGAACCGGGTTGGCGACGATCATGAAGGCCATCACTTACAGCGCGTACGGACCCGTCGAGAACCTCGAACTCACCGACGTGGCGGAGCCAAAGGTCGGACCGGGCGAGGTCCTCGTCCGGGTCAAGGCCGCCGGGGTGAACCCGGTGGACTGGAAACTCGCCCTCGGATACCTCGACCCCGTCCTGGAGGTCCGTTACCCCGTCATACCCGGCTGGGACGTCGCGGGGGTCGTCGAGGCGGTCGGCCCCGACACCTTCGACCACGCCGTCGGTGACGAGGTGTACGGCTACGTCCGCAAGGAATGGGTACAGCTCGGCACGTACGCGGAACTCGTCGCCGCACCCGTGCGCACCCTCGCCCGCAAGCCCCGCTCGCTGAGCTTCGAGCAGGCCGCCGGCCTCCCGCTGGCCGGCCTCAGCGCCTACCAGTCGCTCCTGCGCGTGGGGGCCGAGTCGGGCGAGACCGTCGTCATCCACTCCGCGGCGGGCGGCACCGGTTCGCTGGGCGTGCAGATCGCGGTCGCGCTGGGTCTGCGCGTCATCGGCACGGCCGGCGCGCACAACCACGACTACGTGCGCGGGCTCGGGGCCGAGCCGGTGCTGTACGGGGAGGGGCTGGCGGAGCGGATCCGCGCGCTGGCACCCGACGGTGTCGACGCGGGCCTCGACTTCCACGGCGACGGGGTGGAACTCCTCCAGTCGCTGGTCAAGAAGCGTGACCGGGTGTCCTCCCTGGCCGACCAGGAGGCCGCCGCCAAGGGCGCGCACCAGCCGTGGGTACGGCCCAGTACCGCCGACCTGACCTTCCTGGCCGAGCTGGCCGACGCCGGGCGGCTGACGGTCGAGGTGGCGCACGCCCTGCCGCTGGCCGAGGCCGCCCGGGCCTGGGAACTGAGCGCCTCCGGCAGGACCCGGGGCAAGATCGTCCTGACCGTGTGACGGCGCCCGGGACCGCCGCCCGGGCGTCGACCCCGGGCGGCGGGCGCGCTCACGCGGTCGGCGCGAGGTGACGGTTGGCCGGGCGGGCGAGGCCGTAGTTCTCGCGCAGGGTGGTGCCGGTGTACTCCGTACGGAAGAGACCGCGCTTCTGGAGGATCGGCACGACGTGGTCCACGAACGCGGTCAAGCCCGTCGGCAGGACCGGCGCCATGATGTTGAAGCCGTCCGCGGCGCCCTGGGTGAACCACTCCTGGAGCTGGTCGGCGATCTGCTCGGGCGTGCCGGCGTAGACCCGGTGTCCGCGTCCCGCGCCGAGCCGGGCGATCAACTGGCGCAGGGTCAGACCGTCCCGCCGGGCGAGTTCGGCGACGAGCGTGAACCGGCTCTTGTTGCCGTTGATGTCCCTCTCCTCGGGCAGCTCGGGCAGCGGCCCGTCGAGGGGGTGCCCCGAGAGGTCGACGCCGAGCATCCCGGAGAGTTGGGCCAGCCCGTACTCGGGGACCTGGAGGTCGGTGAGCTGCTGCTCCAGCGCCTTGGCCTCGGCCTCGGTGGAGCCGATGACGGGGGCGATGCCGGGCAGGACGAGCAGGTCGCTCTCGGCGCGGCCGTAACGCGCCAGCCGGGACTTGAGGTCCTTGTAGAAGGTCTGGCCGTCGGCGAGGGTCTGCTGCGCCGTGAAGACCGCCTCGGCGTACTGCGCGGCGAACTCCTTGCCGTCCTCGGAGGAACCCGCCTGCACGAGGAGCGGGTGTCCCTGCGGTGAGCGGGGCACGTTGAGCGGGCCGGCGACACCGAAGTACTCGCCCCGGTGGGCGGCCGGGTGCAGCTTGTCGGTGTCCGCGTAGACGCCGCGCTCCTTGTCGAGGACGATCGCGTCGTCCTCCCAGCTGTCCCAGAGCTTGACGGCGACGTCCAGGAACTCGCGGGCCCGGTCGTAGCGCAGGTTGTGTGCGAGGTGCTCGTCCTGGTTGAAGTTGCGGGCCTCGTCGACGGTGCCGGAGGTGACGATGTTCCAGCCGGCGCGACCGTTGCTGATGTGGTCGAGCGAGGCGAACTTGCGGGCCGTGTGGAACGGCTCGTTGAAGGTCGTGGAGAC
Organism: Streptomyces sp. NPDC002602; assembly: GCF_042889445.1. NCBI lineage: Bacteria > Bacillati > Actinomycetota > Actinomycetes > Kitasatosporales > Streptomycetaceae > Streptomyces > Streptomyces sp. NPDC002602. The sequence continues at coordinate 212,162 of NZ_JBIAQX010000001.1, read as the reverse complement.
GGTCGCGATGAGCCCGATGTGCTCGGTGACGGCGGCGATGGCCGAGAGGAGGGTCAGCGGCTCGAACCCGCCGAGGGCGTTGTAGCGGGCCTTGCCCCACAGGGCCAGGCCGTCGGCGAAGAAGATCGAGTCGAGTCGTCCGCGTTCGGCGGTGCGCGCCAGCTCCTGGAAGTAGCGCAGGTCGGTGACGCGTTCGGGGCTGCTGTCCGGGTGTCGCCAGGCGGCGTCGTGGTGACCGGCGTTCATCAGGAAGGCGTTGAGGTGGAGGGTGCGGGGAGCGGTCATGTCGGTTCCTCGGGTCGGGTCGGCGCGCGCGGGGCACCGCCGGGTGGGAAAGGCGTGCGGGCGGCCCGGGGCGGCGGCCCCGGGCCGCCCCGCGGGGGCGCCGGTGTCAGGCGGGTACGCGCCACAGGCTCAGGCGGCGTTCGATCGTGACGAGCAGTTGGTTGAACGTCAGCCCGATCGCGGAGATGGTGACGATGCCCGCGTACATCTGCGGGATCGCGAAGTTGAACTGCGAGGCGTTGATCAGGTAGCCCAGTCCCGCCTTGGCGCCGATCATCTCGGCGGCCACGAGCACGAGGATAGACACCGCTCCCGCCAACCGGATCCCGGTGAAGATCGCCGGCACCGACGACGGCAGGATCACCTTCTGGAAGAGCCTCGGCGTGGACAGGTCCATCGACCGGGCCAGCTTCACCAGGGTCGGATCGGCGTTGCCGACCGCGCTGATCGTGTTGAGCAGGATCGGCCAGACGCACGCGTAGACCACGATGGACACCTTCGAGGTCTCCCCGATGCCCAGCAGCAGCACGAACACCGGCAGCAGCGCCAGTGCCGCCGTGTTGCGGAAGACCTCCAGCAGCGGCCCGAGCAGCGCCGCGACCGGCCGGTACCAGCCGATGAGCAGGCCGAGCGGTACCGCGATCACGACCGCGATGCCGAAGCCGCCGAAGGAGCGGACCAGGCTGGCCCCGGTGTGTTCGGCGAGCTGCCCGTCCCCCAGCAGCTCCCACCAGGCCGTGGCGACCTCGCTGACCGGCGGCAGGAACGTGGCGTCGACCAGGCCGAGCCGGGGCGCCGTCTCCCAGAGGGCCAGCAGGGCGAGGATGGCGGCCGAGCGCAGCACGGCGGCGCTCAGCCCGCGCCCGACGGCGGCGAGCAGACCGCGCCCGCGCCCCGGGCTCCGTACGGGGGCCTTCGCCACGACCGGCTCGGTACGGGCGGCCGGTACCCCGGCGGGAGCGGAGGCCGGCTCGGCGGGCACGGAGGCCGGCTTGGTGGACGGGTAAGCCGGCTCGGTGGACGGGGAGGCGGGCTCGGTGGACGCGGGGGGCCCTGAGGCCGGTACCTCGGCGGGCGCCGCCGGCCGCGCGGGCGACCCGACGGTCGGCTGCCCGGCGGGCCGGGCCGGATCCTCGGTCTCCGGCGGGGGTGCCAGGCCGGCCAGGGCGGCGGCGGTGATGTCGGTTCCGGTGGTCATACGGCGGCCTCCTCCTTCTCCAGTTGCTGAGCGCGGGCCACCTCGTCGTGGAGCAGGGTCCAGATCTCGTGGCGATGACGGGCGAACTCCGGGCTGGAGCGCAGGTCCTCGCCCGTGGCGCCGGTGGCACGGTCGCCGAGGTCGACCCGGACGACCTCCTTGACGCGGCCGGGGCGCGAGGTGATCACGGCGACCTTCTGCCCCAGGTACACGGCCTCTTCGATGCCGTGGGTGATGAACACGATCGTCTTGCCGGTCCGCTGCCAGATGCGCCGCAGTTCGTCCTGGAGGGATTCGCGGGTCTGCGCGTCCAGGGCCGCGAACGGCTCGTCCATCAGCAGCACGTCGGGGTCGTAGGCGAGCGAGCGGGCGATGGCGACCCGCTGGCGCATGCCCCCGGACAGTTCGTGGGGGTGGCGGTCCTCGAAGCCGGTGAGCCCGACGAGGTCCAGGAACTCCCTGGCCTTCTCGGTCCGTTGGCGGCGCGGGACGCCGGTGGCCTCCAGGCCGAACTCGATGTTGCCCAGTGCGGTGCGCCAGGGCAGCAGCGCGTACTGCTGGAAGACGATGCCCCGGTCGAGCCCGGGCCCGGTGACGGGTTCCCCGTCGAGCAGGATCCGGCCGGAGGTGGGGCGGGTCAGGCCGCCGAGGAGGTCGAGCAGGGTGGACTTGCCGCACCCGCTGGGGCCGACGACGACCACGAACTCCCCTGCCTCGATCTCCAGGTCGATGCCGTCGAGGGCGGTGAACTCCCGCTTGTTCCTCCTGTTCTTCCTGTCCTTCGTCGGGAAGGTCTTCGTCACGGAGTCGAACACGATCTTCGCCATGGCAGTCGGTCAGCCCTTCCCGTTCCCGTTGAACTCGTTGGTGTAGAGGTCGGCGGCCTTGAGCTGCCCCTTCTTGATCTCGCCGCGCTCGCCGAGCCAGTCGATCCAGAGCTGGAACTCCTTGTCGGCGATCCGGCCGCCCGGTTCGGCGACCCCGTACGAGCGCCAGTAGCGCAGGGTCGAGGTGTCCTCGTTGCGGCCTCGCTTCTTCACGATGTCGGTCAGCCGGGCGATGACCTCCTCGCGCGGGGTGGTGCGTGACCAGTCGATGGCCTTGCCGACGCCGGTGGTGAACGTCCTGACGGTGTCGGGGTTCTCCTTGATGAAGCGCCGGGTCATGACGTAGCTGCCGGCGCTGAACGCCCCCAGCAACTCGAAGTCCTTGAACAGCGGGCGTATCCCGCCGGCCGCGAGGGCCTTGTCGCGCAGCACCCCGCTGAGGACGCCCACCTCGATCTGCTTCTGGCGCAGGGCCTGTTCGGTGTTGACGGGCGGGACGACGAGGGATTCGACCTTGCCGGCGTCGGCCTTGGAGAGGCCGTTGCGTTCCAGGTAGATGTCGAGCAGGGCCTGCGCGTGGGCGCCCAGGGTGTTCATGCCGACCTTCTTGCCGATCAGGTCGCGGGCCGACCGGATCGGGCTGTCCTCCAGGACGTAGTAGCCGAGGTAGGTGTCCTTGTCGGAGCCGTAGTAGGAGATGACGGCCTGGATCTGCGCCTTGCTCGCGGCGAGCTTGACGATCGCGCCGTTGAACGCGCCGCCGAAGTGGGTCTGGCCGGTGGCCGCGGACTGGATGTCCTGGGGGCCGCTGATGGTGTTGCCGACCCAGTCGAGGGTGAGGTTCCCCAGGTACCCGAGATCGGCGGCCAGTTCGGGGAGCGTGACCGCGCCCACCGAGCCCTGGTACTTCAGGGACGTGACCTGCTTGCCGGAACCGCCGGTGGCGGTGGCCGTGCCGCAGCTCACCGCGGCCGCCGAGATGCCGAGCAGGGTGAGGAACTGGCGTCGGGAGGTGGAGGACGTGGTGAAGGCTGCGGGCATGACGGGTCCTTGTCGGTGCGTACGGGGTCAGTGAGCGGTGGTGAGGGCGCCCGCGGGGGCGAGGCGCAGCGCGTCGGCGAACTCGTCGACGGCCTGGTACAGGTCCAGTTCCGCCTCGGGCCGGAGCCGGTCCGGGCCGTCCCCGCGCTCGACGGCGGAGTCCAGGACGAACCGGCCGGCGGTGACGTGCCGGGCACCGAGCGCGGAGAGGACCGGGCGCAGGGCGTAGTCGATGGTCAGGACGTGGGCGAGGCTGCCGCCGGTGGCGATCGGCAGGACCGTCTTGCCGGCCAGGCCGTCCTGCGGGAGCAGGTCGAGGAAGGCCTTGAGCAGTCCGGTGTACGAGGCCTTGTAGATCGGGGTGGCGATGATCAGGCCGTCCGCCTCGGCCACGGCCTCCACCGCGCGGCGGATCTCGGGCTCGCCGCGGCGGGCGGAGAGCAGGTCGGCGGCGGGCAGTTCCCGTACGGCGAGGTGCGCGGTCTCGTACCCGGAGTGGGCCAGGCGACGCAGCACCTGATCGACGACCACGGCGGTACGGGAGTGGACGGAGGGGCTGCCGGTGAGGGCGAGCAGCTTGGGCACGGGGCTCTCCTTGTGCGGCGGGGGCGGGTCAGACGGAGGCTGAGGAGGCGCCGGAGGCGATGCCGAACTCCGGGTCGGGCACGGTCTCCGGGCTGATCAGGCGGGACGGGCGTCCGTCGGGGCCGACGGGCACGTCGCCGTCGACGGTGACGCGGCGCAGGGTGCGCTCGTGGTCGTCGGAGTCGTCGACGCCGTAGTGCTGGGTGGCGCGGTTGTCCCAGATGGCGACGTCGCCGGCCCGCCACTGCCAGCGGACGGTGTTCTCGGGGCTCTCGATGTGCGCCTGGAACAGGTCCTGGAGGACGCGGGAGTCCCGACCGGTGAGGCCGGTGATCCGCTGGACGAAGTTGCCGAGGAGCAGCGTGCGTTCGCCGGTCTCGGGGTGGACGCGGACCACCGGGTGCTCGGTGAGGAACGTGGTGGAGGTGAACACCTCGCGGTACTGGGCGAGGGCCTCGGGGAGCGCGTCGGGCCGCAGGGCGGCGTAGTCGTACTCGTTGGAGTGCACGGCGCGCAGGCCGTCGGCCAGGGCCCGCAACGGCTCCGGGAGGCCCGCGTAGGCGGTGGCGGTGTTGGCCCAGAGCGTGTTGCCGCCGTACGGGGGGATGGTGACGGCGCGGAGGATGGAGAAGGCGGGGTAGGCGGGGACGAAGGTGACGTCGGTGTGCCACTGGTTGGCGCGGGCGCCGTGGTCGGAGTCGATGCCGAGGGCGTACCGGCCGTCGGCGGAGGGCACGGTCGGGTGGGCGACCGGCGCGCCGAGCAACTGGGCGAACGCCTCGTGACCGGCCTCGTCGAGGTGGTCCTGGCCGCGGAAGAAGACGACCTTGTGGGCGAGCAGGGCGGCACGGATCTCGGCGACGGTCTCGGCGGGCAGCTCGCCGCCGAGGCGGACGCCGCCGATCTCGGCGCCGATGCGGCCGCCGATCCTGTCGACGGAGACAGCGGTGACAGTGGTCATGGGAACTCCCGGGTCAGAGATTTATTTCCGCAGGGGAAGAAATACCGGTGCGCGAACGGGGCGTGATGCGCGGCGAACGGCACGCACACGGGACGGGGCGGGGGCGGAGGCGGCCTCGGTGCACCGAGGGGTCACAGAACCCCTGAGCGGCGTCGCTCAGGCGCGGCGCGGGGCCGGGAGGCGGCCCTGACACTCGCCCGGCGCGGTACAGGAGCCGGGGGTGTGGAGCCGCGGGGCGAGGTGCTCGATCGCGGACATGGCTCGGAGCCTGTCAGCGCCCCCGGCCGGGGTCAACCCCCACCGCACCCCCCACCCCCGCCCGGCGCCGAAACCCCACACAGCAACCCTGACCTGCCGGTTCCCCCCGCCGAGAACCCCCAGGGCGCGGCCGAAAACCATGGCCGGATTTCACGCCCCCGCAACGCGGCCGCCACGACCCCACCGCCGACCCGCGCCTCAAACGCCGGCGAGGCTGGGATTGCCGGACGGAACCGGGAAAGTGGCTCGGCACCCGCGCCTCAAACGCCGGCGAGGCTGAATCAACGGGCCCGAACCGGAAGGGCCACCCGGCGCCGGCGAGGCTGAATTCGCCAGACCCCGACCGAACCGGAAGGGCGGCACCCGAGCGGCGGCTTGCACTCCACGGGGGTCGGACTGTCGGTCGGGGGCGGGGACGGGGTGGGGTGTCGGCCGGGACGTAGAAGTGGGATTTGTGGCGCGCAACCACCGCCCCACAGAACAACCCAACCCAGGGCGCCTAAATCACACAGTCCAGGACGACACCCCACCCCGGCACCGACCACGACCCCCCGCCCGACCCCCACCCCCCAGCCCCGCCGGCGCTTGAGGCCCCCGGCGCAGCCGGGACCCGCAGCCGGGACCCCGACACCCACCACCACCCGGCCGGGACTACGGTCACCCCATGCCCCCCACCCCCGGCGACAGCCGCGCGGCCGCCAACGCCGCCACCGTCCTGCGGACCGTCCTCGCGCACGGCCCCGTCGCCCGCAGCGGCATCTCCGCGCTGAGCGGTCTCAGCCAGGCCGCGGTCTCCCGCCAGACCACCGGCCTGCTCCGCAGCGGCCTGCTGCGCGAGCTCCCGCACCCGAGCGGAACGGGCGGAACGGGCGAGGCAGCCGGGATAGCCGGACCCAGGACGGCCGGACCCGGCACCGCCGGCCGCCCCCGAATCCCACTGGACCTGCACACCGGGGCCGTAGGCGGTCCGCTCGCCGCCGGACTGCACATCGGCGTGCCCGCCTCCAACTTCAGCCTGGTCGACCTCCGCGGCCAGGTGGTGGCCCGCCGCACCCTCCCGCACACGGACGGACCACCGACCTCCGCCCGTCTCGCGACGGAACTGGGCCGCTTCCTCCACGAGCACGGCCACACGACACCCGGCCACACAACGCACGGCCACACCACACCCGGCCACACGACACACGACCACTCCGCGCCCGACCACACGACACCCGGCCACACGACCCACAGCCACACCACACCCGGCCACGCCCCCCACGGCCACACCGGAACCACCACCGAGCCGCCCGCGAAGCCCGCCCACCGCCCCCTCCTGGGCATCGGCGCCGCGCTCGGCGGCTGGATCCGCCCCACCGAGGGAATCGTCGTACGGCACGAGGCACTCGGCTGGCACGACAAGCCGCTCGCGGCCGAGCTGTCGACCGCCCTGGGGCTGCCGGTGCACCTCGACAACCACGCTCGGGCCGTGGCCCGCGCCGAGATGCTGTTCGGGCACCCGTCGGCCCGCCGAAGCATCGTTCACCTGTTCATCGGCAACGTGGTGGACGCCGCGTTCGGCATCGAGGGCACCGTCCACCAGGGCCCCGGTTCGGCCGCGGGCGACGTCGCCCACCTCCCCGTCCCCGGATCGACGGCCCGGTGCGCGTGCGGCCGTACGGGGTGCCTCCAGGCCACCGCGTCCGACACCGCCCTGGGCGCCGAGGCCGTGCGCCTGGGGATCGTTCCCGAGCCGGCCATCGGGCTGATCGTGGACGCGGCCGCCACCGGCGATCCCCGCGCCGACCGGCTGCTGCGCGAGCGGGCGCGTGCGGTGGGGCGGGCCGCGGCCCTGCTGCTGGACGTGTTCAACCCCGCCGTGCTGCTGGTCTCGGAGCTGTCGAGCATCCTGCACGAGGGCTGTCTCGACGAGATCCGCGAGGCGGCGACGGCCCAGTCGCACGTCTGCGACGACCCGACCCGGATCATCGGCCCGCACGCGGGCCCGGCGGTCCTCACCCAGGCGTCGGCGACGGTCCTGCTCGACCCGCTGTTCCAGGATCCCGCCGCCGCGCCCGCCCTCGCCGCCGCCACCGCGCCCACCGGCCCGCCCGACATCGCCCCCCATACCCCTACTCGCGGGTAACTCACCCGCTGACCTGCGAGTGCGAGATCACATCCGGCGGTTCTGGTCTCGGTTGAGCGACCCCCCTAGCATTCGAGCCATGACGGTCCTGCCTGACGACGGGCTCTCCCTGGCCGCCGAGTTTCCTGACGCGACACATGAGCAGTGGCAGCGCCTGGTTGAAGGCGTACTGCGCAAGTCGGGCAAGGAAGCCTCCGGCGAGGCAGCTGAAGACGCGTTGTCCACCACGCTTGAGGACGGGCTCCGCACCCGCCCCCTGTACACCGCACGCCCCGACGCGGAGGACACCGGCTTCCCCGGGTTCGCCCCCTTCGTCCGAGGCGGCACGCCCGAGGGCACCAGCGCGTCGGGCTGGGACGTACGCCAGCGGCTCGCCGGCAGCGACCCCGTTCGGGTGAACGAGGCGGCCCTGGCGGACCTGGAGAACGGCACCACCTCCCTCTGGCTCACCCTGGGCCCCACCGGGCTCCCGGTCGACGGTCTCGCCCGCGCCCTGGAGGGCGTCTACCTCGACCTCGCCCCGATCACGCTCGACGCGGGCGCCGCGTACGCCGACGCCGCCCGCGCGCTGCTGGGTCTGTACGCCGACCGCGGGGTGGCCCCCGAGGCCGCCCGCGCCTCGCTCGGCGTCGACCCGCTGGGGCACGAGGCCCGTACGGGTGAACCGCTCGACCTCGCCGAGGCCGCCGCGCTCGCCCGGGAAACGGCCGCCGACTGGCCCCACGTACGCGCCCTGGTCGCCGACGCCCTGCCCTACCACGAGGCGGGCGGCAGCGCCGCCGAGGAGCTGGGCCTGTCCCTGGCCACCGGCGTCGCCTACCTCCGCGCCCTCACGGACGCGGGCGTGAGCACCGAAGAGGCCTTCGGGCAGTTGGAGTTCCGCTACGCGGCCACCGCCGACCAGTTCCTCACCATCGCCAAGCTGCGCGCCGCCCGCCGGCTCTGGGCCCGGATCGGCGAGGCCTGCGGGGCCCCGGAGGCCGCCGCGCAGCGTCAACACGCCGTCACCTCACCGGTGATGATGACCCGGCGCGACCCGTGGGTGAACATGCTGCGCACCACCGTCGCCTGCATGGCGGCCGGCGTGGCCGGCGCGGACTCCGTCACCGTGCTCCCCTTCGACCACGACCTGGGCCTGCCCGACGCGTTCGCGCGCCGCATCGCCCGCAACACCTCCACGATCCTGCTGGAGGAGTCGCACCTGGCCCGGGTGATCGACCCGGCCGGCGGCTCCTACTACGTCGAGCAACTCACGACCGAACTCGCCGCAGCCGCCTGGGAGTTCTTCCGGACGGTGGAGAAGGCGGGCGGCCTGCCCCAGGCCCTGCGTTCCGGCCTGGTCGCCGAACGCCTCGCGGCCACCTGGGCCGAGCGTTCCAAGAAGCTCGCCAAGCGCCGCGAACCGATCACCGGCGTCAGCGAGTTCCCGAACCTGTCGGAGAAGCCCCTCGTGCGCGAACCCGCGCCCGGGCAACCGACCGGCGGACTGCCCCGCGTCCGGCGCGACGAGGCGTACGAGGCCCTGCGCGCCCGCGGTGACGCGCACCTCGCGGCGACCGGGGCCCGGCCTCGGATCTTCCTGGCGGCCCTGGGGCCGGCGGCCGCGCACACCGGCCGCGCCACCTTCGCCTCGAACCTCTTCCAGGCGGGCGGCGTCGAGCCGGTGCACGACCCCGTGTCGGTGACCCCGGAGACGGCCGCCGCCGCCTACGCCGCGAGCGGCGCGGACGGCATGGCGGTGCTGTGCTCCAGCGACGCGTTGTACGAGGAGCAGGCCGAGGCGGTGGCCGCGGCCCTGCGCTCGGCCGGCGCCACGACCGTGTTCCTCGCCGGCAAGCCCGGTACCGCCGGGCAGGCCGTGGACGAGTACGTCTTCGCCGGCTGCGACGCGGTCGCCGTACTGTCCTCCGTACTCGACCGGATGGGAGTGGCCCCGTGAGCGGCATCCCCGACTTCTCCGAACTCGCGCTGAACGGCGACGCGACGGCCGGTGTCTCCGAGGGGCAGTGGCGCGCCGCCGTCAAGGAGTCCACCGGCAGCGGTGCCTCCGACCTGCTGTGGGAGACCCCCGAGGGCATCGGCGTCAAGCCGCTGTACACCGGGCGGGACCTGGAGGGCCTGGACTTCCTGCGGACGTACCCGGGTGTGGCCCCGTACCTGCGCGGCCCGTACCCGACGATGTACGTCAACCAGCCCTGGACGATCCGGCAGTACGCCGGTTTCTCCACGGCCGAGGAGTCCAACGCCTTCTACCGGCGCAACCTCGCGGCCGGCCAGAAGGGTCTGTCGATCGCCTTCGACCTGCCCACGCACCGCGGCTACGACAGCGACCACCCGCGCGTGACGGGCGACGTCGGCATGGCGGGCGTGGCCATCGACTCGATCTACGACATGCGGCAGTTGTTCGACGGGATCCCGTTGGACAGGATGACGGTGTCGATGACGATGAACGGCGCCGTGCTGCCGGTCCTCGCGCTGTACATCGTGGCGGCGGAGGAGCAGGGCGTCTCCCCCGACAAGCTCGCCGGGACCATCCAGAACGACATCCTCAAAGAGTTCATGGTCCGCAACACCTACATCTATCCGCCGAAGCCCTCGATGCGGATCATCTCCGACATCTTCGCCTTCACCTCGCAGAAGATGCCCCGGTACAACTCCATCTCGATCTCCGGCTACCACATCCAGGAAGCGGGGGCGACGGCCGACCTGGAGTTGGCGTACACCCTCGCGGACGGCGTGGAGTACCTGCGCGCCGGGCAGGCCGTGGGGCTGGACGTGGACGCGTTCGCGCCCCGACTGTCCTTCTTCTGGGCCATCGGGATGAACTTCTTCATGGAGGTCGCGAAGCTGCGCGCGGCCCGCCTGCTGTGGGCGCGCCTGGTCAAGCAGTTCGACCCGAAGAACGCCAAGTCGCTGTCGCTGCGCACCCACTCGCAGACCTCCGGTTGGTCGCTGACGGCCCAGGACGTCTTCAACAACGTCACGCGCACCTGTATCGAGGCGATGGCGGCGACCCAGGGGCACACCCAGTCGTTGCACACCAACGCCCTCGACGAGGCCCTCGCCCTGCCGACGGACTTCTCGGCGCGCATCGCCCGCAACACCCAGCTGCTGCTCCAGCAGGAGTCGGGGACCTGCCGGTCGATCGACCCGTGGGGCGGCAGCGCGTACGTCGAGAAGCTGACGTACGACCTCGCGCGGCGGGCCTGGCAGCACATAGAGGAGGTCGAGGCGGCCGGCGGCATGGCCCAGGCCATCGACGCGGGCATCCCCAAGCTGCGCGTGGAGGAGGCCGCGGCCCGTACGCAGGCGCGGATCGACTCCGGCCGGCAGCCGGTGATCGGCGTGAACAAGTACCGCGTGGAGACCGACGAGCAGATCGACGTCCTCAAGGTCGACAACTCGTCCGTGCGCGCGCAGCAGATCGCCAAGCTGCGGAGACTGCGCGAGGAGCGCGACGAGGCGGTCACCCAGGACACCCTGCGGGCGCTGACGAACGCGGCGGGCAGCGGCGAGGGCAACCTGTTGGCCCTCGCGGTCGACGCGGCCCGCGCCAAGGCGACCGTGGGTGAGATCTCGGACGCCCTGGAGAAGGTCTACGGGCGGCACGCGAGCCAGATCCGTACCATTTCGGGTGTGTACCGCATGGAAGCAGGCGAGTCCCCGTCCGTGGAGCGCACCCGTGCGCTCGTCGACCGGTTCGAGGAGGCGGAGGGCCGTCGTCCGCGCATCCTGGTGGCCAAGATGGGCCAGGACGGGCACGACCGCGGCCAGAAGGTGATCGCCACCGCCTTCGCCGACCTGGGCTTCGACGTGGACGTCGGCCCGCTGTTCCAGACCCCGGCGGAGGTGGCCCGCCAGGCCGTCGAGGCGGACGTCCACGTGGTGGGCGTGTCGTCGCTGGCGGCCGGTCACCTGACCCTCGTACCGGCGCTGCGCGAGCAGTTGGCGGCGGAGGGACGCGAGGACATCATGATCGTGGTGGGCGGGGTGATCCCGCCCGCGGACGTGCCGACGCTGCTGGAGATGGGTGCCACGGCGGTCTTCCCGCCGGGCACCGTGATCCCGGACGCGGCCCACGACCTGGTGACGCGGCTGGCCGCGGATCTCGGGCACGAGCTGTAGGCGGGCGTCGATGCCGAAGATCGACATCGAGGCATACGCGAAAGGGGTCCTCGACGGGAAGCGCGCGTTCGTCGCGCGCGCCATCACGCTCGTCGAGTCCACCCTGCCCGCCCACCGGGCGTTGGCCCAGCAGCTCCTGACGGAGTTGCTCCCGCACTCGGGGCGCGCGCGCCGGATCGGCATCAGCGGCGTCCCGGGGGTCGGCAAGTCCACCTTCATCGACGCGTTCGGCACGATGCTCACGGCACTGGGCCACCGGGTGGCGGTCCTGGCCGTGGACCCCTCCTCCACCCGCACGGGCGGCTCCATCCTCGGCGACAAGACCCGGATGGAACGCCTCGCGGTGGACCCGGCGGCCTTCGTCCGCCCCTCCCCCTCGGCGGGCACCTTGGGCGGGGTCGCCAAGGCCACCCGCGAGTCGATGATCGTGATGGAGGCGGCGGGCTACGACGTGGTCCTCGTCGAGACGGTCGGTGTCGGGCAGTCGGAGACGACCGTGGCCCGCATGGTCGACTCCTTCCTCCTGCTCTCGCTGGCCCGTACGGGCGACCAGCTCCAGGGCATCAAGAAGGGCGTCCTGGAACTGGCCGACGTGCTGGCCGTGAACAAGGCCGACGGCCCGCACGAACGCGAGGCGAAGGCGGCGGCGCGCGAACTGGCGGGCGCGCTGCGGCTGATGCACCCGACGGACGCGGCCTGGACCCCGCCGGTCCTGACGTGCAGCGCACGGGAGTCGGCGGGTCTGGACGAGATCTGGAACCGCCTGGAGCAGCATCGCCGGCTGCTGGAGGCGGGCGGCCGGCTCGCCGCGAAGCGGGCCGACCAGCAGGTCGAGTGGACCTGGTCGATGGTGCGCGAGGAGCTGCTGGAGCGGTTGCGCGCCGACCCGGCCGTACGCGACCTCGCACCCGCGCTGGAGGCCTCGGTACGGGAGGGCACCCTGACGCCGACCCTGGCGGCGGACCGGATCCTGAAGGCCTTCCACGCCTCCTGACGAGCCCGGATCCGGCGGGACGCGGCACGTCCGACGAACACGGCGCGTACGACGAACACAGGGCTCATGGCGAAGGGCGGGCCGGGGATTCCCGTGCCCGCCCCGCCCGCGTGTGAAGGCCAGGCCTGGTGCGAAGGCCAGGCTCGCGTGAAGGCCAAGCCTCGTGCGAAGGTCAGGCCTCGACCAGCACCGGCCCGCCGGAGGCCAGGGCGTCGCGCAGGACCCCTACCCGCTCGCCGGGCTCGACGTCCGCGAGCAGCGCGGACAGCACGGCGATGCGCACCTGACCCGCGCGCAGCGTCCCGGAGGGGACGGCCCCGGCGGCGACCAGGTCCACCGCCCCGCCGTGCGTGTAGATCTCCGTGACCGGTCCGGCGGCGACGCGTGTGGTCAGGGCGACCAGCACGCCCCGCTCGACGGCGTCCCGTACCGCGTCGACGATCTCGGGCGTGGCGTTGCCGGCCCCGGTGCCGACGAGGACGATGCCGCGCGCGCCCGCCTCGACGGCGGCGTTCAGGAGCACCGGGTCGCCGTCGGCGTGGTGCATCACCATGTCCACGCGGGGCGGCAGTTCCGGCATGGAGGGCAGGGCGAGCGGTGTCGGCCGCTGCGGAGTGCGCAGCATGGTGACCTTGCCGAAGCCGATCTTCCCGAGCAGTTCCTTCGAGGGGTCGGCGAACGCGTCCAAGGCGACGGCCTGGGTCTTCACGGTCCCGCGCGCGGCGTGCACCCGCCCGGCGAAGGTGATCAGGACGCCGAGCCCGCGCGTGGCGGCGGCGGTGAGCAGCGCGTCGTACAGGTTGCCCGGCCCGTCGCCGTCCGCGGAGCCCATGGGTAGTTGCGAGCCGGTGAACACGACGGTGCGCGGGTCGTGGTGGTGGAGGTCGACGAGGAAGGCCGACTCCTCCAGGGTGTCGGTGCCGTGGGTGACGACGACGCCGTCGACGTCGGGGTCGGCGAGGACCTCGTGGACCGTGCGGAGCAGGGTCAGCTGGTGGGCGGTGGTGAGCCGGGGGCTGTTGACGCTGAACAGGTCCACCACCTCGACGGTGATCCCCTCGGGCAGCGGCGCGGTGGCCATCACCTCGCTGCCGTCGGCGTCGGCCGCGAAGCCGGACCCCTGCCAGCGGCTGGCTATCGTTCCGCCGGTGCTGATGACGACGATGCGTCCCATGCCCGCCCTTCCCTCACGCCTGATCGCACACAATTCCGATAAAGGCAATGATAGTAAGATCTACGCGCAATGAGATTGCCACTTTCAGCGCTGGCGTAACATGCGGTGGTGGATGATTGCGTCATGGACGCCATCGATCGCGAAATCTTGCGCGAGCTTCAACAGGACGGCCGCCTCAGCAACCAGGAGCTGGCCCAGCGCGTCGGCCTGACCCCCTCCCCCTGCATGCGCCGGGTACGCCAACTGGAACAGGACGGGGTGATCCAGGGCTACCGCGCGGTGATCGACCCTGAGGCGGTGGGCCGCGGCTTCGAGGTGCTGGTCTCGGTCGAGGTGCGGCGCGACCGCGAGGCGGTCGAGGCCTTCGAGGCGGCCCTGCAGGACATCCCCGACGTCATCGAGGCCTACCGCCTGTTCGGCAGCCCGGGCTGCCTGCTGCGCATCGCCGTCGCAGACCTGCGCGCCTACGAGCGCCTGTGGATCGAACAGCTCACCGCGCTGTCCGGGATCACCGAGGTCAACTCCCAGATCATCATGAAGCGCGTCAAGGACCACACGGGCCTGCCGGTGGACCTGTGACCCGTGACCGGTGACCGCGGGCCCCGACCGGCGCGCGGCCCCGGCGCGGCCGCGCGCGGTCGGCGGCGGAACAGCACGGTGTCGCCTGCCACGGTCACCATCCGCCGGTCGTGCCCAGGCGCCCGGCCCCACCGCCCGCCCCGTACCGACTCCCCGCCACGGGCGACGGGGAGCGGGGGGGGACGGCCGGACCCGGGGGTTGGGCACCGGAACGTCTCGGGACGAAGGGTCGGGCCAGTCGACTCGGAGTCAGGGCAGTCGCCCCGGACCGCCCCGCTCAGAGCCGGCCGCTGTCGGGGGCCCTGCCCAGGGCCGTGACCAGCAGGGCGCCGGCCGCGAGCGCGCCGCCCAGCCACATCACCGCGCTGACCCCGCCACCGTCCGCCGCGAGCCCGCCGACCAGCGCGCCCAGCGCGATCGCCCCGTTGAACACGCCCACGAACAGCGAGGACGCGGCCTCCCGCGCGTCGGGCGCGGCGGCCAGCAGCCAGGTCTGGGTACTCACGGACACGCCGCCGTAGGACAGACCCCACACCGCGAGCAACACACCGGCCGTCAGCACCGAACCGCCCAGCACCGGCACCAGGGCGACCGTCGCCGCCAGGACCACGCTGATCACGAGCAGGGTGGCGCGCGGGGAGCGCCCGGCGCCGGCGCCCGCGGCGAAATTGCCGACGACGCCCGCGACTCCGTACACGAGGAGCAGCGTGCCGACCAGCCCCGCGCTCGCGCCGGAGACCTCCTCCAGCACGGGCCGTACGTACGTGTAGGCGGCGAAGTGGCCGGTCACCAGCAGGGCCACCACGATCAGCCCGGTCCGTACCGGCGGCCGGCCGAACAGCCGCATCAGCCCGCCCAGCCGGACCTCCTGCTCCGCGGGGAGCCGCGGCAGCAGCAGCGCGAGCGCCACCAGGACCACCAGGGCCAGGGCCGCGATCACCACGAACGCCGTCCGCCAGTCGGCCAGTTCACCGATGTACGTGCCCGCGGGGACGCCGAGCACGGACGCCACCGCGATACCGCTGAAGACCAGCGAGGTCGCGGGACCGACCGACTTCGGCGGCACCAGCCGTACCGCCAGACCCGCCGCGATCGACCAGACACCGCCCATCCCGATGCCGACGAGCACCCGCGCCACCACCATCACCGCGAAGTTCGGGGCCCAGGCCGCGATCAGGTTGCCCGCCGTCAACACCACCATCAACGCGCACAACACGATCCGCCGGTCGAACCGACCCGACAACGGGGTCAACAGCGGCGCGGACAGAGCGCCGACGAGCCCGGTGATGGTCAGCGTCAACCCGGCGGTGCCCTCGGTCACCCGCAGCGCGTCCCCGATGGGCGTCAGCAGGCCCACGGGCAGCATCTCGGACGTCACCACGGTGAAGGTCGCGCTCGCGACCGCCACGACGCCCGCCCAACCGCGGGCCGCCGAGCGCTCCGACACCCCGGCGGTGTCCGCAATTTCCTCAGTCTGTGCCATGCCCTCAGCCAACCCGCCGCGACCTGCGGGAACAACGGCCGATCCCTCATCCTTCGATGAGCGGGACCAATCGATCGGCCGCCGAGCGGCGGCAGTGTGGAAAGGAACACCATGAGCGGTGTGGAGATACGCGAGCTGGAGGTGTTCCTCGCCCTCGCACAGGAGTTGCACTTCGGACGGGCGGGCGAGCGCCTGTACGTCTCACAGAGCCGGGTCAGCCAACTGCTGCGCTCGCTGGAGAGCCGCATCGGCGCCCCGCTCGTCGAACGCACCAGCCGCCGGGTCGGCCTGACCCCCCTGGGCGAACGCTTCCTGGCCGAACTCCGACCCGCCTACGACGCCCTGCGCGCCACCGTGGACGACGCCCGCGCCGCCGCCCGCGGCATGGGCGGCACGCTGCGCATCGGCTTCCAGGGCACCGTCGACGACCACCTCGGCCAGGCCATCGCCCGCTTCGGCGACCGCTACCCCGACTGCGCGATCGACATCGTCGAGATCCCGCTCTCCGACCCGTTCGGACCGCTGCGCCGCCAAGAGGTCGACTGCGCGGTGGTCCTGCTCCCCGTCTCCGAGGACGACCTCGTCCTCGGCCCCGCCTTCTCCCGCCAACCGCAGACCCTCGCGGTCTCCGTCCGCCACCCCTTCGCCGCCCGCGACACCCTGTCCGCCGAGGAACTGGCCGACTGCCGACTCATCGGCATCGACGGCAACGCCCCCGCGTACTGGCGCCGGGCCCAGGCTCCCGACCGCACCCCGGGCGGCCTCCCCGTCCCCGCCGGCCCCAGCGTCAACACCCTCCAAGAGGGCCTCAGCCTGACCGCCGCCGACCGCGGCGCGATGCTCCTGTGCCGCTCCACCGCCGACTACCACGGCGGCCGCGACTCCCTGACCTTCGTCCCCGTCCAAGGCCTCCCCGACTCCGAACTCGGCCTGGTCCGCCCCCGCACCCGCCCGTCCCCCCCATCAGAAGCCTTCGCCGAAGCCCTGACGGAAATCACGAGCACCCCCTGACCGCCGAGCGGCGCCCCGCAAGAACCGTCTCCCGCCGGGCGCCGCCTTCGACCACTCCCCCGTCAGGCGCCCTTCGCCACCGGCTCCAGGACCGCCACGCACTCCACGTGGTGGGTCATCGGGACGGTGTGAAGGAGGCATGCGATCAACAAGACTTTTGGTCAGCGGCCCACAGGCGGCTCCGGTGGGGTGGCCGGGCGTCAGACCAGCGTCACGGCCCGGGTGCCGGAGCGCCATCTGCCCCGCTATCGAGCCAGGTCGGACAGCAGTGCGTCGAGAACTGTCTCCTCCTCGATGCGGACGCCCAGCTCCTCAAGCGCGTCGGGCAGACACGGGTCCCAGGGGGCTTCGGCCGGTCGTCCGGTGAGGGGCAGGCCACCCGGGTGGGTGAGTGCCGCGGCGCGGTAGTCGGCCGTCGTGTAGCGCCAGGGCAGCCACGGGACCCGGCGCAGCAGCGCAGCGGCGATGCGCAGGCCGCCCCAGTCGAAGTCACCGTGATAGTGCAGCGTGGTTCCGCCTTGGTGCAGGTGACGCATGAGGGTGATGGCCGCTACCGAAGGCTGTCCCTGGAGGCAAATCAACGGGGCGGAGTCGGCACCGTGGACGTCGGCCGCCGCCGCGAGCACGGTCGGGTTCTCGCAGATCCGGACCGACGCGGCGCAGATGGCAAGCGGATTGCGGATGAGTTGCCGCAGGGTCAGGACGGTTGGTTCGCCCGCGTCGGCCGCCCAGTCCAGAACGGGAGTGCCGCGCAGGTTCAGGGTGAGGACGGTCGAGGACAGCTCGTCTCGCAGCAGCCCGGCCGATGCCCAGGCCTCCCGGCGCCATTCGGCGCCCGCGCCATCGGGGAAGCCGGTCAGCGCTCGTATTCCGGCCAGGGTGACGGTTGCCCGGGGGGTGTCGTCGTCAAGAGCGTGGGCAGCGCCCAGAACCCGGGCCGCGAAAGCGGGGAGCGAGACGGGTGGGTCGGCAGGGAGGGCACGCAGGACGGTGACGACCTCGCCGAGGAGGCTGTGCGCGGCGGCAGGTGTGCCCACGAGGCGTCGCAACAGACCATCACCGCGCATACGAACGGTCCACGGGGCGAGGGCCGGGATCTCGTTCGCCATGGCGTCCAGAGGGGCGTACGCCTCCTGCCAGGCCCGGGCATCGGCTTCCTTCGCGCTGTCGAGCGCAACGACCGGCCCGGTGAGGGCCGTGACAGCAGCAGCAAGGCCATGCGGGCTCACGCCGGAACGGCGCAGCACGGCGTCCACGTCGTCGAGCCGGACAGTCAGGGACCGGCCACTGCCCGGGGAGCGGCCGAGCAACCGTTCGGCCGCTGCCCGCTGCTCCTCGGTAGGCGCGCTGAGGGAGACCGGGCCCGTGAGCGACTGCTCGCGCTCCAGGCGCCGACGCACCCGGTCGACCAGCCAGCTCAGGCCGGGGTCGCCCAGTAGGCGACGCAAGCGGGCACTGTCGACGGATACATCATCGAGCCTCAGGTCCACAACGGCTCCGGTCCGGCCGCATCCGCCTGCGTGCCCGCAGGCACGTCCGTCAACCGCACGGGGTCCTCGCCGCGCCGCCGCCTCGTGCCGTCCCATTCCCAGCGGGTGACGAGTACCGCCGCCACCTCGTCGATCCGCGACAACTGGGCGATCGCGACACCGGGCACCTGCGGGTAGCAGGCCCACTCGCGTTCGCTGGTCATCACCACGTCCAGATCGAACGCGTGGAGCAGTCCGAGGCACTTGGCGCGCGAGTCGTCGTCCACCCCTGCGAACGCCTCGTCGAGGGTGACCAGACGCGGCGCGTACGGACTGGCCGCGCTCGCGTAGTGCGAGGAGGCCGCGGCGAACAGCGGCACGGACACCGCGAGTACCCGCTCGCCGCCCGAGGCCGGGCCAGTGGCGGGGACCCAGCGGCCGTGCTGGTGCCGCTCGACCCCGAACTCGTGCCAGGCCCGGTAGTCGAGCGCGGCGGTGAGGTGTTCGAGCCAGCTGCCGGAGGTGTCGTCCGTCTGCTGCCTGGCGATCTGCGTTTGCAGGAACTCGCCCACGGCCGTCCGGTCCTCCGCGGTCCAGGCATCGGCGGACTGGCGCAGTCGCTCACGGGCCGGAATGAGCCCGGACGGGGCCCTGCGAGAGGCCCGCCAGACGAGCCTCAGCTTCATGCCGGTGGAGGTGGGCCGGTGCTCCAGTTCGGCATTCATGTCACGCACCTGTCGTTCGGCGGCCCCGATGAGTTCCTGGAGGGTGCCCGCCACCTCGGTGATCAGGTGGGTTTCGAGGATCTCCCGTTCGTGGGACGAAAGGATGCGGGTGAGTTCGCCGACCTCGGTGCCGAGCGCCTCGGCCAGTTCCGGTACGGCGCGTTCCCTGCCTTGGTAGACGATGTCGACGACCATGCCGTCCTCGACCATCCGGGCGGAGGCGGTGTGTCCGTGCCGGGACAGGGTGTCCTGCAGGGTCTTGAGTTCCTCGCTCAGTCGGCGCTGTACGCGTTCCCAGGCAGCGTCCGAGTCGTCGACCGCGGACAGGGCCGACTCGATCGCGCGGGCGAGCACGATCGCCGGGGTGGCCGCCCAGGGGCCATCGTCCGCGGCCGGCACGGGGAGTTCCGGCACGGCAACGGCGATCAGGCCGGTGGCGGTGAACCGCTGGAGCCCGGCGATCGCCTCCGCACGTGCCTCGGACGCGCCCGCCAGGCCCTTCTCCAACTGCTCGATGCGGCCTTCCGCCCTACTCGCGTCCCGGTCCGCCTCGGCGTGTTGCTTACGGCTGAGCCGCTGATCCGCGTCGCAGACGCGCAGAGCCTCGGCCGTCTCGGTGAGTCGTCGTTCGAGTTCGGCGACGGCTGCTCCGACGGTGGAGCGCAGTGTGGTGTGGCGCTCGTCCGCCGCGGCCGCCTCGCGCCCCGCCTCCTCGGTGCGCAGCGTGAGTTCGGTGGTCCGCTCCTGTGCCTGCCCGGCTTCGGCCCGTTCGTCCTCGGCCTGGCGGGCCGCCTCTGCGCGTTCGCGCAGGGTCGGCCACAGGGCGGCCAAGGCCACGGCGAGGGAGTCATGGGCCCGGCGCACTTCGGCCAGTCCGACCCGGTCGTCGGGCAGCCCCAGTTCGGCAGCGGTCACGGCGAGATCTGTCGCAGTTGCTTCGGCCCGCTCGGCCGCCTCCAGGAGGTCGGTGGCCCGCTCCTCACACCGCACGCGGGTCCGACGCACCGAATCGACGGCAGCGGCCACTTGGGCGTGCGCCCGGGCGAGGGGGCTCTCGTCGGGCACACGGGACAGCTCGGCGTCGATGGTGCGGCGCCGCGCGGCCACGTTCTCGGACTGCGCCCCGACGTCATCGGACTCCTGCTGGAGCAGATCGAGTTCACCCCGCAGGACGGCGATACGAGCCCTCCGCGCAGCCTCTCGCGCTCCCTCACCGACGTACTCGGCAGCGGGTTTGGCCCAACGGCCCGTAAGCGTGCCGACACGGAAGGACCCGTCCGTCCCCGTCCAGGTGCCTGCTCCGCCGTCTCCTCCCGCGCCGATGGCGTCGAGCAGCCGTGCCACCGTGGCCTCGCCCACCGTCGCCGCACGGGCGTCGCCCGCGTCCACCGCCGGACGCAGCAGTGCGCCGAGCGAGGTTCCGGTCACCGGCCCGGTCGTCGGGGAGAGAAGTACCTCGTGCCCCTCTGCGGTGAGGGCCGATCCGTCGGGCAGCACCCACGCATCCAGCAGTCCGGACGCTTCGAGCGCCGCTTCCAGTCCGGCGCGCTCCTGGCCCGTGAGTTGCTCCCGGAAATCCACCAGTCGCCACAGCGGTGCTCCGGGCAGCCGGTCCCGCAGACCCGGGGTGCGGGTGGGCGGGGGCTGGGGACCGCGTCGGCCGCCCGCCTCCAAACCGGTCAGCTCCTGCCGGACCCGGGCCGTGCGCGCCGCCAGGTCCGCTGTCCTGCGTGCCGCTTCGGCTGCCTGATCGGCCAGCAGTGCCGATGTCTCGCCGTGGGCCCGTACCGCCCGTGTGCGGGCCGGGTAGGGCCCGTCGAGGTGCCCCGTCCACTCCTGGAGTTCGTCGAGCAGGCCGGTCAGGTCGGGGTAGGTCAGTTCGGTGCAGGCGCGGGCGTGTTCCCGTACGTCGTCCAGCAGGGCCTGCCCTGCCCGTACGGCGGTTTCCTCCGCCAGGCCGTGCGCCGCAGTGGTCTGGTCGAGATCGGCATTCGCCTCGTCGAGGCGGACGGATGCCCGGCGCCGGCCCTCGGCGGCGCGCTCGGCCCTTTCCGCGAGGTCCTCCGCGTGGGCGAGCGCACGCTCGGCCCGGTCCTTCGCCTCCCCGGCCATCCGTCGCAGTTCGGACTCCGCCGGCCCGTTGTCCGCGGGCAGGTCGATCCGTGCGACAGCGGCCGCCTCCCGTGCTTGAGCGAGTGTGCTCTCGGCCAGTCGGCCGGCGGCCTGCAGCCGGTTCTCGGCGGCCCCGAGCCGCCCGAGGGCCCGGGTGTGCAGCGCTGCGGCCTGGTCCCGGTCGTCCCGGGCACGACCCAGGGCCTGCTCCGCACGTTCCACCGTCTTGGCCGCTTGCTCCAGCTCCCGGGCGCTGCGCATCTCGGGGCCCTCGCGCAAGGCCGCGTCCTGGGCTCGCAGGCGGGCCTCGGCCTCCTCCAGGACCGAGATCCGTTCCTCGGCAGCCGCCCTGTCCTCCTGGGCACGTGTCTGTTGGACCTGCGCCTCGGCGAGGTCCCGCTGCAGGTGCTCGTAGCGGGAGTGCTCGACGCGCGGGAGACGCGCACGCCGCCGGGTGGCGATGCGGGCGTAGCGCCGGTAGTGGTCCAGGAAGGCGGTGGCGGCCCGCTCGGCGGCGGAGGCCGCGGCCAGTTCCTCCTTCTCCTCGTCCAGGGACCGGAAGGCCTCGGCCACGTCGGCGATGACCGCCTGGTCCATGGGTGGTAGCGCCTCCGTGAGGGCCCGGGACAAGGCCGCCTCGTTGGGGCGCTTGGACAGCTGCGGCTGACGCAGCTGGATGAGCAGGTCCACCAGTGCGCCGTACCGCTGCTCGCCGAGTCCGAAGAGTGCCTCGTCGACGGCCCTGCGGTAGGTCTTCGCCTGGTCGTAGACCAGGCCGTACCCGGCGACGGCCTCGGCGAGCCGGTCCCGGGACAGGGCTGTGCCGGTGGCGTCGAGCAGGCGGAGTGACGTCTCGGCAGCGGCCTCCTGACCGTGGTCGACCCGCTGACTGGTGAGTGCGTACCAATGGCGTGCGATGCCCCGCCCGCTGACTGCCTTGAGTCCGCAGAGCAGCGTACGGAAGTGCTGCTCACCGCTCGTCTCGTCCCGCCTGCCGAACTCGATCCAGGTGTAGCCGAGCCGCTCGGAGTGCGGATGCTCCCCGCCGAGAAGGAGGTTCCACTCCATCCGCTTGCCCGGGTCGCCGTCGGGTTCGACGCGGCGCGAGCTGAGGTCCCCGTCGAGCAGGAAGGGCAGGGTCAGGGCGAGCACCTTGGACTTGCCGGTCCCATTGTTGCCCCGCAGGAGCAGCCGCCCGTCCCGGAAGTGGAACTCCTCGACGTCGTAGTGGAAGAGGTCGACGAGGCCGATGCGCATCGGCTGCCAACGGGAGCGCAGGGGGGTGGGGAGGCGGGTCACGGCTTGCGGGCCTTTCGCTGCGCGGGCATACGTGCGTTACCTGGTTCGAGTACGACGGTCTCACCGACCGCGTACCGGGCGAGGGCCGGCCGTGGGGCCACACCGTGGGCCGTACGGGAGACCAGCCCGAGGGCGGCGAGCCGGGCGACGGCCTGTTCCACGAGTTCGGCCTCCATTCCGGGCTCCCGCGCGGACTTGGCCCAGAACCCTCCGTGTTCGGCGGCGAGTTCGCGGACTCTGAGCGCCAGTCGGTCGGTGGTGACGGGGTCGCCCGCCGCGGCCAGGTGCTCGGCGAGCAGCAGGGTGACGTGACCGTGGGTGCCCTGTTCGGGCATCCGGACGTCGGTGAGGTCATCGTCGGGGTCGACCATGGCGATGCCCTCGGCGCGCACCTCGGGGACCAGTCCGGTCAGCTCGGTGATGCGGGCGGTGAGGAAGCCTCGCTGGCGGGTGAGGTAGCCGAGCTCGGCGTCGGTCAGCTCGTCGTAATAGAGCACGGGGTCGTCCAGCAGTCTGCGGGTCAGTGAGCGCCGCATCGCGCGGAAGCGCAGTTCATCGCTGTCGAGAGCGGTCTCGGCCACGAGTTCGGCCAGCCGGTCCCCGAGGGCCCGCGCGTGCACGGTGGAGGGTCCGCGGCGCGCGGCGAGCAGCCCGGCGAGCACGCGCCGTTCCACGTCGTACAGGACGTCGCCGGCTCCGCTGACGTACGCGTCCTCGTCACCGGCCACGCGCCGCAGCACGCCGAGGCCGAGCAGAAGCCGTACGACGGCGGCGAGGTCGAGGCGCTCGTCACGGCGGTCCAGGGTGAACTGGATGCCTGCTCGAACGAGGTGAGGGTCGGCGGCGTCGAGGACGACCTGGTCGGCGAGGCGGCCGAGCGCGATCTGGGCCTCGCCGCGTTCGAGGGCGGCGAGGGCGAGACAGAGAAGGACGTAGCGCCGCCGCGAGAACGGGGCGGCCGCGCGGGTCGCCTCGCGCGCGGGGTGCGTCGGGTCGCTGAGCACTCCCGGTATCTTCCGCAGACGGGCGGCCTCGGCATCCGTCTGAAGCGACCATCCGGTATTGCGGTCGAACCATTCGCGCAGCTCGGAGGCGTGTCGGCGGACGAGACGGAACTCGTCGGCGTACCGGCCGTGGGCCAGCAGGAGGGGCTGCTTGAGCAGGGCGCGGGCCGCCTTGCGGAGGTCGGCGGCGTGCTGGCCGTCGAGCACCTCGGCGAGCGGAGTGCTGTTCATCGGTCGCCGGCTCCGTCCGTCAGATCGATGATCTCGATGAGGTGGTCGGGACCGCTGAAGACGCCGCCCGGCGTTCGGATCTCCGCCGTGCCGCCGTCGGCCAGCGCGGTGAGCCGGATCTCCATGGAGCCGTCGTTGCTGGTGGCAGCGGTGTGGCGCATACCGGGCCGCCAGGTGGCCAGCGCGTCGCCGAGAAGTTGGAGGAAGAGCCCGAAGGAGGCGGGATCGAGTTCACCGATTCCGGAGAGCCGGGTGATTCCGTCGGTGACGAGCCGGGCGCGCGCCGCCGCGGTTTCGGCGGCCTGCTTGGCGGCCACCTCGGCGAGTCCGCGCCGCCGCTCCTCCCGGTCCTCGACCTTGCGGGGTTTGCCGCGCCGCTCGTAGCTGCCGGTGCGCCGCAACTGGGGGCTGATCCGCAGCGGCTCGGCCTCGGCCCACGGCGTGGATGCGGGCACGGGCCGTGCCGCACGGGTGGCCAGCGTCTCGGCGTCGACGGTGAGGTGGCGGGCGGGGTACAGCCCGAAGGCGGTGCGCCACAGCCGGTGGCGGGCGTCGTCGTCGGGGGCCTCGGCGAACCAGCGTGCCAGGGTACGGAAGTCGGCGGACCGGTCGGAGCGCCCGGCCCTGCGCTCGTTCAGTGCCCGTACGACGGCCAGCAACTGCGGAATCGCGCCGAGCGCCCGGCCACGCAGCAGCCGGGCCTGCGACTCGCGCCCGTCCCGGCTGATGAACCAGGCCGCGAGGCCGGCCCAGCGCCCCTCCCACCGTTCGTACGCCTCCTTCTCCGCGTGCTCGGCCTCCTCCGGCGAGGCATCGGCCGCCTCACGGGCCGCGGCGGCCCGCAGCAGCGGCCCGATGCTCCCTGCGTCTTCCAGCTCCAGGATCAGACGGGCGATCCGGCCGCCGAGGGTGATGAGATCCTGGATGAACCGTTCCAGGTACTGGATGAGCCGGTCCTTGTAGGCGAGGAAGACCTCCTCTTCCACATCATGGAGGTCGATGGTCCGCTGCAAGGACCCCATGAAAGCGCGGGCGTTGTCGGCGAGCGCGGCGAACCGGCTCGCGAGCGCGTCAAGCGCCAGATGCGCTTTGGCCGGATCTGCCTGTTCCTCGGCTGCCAGCACGAGCAGGGCCCGTAGCTGGGTCACGATGTCGTGCAGGGCGACGGCCTGCAGCGCGCCGCGCCGCCCGAGCGCCTCGTCATAGACGCCGAGCGCCTCCTCGGCGGCTTCCCCGGCCCGGGTGAGCTGGTAGATGAAACGCTTCCGATAGAAGTCCTCGACTGCGGTGACCCGCGCGGTATCGGGATCGGCGCGCAGATTCCCCCAGCCGACGAGGCTGTCCAGCGCCTTCACCACGGCATCGAGCTCGCAAGACCGCGCCTCGGCCGGCAGGGCGGCGTGCACGTCCTCCGGACGCAGATGGACGGCGAACCGCTCCTTGGCGACGACGAACGCCCGCATCACCTGCCGGTAGAGGCCGGTGTTCTGCACGGTCAGGTGGGCGAAGGGGCTGTAGCCGTCCGGTCGTGGGTCCGGGCCGGTGGTCGTGACGCTCATCGCGGTCATTGTCCCGCAATGACCGGAGCGGCCGACGGGGACGAAAGCACTTGGCTGATTCA
Source organism: Streptomyces sp. NPDC002602 (assembly GCF_042889445.1). Classification (NCBI taxonomy): domain Bacteria; kingdom Bacillati; phylum Actinomycetota; class Actinomycetes; order Kitasatosporales; family Streptomycetaceae; genus Streptomyces; species Streptomyces sp. NPDC002602. Next base: position 187,055 of record NZ_JBIAQX010000001.1, on the reverse strand, counting down.
CGATGCAGTCTGCGACCTCCCGGCCCCCCGACCGGGCCGCACGTCGGCGACGAGTCGAGGTGAAAGGAGCCTGGAACGTCACACCACAGCCTGCCCCAGAAGCAGACCACCCTGCTCCGGCGGTCACGCCCGCCCCCGAAGCGGCGGCGATCATCCTGCCGAGCGACAGCCGACGGCTTGGGCAATGGAGCACCCATGTGCCGAGCAACCACCCGCCAAGTATCTGTTGACCACGTCAACGGATCTGTGTAACCCTCAGCGATAGCCGTTGGTATACACTCCATCCGGAATGTATCCATCTGGTGTGTGACGGGTGAAACACGGGGGAGGGGCAGTGGCCCTGGAGACGGTGGACACGCGGTTCCGGATCACGGAATTCGTCGGACGCGGGAACATGGGCGAGGTACACCGAGCCGAAGATCTCCATGCTGCCCCCGACTCCCCGCACAGGGAAGTCGCGATCAAGACAGTGCTGCGTGGGCGGACCGGGATCGCAGTCGACACCTCGGGGTCCAACACGGAGATCGACCGCTTCCGCCGCGAAGTGCGGATCATGCGCATGCTCTCCCACGGCCACCCGAACCTCACTCGTCTCATCGACGGTGGCGTCGACGAGACGCCTGGCGGCAGTGGTCTGCCCTACCTGGCCATGGAACTGCTGGACGGTCATCCGCTCGCCGATCTCATCGACGAGGAACCCCAGCTCCCGGTCTCCTGGGTCTCCGCCATCGGGGCGCAGATCGCCGCCGGTCTCACCGCCGCTCACACCGCCGGAGTCGTCCACCGGGATCTGAAGCCGGCCAATGTGATGCTGACCGGCGACGGCACCGTCAAGATCCTCGATTTCGGCATGGGTTCGATCGTCGACGATCCCGACCAGACGCGGCTGACGAGCACGGGCGTCAGCGTGGGCACGGCCCGCTACATGGCGCCGGAGCAGTTCCGGGCCGAACGCGTCTCCGGCCTCGCCGACCTCTACGCCCTCGGCTGCATCCTGTACGAACTCCTCATCGGGCAGCCGCCCTTCTCGGCACGAACCCCGTACGAACTCTCCGAGCAGCACCAGCACGACCGGCCGCCGATCCTGACCCTGGTACGTCCGGACCTCCCGGCAGAGCTGGTCCGCCTGGTGGAGCGGCTGCTGGAGAAGGACGCCGAGCTGCGGCCCGAGAACGCCGCCCTGCTCCGTGACGTGCTGGTCCCGCTGGCGTTCGCACCGGACGAGACGGCCGCCCTGTTGGCTCCGCACTGGCAGGTGATGGATCCGGTGAAGCGGCTGCGCGCCCTGCTTCCCGAACGCGCCCCGGCAGCACCCGTACCCGTGCCGCGCAGGCAGCCGCGGCTGCCCGAGACGATGGACGTCTTCGGCATCCACTCGGAACTGATCAACGAGTACGAAAGCTTCACGAAGAGCGCGACGGTGATCCGGGACCCCCGTATCGAGGGCTTCGTCAAGGACGACCTGGCAAAGAAGTCACAGTGGCCGGACCCCTGGTTGTCTCTGAATCCGTTCTTCGCCGACGGCGGGCAGGTCACCGATCTCGTCCGGGACGGCGTGCTGCACCCCCGGTGCGCCGAGATCTTCCAGGCGGGAAAGAAGGAGAGCGCGCGGCGTCCGGACGGGCGGCCGCTCACCTTTCACCTGCACCAGCGGCAGGCGATCGAGGCCGCCCAGGCCGGCGACTCCTACGTGCTGACCACGGGTACCGGTTCCGGTAAATCCCTCTCGTACATCGTCCCGATCGTGGACCACGTCCTCAAGGAGCGCGAGACGGCGGGCCCTCAGGCGGGGGGCCGGGTGCGCGCGATCGTCGTGTATCCGATGAATGCCCTGGCCAACTCGCAGCTCATGGAGCTGGAGAAGTACCTGCGCCACGGCTTCGGCGCGGGCCACGAGCCGGTCACCTTCGCCCGCTACACCGGGCAGGAGTCCGACGAACAGCGCCGGGAGCTGCGCAAGAGCCCTCCGGACATCCTGCTGACGAACTACGTGATGCTGGAGCTGATGCTGACCCGGCCGGACGACCGGTCGAGTCTCATCCGCATGGCGGACGGGCTGCAGTTCCTCGTCTTCGACGAGCTCCACACCTACCGGGGACGACAGGGCGCCGACGTGGCGTTCCTGATCCGCAGGGTCCGCGAGGCATGCCGTGCCTCCGCCACCCTGCAGTGCGTCGGCACCTCCGCGACCATGTCCACCGAGGGCTCCTGGGAGGACCAGCAGCGCGAGGTAGCCAAGGTCGCCGGACGGCTGTTCGGGACGACCCTGCTGCCGAAGCGCGTCATCGGCGAGACTCTCGTCCGGGCGACCGAGGAAGCTCCGGCGATCGTGCCCGCCGAACGCCTGCGGGTACCGGCAGCTCCTCTCTCGTACGAGGCTCTGACGAAGGACTCGCTGGCCCGCTGGCTGGAGTCGCGGTTCGGGCTGGAGCGCGAGAAGGAAACGGGGCGGCTGCGCCGTTGTGCCCCCGGGACCGTCGAGGCCGCGGCCGTCGATCTGGCCGACGAGTCCGGGGTACCCGAGGAGAAGGTCTGCGAGGCGATCCGCACCACGCTGGAGGCAGGCTCCCGGGCGAAGCATCCGGTGACGGAACGCCCCCTGTTCGCCTTCCGGTTGCACCAGTTCCTCTCCAAGGGCGACACCGTCTACACGACGCTGCAGGATCCGCTCAGCAGGCCGCTCACCCGCACGTACCAGCTGGAGCAGCCGAACAGCGGCGGCATGCCGCTCTTCCCGCTGGCGTTCTGCCGGGAGTGCGGGCAGGAGTACCTGACGGTCTGGCGCACCGAGGACCAGGGTTCGTTCCGGTACGAGCCGCGCCGGGACACGTCCGCCTCGGGCGGCCGTGACGGCGAGGGGTATCTGTACCTCGGCATCCCCGGCGAGGACTACGAATGGCCGGCGGAGCCTCAGACGGCTGTGGACGACCGGCGGTTGCCGGAGTCGTGGCTGGAGCCCGATGCGCAGGGTGTGACCGTCGTCAAGAAGTCGTACCGCCCTCGGGTTCCCAAGCGCGTCGTCGTGGATCCGTTCGGGAACGAGTCGGGAGAGGGTCTGACGGCCGCGTTCGTCCCGGCGCCGTTCCTGTTCTGCGTGCACTGCCAGGTTTCCTATGAGCAGACGCGCGGCCGGGATTTCGCCAAGCTGGCCACGCTGGACCAGGAGGGCCGTTCCTCGGCCACCTCCCTGATCTCGGCGTCGATCGTCAAGTCCCTTCGGGCCGTACCCGAGGACAGTCTGGGCAAGGAGGCACGCAAGCTCCTCACCTTCGTCGACAACCGCCAGGACGCCTCGCTCCAGGCCGGACACTTCAACGACTTCGCGCAGGTGACCCAGTTGCGCGGAGCCCTCTACGAGGCCGCCCTGCGGGCAGGTGAGGAAGGGCTGCACCACGACGACCTCGGCGAGGCGGTGACCGCCGTGATGGGGTTGTCGACGCGCGAGTACACCGGAGGGGCGTCCCTGGCCCCGTCGATGGAGCGCCGGGCGGCGAAGGCCTTCCGGGACGTCGTCGGGTACCGGCTCTACCGGGACCTGGAGCGCGGCTGGCGCATCACGATGCCGAACCTCGAACAGACCGGGCTGCTGCGGATCGACTACGAGGACCTGGCCTGGATCGCCGCGCAGCCGGACCGCTGGGAGTCCACGCACGGGGAGCTCCGCAACGCCGATCCCGCCCTGCGGGAGGAGGTCGCCCGGACGCTTCTCGACCACATGCGGCGGGCTCTCGCCATCGACGTCCAGTACTTCCGCGACGACTTCGACGCCCTGCAGCGGGCGAGCGAGGAGCGCCTGACCGGTCCGTGGGTGCTCAGCGAGGGCGACCGGCCCGCGGTCGGTACCGCCTACCCGTACGGCTCGCGCCCGGGCATGGAGCGCACCGCTCTCTTCTTGTCCGCCCGCGGCAAGTTCGGCAAGTACCTCCGCCGGAACATGCCCGAGCTGCGCGATCTCCCTCCAGAGGACGTCCAGGGCATCATCGAGGACCTCTTGAAGGTGCTGCTCGCGGCGGAACTGGTCCGCGAGGTGGATGCGACGCCCGAGCGCTCCGGACCGGCCTTCCGCCGGACGGCCGCACAGAAGCGGACCGGATACCGGGTGTCGGCCGCCGCCCTCGTCTGGCGCGCGGGGAACGGCGAGCGCGGCGCTGTCGACCCGCTGGCCCGTACCTACAACCAGGGCGAGGGCCCCCGTGTCAACCCCTTCTTCCGCGACCTCTACCGGACGGCGGCAGCGGAGCTGGCAGGGCTGTTCGCCCGGGAGCACACCGCGCAGGTCACGCCGGAGGACCGGCTGGAACGCGAGCGGCAGTTCCGCAGCGCCGAACTCCCGCTGCTGTACTGCTCGCCGACGATGGAGCTGGGCGTGGACATCTCCTCGCTCAATGCCGTCCTGATGCGCAACGTACCGCCGACGCCCGCGAACTACGCGCAGCGTTCGGGTCGGGCGGGCCGTTCCGGTCAGCCCGCGCTGGTGGCCACGTACTGCGCCACCGGTAACAGCCACGACCAGTACTACTTCCGCCGTTCCGAGAAGATGGTGGCCGGGCAGGTGACGCCGCCGCGTCTCGAGCTGGCCAATGAGGACCTGGTCCGCTCCCATCTGCAGGGCATCTGGCTGGCCGAGACCGGCATGAAGCTGGGGACCGCGATCCCGGACATCGTCGACGTCGCCTATGACCCCGATGCCGGCGACCGGCCCGATCCGCAGATGGCGCTGCCGCTCGTCGACGGAATCCGCGACCTGTCGCTGGACGAGGGGGCCCGCCGCCGCGCCGCGGCAGCCGCCCGTACCGTCCTCAACCCGCTGATCAATGACCTCGCCGCCACCACGTGGTGGTACGACGAGTGGATCGAGGATCGGATCGAGCGCGCCCCGCAGCGGTTCGACGACGCCTTCAACCGCTGGCGCGAGCTGTTCCGGGCGGCTGTCATCGACCAGTACGAGCAGAACAGGCGCGTCGTCGACCACACGCTTTCGCCAGGCGAGCAGGGCCGGGCTCGTACCCGTCGCCGTGAGGCCGAGACGCAGACGAACCTGCTGCTGAACCGCTCGTCCGACAACAAGTCGGTGATGAGCGACTTCAACCCGTACCGGTACCTGGCGTCCGAGGGGTTCCTGCCCGGCTACAGCTTCCCGCGGCTGCCGCTGGCCGCGTACATCCCGCGCTCCGGCAACCGCCGCAACGCCGATGGCGACTATCTGCAGCGTCCCCGCTTCCTCGCGATCCGCGAGTTCGGCCCCGGGGCGCTGATCTACCACGAGGGTGCCCGCTACCAGGTCACCCGCGTTCAGCTGCCGCCGGACGCCTCGGGGGATCTGGCAACGGCGGAGGCGCGACGCTGCGACGGCTGCGGCTATCACTACGCGGTCAAGGTCGGCGCCGACGTCTGCGACATGTGCGACGAGCCGCTGAGGAGCAAGCGGACCGGACTTCTGCACCTGCACACCGTGTACACCACGCCGCGCGAGCGGATCTCCTCGGACGAGGAGGAGCGCCGCCGGGCCGGTTTCCGGCTGGAGACCTCGTACGCCTTCCAGGAGCACGGCGCCCGCAAGGGCCGCCTCACCTCGCACGTCACCGACGCGGAAGGAGCACCTGTCCTCGACCTGGACTACGGCGATTCGGCGACCGTCCGCATCACCAATCTCGGCCGGGTCCGGGACAAGGAAGGTGAGCCGGACGGCTACTGGCTCGACCTGGGCGACGGCCGCTGGCTCAACGACCGGGCCGCCGCGGACGCCATCGAGGGGACCGGCATGCCGGTGGTCGACGAGGACGGGAACGAAAAGCGCCGCAAGCGGCGTGTCCTGCCCTATGTGGAGGACCGTCGCAACATCCTCGTGGTCACCCTCGACGAGCCGCAGCCCGAGCCGGTGGCCCTGTCGGTCATGTACGCGCTGGAACGGGGCATCGAGGCGGCGTTCGAGCTGGAGGACTCCGAGCTCACCGCCGAGCTGCTGCCTCCGGACGACGGTCCGCGGCGGCGCATCCTCTTCATGGAGGCGACCGAGGGCGGCGCCGGTGTGCTGCGGCGCATCCAGCACGACAAGGGCGCCCTCGCGAGGGCGGCCAGGACCGCCCTGGAGATCTGCCACTTCGACCCGGTGACCGGCAAGGACGAGGCCGAGGACGAGGACGGGCATTCGACCGACGAGCAGTGCGCCCGGGGCTGCTACGTCTGTCTGCTCAGCTACGCGAACCAGACCCACCACCGCCGGCTCAGCCGGCACAGCGCCAAACCGCTGCTCATGCGGCTGGCCGGGGCACACACCGAGCGGGAGGACCGGGGCGAGTCGCGCAGCGAGCAGTTCCGCAGGCTCGCGCCGGTGGTCGACGTCGCACGCGGCGCGCAGCCGTCCACGGCGCCGACACCGACACCGACGCCGCTGGAGGCCGATCTGGGGGCACTGGTCGCCGGTGGCGACCTGCTCGGCTGGCTCAGGGCCAAGGGCTACCGGCTGCCCGACGAGGTCGAGGTCTTCGTCCCGGAGGCGGGGGCCCGCCCGGACCTCGTCTTCCGGCTGGACGGAGCCAGCCTCGCCGTGTTCGTCGACGGCCCCGGCCCTACGGCCGACTCGATGCGCGACATCGAGGCCGGCTACCGTTTGGAGGACGCCGGCTGGGATGTCCTGCGGTTCCCCACGGACGCGGACTGGGACGCCATCACCGGGCACAACGCCGATTACTTCCACCTGCGTTGACCCACCTCCCCAGACCTTCCTTTCTCGACCTCTAGGAACTGAGACAACTCATGAGCCTCACGTACTCGGCCGGCTCCCTGGTCACCGCCCGTGGCCGGGAATGGGTGGTGCTGCCGGAGAGCACCGACGCCATGCTGGTGCTGCGCCCGCTGGGCGGGAGCGATGACGACATCGCGGCCGTGTTCCCGTTCGAAAAGGTGGAGCCGGCCGAATTCGCGGCTCCGAACCCGGCCGACCTGGGAGACCAGCGGGCCGCCGGCCTGCTGCGTACGGCGCTGCGCATCGGGTTCCGTTCGGGTGCGGGCCCGTTCCGCTCGCTGGCGTCGATCGCCGTGGAGCCCAGGGCCTACCAGCTCGTGCCGCTGCTCATGGCACTGCGGCAGCGCACGGTGCGGCTGCTGATCTCGGACGACGTCGGCATCGGCAAGACGGTCGAAGCCGGTCTGATCGCCAAGGAACTGCTCGCGCAGGGCGAGGCGAGCCGCCTCGCGGTGCTGTGCGCCCCGGCCCTCGCCGAGCAGTGGCAGTCCGAGCTGCGGGAGAAGTTCGGCATCGACGCCGAGCTGATACTGGCCTCCACGGTGTCGCGCCTCGAGCGTGGTCTTGAGCTGGGCCAGTCCCTGTTCGACAAGCACCCGTACACGATCATCTCCACGGACTTCATCAAATCGACCCGGCACCGCGAGGACTTCGTCAAGCACTGCCCCGACCTGGTGATCGTCGACGAGGCCCACTCCTGCGTGTCCGCCGACGACAGCGCCCAGGGCGGTGCCTCCTCCTCGGCGAACCAGCTCCGCTACGAGCTGCTGCGCCGCGTCTCCGCCTCCCCCGACCGGCACCTGCTGCTGCTGACCGCGACCCCGCACTCCGGCAAGGAGGCCGCGTTCCGCAACCTGATCGGCCTCGTGCGGCCCGAACTCGCCACGCTGGACCTGGAGTCCCCCAAGGGGCGGGCGGAGCTCGCCAAGCACTTCGTGGCCCGCAAGCGCGCCGACGTCCGTAACTACCTCACCAAGGAGGACGGCCTCGCCGACGACTCCCTGGCCGAGCGGACCGCGTTCCCGTCGGACCGCTGGACGAAGGACGAGCCGTACAAGCTGACGCCTGCATACCGGGCGCTGCTGGACGACGCCATCGCCTACGCGCGCGATCGCGTCACGGCGGCCGGGGAGCAGGGCAAACGGGAGGCCCGGATCGCCTGGTGGTCGGTGATCGCCCTGCTGCGCTCGATGGTGTCGTCACCGGCGGCCGCCGCCCAGACCCTCAAGACCCGCTCGGAGTCGGCGGCCGCCCGCACCGCCCAGGAGGCGGATCTTCTGGGCGCCCCCGTGGCCTCCGATTCCGCCGAGAACGACCGCCTGGAGGGCATGGACGTCGCCCCGGGCGCCGCCGAGTCGGAGGAGGCGGGTGCGCGGCTGCTCGAACTGTCCCAGCGGGCCGCGCAGCTCGTCGGTCCGGCCGAGGACGCGAAGCTGAAATCCCTCATCCGGCATCTGAAGGGCCTGATCGCCGACGGCTACCACCCGATCGTCTTCTGCCGCTACATTCCCACCGCCGAGTACCTCGCCACGCAGCTGGAGGGAAAGCTCGGCAAGAAGGCCCGGATCGCCGCGGTGACCGGCACGCTCTCCCCGCAGCAGCGTCTGGAGCGCATCGAGCAGCTCGCCACCGGCTCGGCCGAGGACGCCGCCGATCCGGCCGTGCGCCGCGTGCTGATCGCCACCGACTGCCTGTCCGAGGGCGTCAACCTCCAGCACCACTTCGACGCCGTCGTCCACTACGACCTGGCCTGGAACCCGACCCGGCACGACCAGCGCGAGGGCCGGGTCGACCGGTACGGGCAAAAGCGCGACCAGGTCCGGGTCATCACCATGTTCGGCGAGGACAACGGCATCGACGGCAAGGTCCTGAAGGTGCTGTTCGAGAAGCACCGTCAGATCCTGAAGGACCTCGGTATCTCCGTCTCCGTCCCCGACGAGACCGCCTCCGGTGTCACCGACGCCGTCGTGGAGTGGCTGCTGCTGCACGGACGGCAGGGCAGCCAGGAGAGCCTGTTCGAACTGGACGGCCACCAGGACTCGTTCGACCGGATCGAGCGCGAGTGGAATTCCGCCGCCGAGCGGGAGAAGACGTCCCAGTCCAAGTACGCCCAGCGCACGATCCACCCGGAAGAGGTGGCACGCGAGGTCGCCGCCGTACGGACCGCGCTCGGCGGCGCCGACGAGGTCCGCGGCTTCGCCCTGGAGGCGTTGCGGGACCTGGACGCCCTGGTCCGCACTGTGACGTCCTCTGGGCGCGACGGCTCCGGTGACTTCACCGCCCAGCCCGGCGGCACCCCGGCCGGTCTGCGGGACGCGCTCGCCGCCACGCTCGGCGGGCGGATCGTAGAGGAGGACCGCGAGATCCCGTTCCGCACCACGCCGGCGATCGCCCGCGGTGAGGCGGCGCTGGTCCGCACCGACCCGGCGATCGGCGCGATCGCCTCGTACGTCCTGGACTCCGCGCTGGACGCGAAGACCCCCGGCCCCCGTCCCGCGCGCCGCTGCGGCGTGGTCACCACGGACGCCGTGGCCGTCCGCACCACGCTCCTCCTGGTCCGCTACCGGTTCCACCTGACGCTGCCGTCCCGCAAGGGCGATCAGCAGCTGGTCGCCGAGGACGCGCGGCTCCTCGCGTACGAGGGGATGCCCGCGCGCGCCCGCTGGCTGGACGACGACGCGGCGGCCGCTCTCCTCTCGGCCCGCGCGAGCGGCAACACCCACGAGCTCGCCGCCCGCAACGCCATCACCAAGGCCCTGGACGGCCTGCCGGACCTGACCGCGCATCTCACCGCGTACGGAACACGCCTGGCCGGCGAGCTCGACGCCTCGCACCGTCGGGTACGCAAGGCCAACGAGGAGATCGTCCGCGGCCTCAAGGTCGTCCCGCAGGAGCCCGCCGACGTCCTCGGCGTGTACGTCTACCTGCCCCCCGTCGCATCAGCCCCTACCGTTTCCGGAGCCGAAGCCTGATGTCCGCCGCCACCCGCACCGCCCTGGCCTTCACCGCCGTCGCCCCGGTCGGCGGTCTGCTCCCCTCCGACATGCTGCTGCGCATCGCCGAGGCACGGAACCTCCCGGGCACCAAGTCCGCCGACTACGGCCTGCCCGCATCGGTACCCGTACGGTTCGAGGCGGAGCGTGCCTGGGAGTACCTCAAGCCGCTCTGGCGTGACCTGCGCGCCGCCCTGCCCTCGCACCCGGAGACCGGAGCGCCCGCCGCCGATCCGACGGGCCGCGCCGGCAACGACTGGCTGGCGCAGCTTTTCCGCAAGCTGGACTTCGGCGCGCTGACGGAGGTCGGCGCGGAGGGCATCGCGGCCGACTCCGACCCGGACAAACGCTTCCAGGTCTCCCACCGCCACGGCCCGGCCCTCATCCACCAGGTCCCTTGGAACCAGGACCTCGACAAACGCCCGGCCCCCGGCCAGGTCCCCGCCCAGTCGATGGTCCAGGACTGCCTCAACCGCACCGAAGCCCACCTGTGGGCGGTCGTCACCAACGGCCGCCGGCTCCGACTGCTGCGCGACTCGTCCTCGTTCTCCACGGCGGCCTACGTAGACGTCGACCTCGAAGCCCTCTTCGACGGCGAGCTGTTCAGCGAGTTCGTCCTCCTGTACAGCCTGCTGCACGCCTCCCGGTTCACGGTGCCGGAGGGCACGACGCCGGCCGGGTGCTGGCTGGAGAAGTGGCGCGCCGAAGCCGTCACCTCCGGCACCCGCGCCCTGGACCAGCTGCGCCTGGGCGTACAGAACGCCCTGACCGTCCTCGGCACCGGCTTCCTGCGCCACCCTGACAACGGCGCACTGCGGGAGGACACCGACCCGAGGGCTTTGCGGGACGCCCTGCTGCGTCTCGTCTACCGGCTGCTGTTCATCTTCGTCGCGGAGGACCGCGGCGCGCTGCTGGACCCCGAAGCCGGTGAGGGGCCTCGGGACGCCTACGAGCGGTACTTCTCCTCCGCCCGTCTGCGCGAGCGCGCCCGCCGCCGCCAGGGCACGGCCCACGGCGACCAGTACGAGGCCCTGCGCATCGTCCTCGAAGCCCTGGGCACGGAGGGCGGCCGCCCCGAGCTGGCGCTGCCGGGCCTCGGCGGCCTGTTCTCCGACACCGACACGGATGCTCCGCTGGGCGGCCTGAAGCTGTCCAACGAGTCGCTGCTCTCCGCCGTCCGCCACCTCGCCCAAGTCCGCGACCAGGGCGCGCGACGGTGGCGGCCCGTCGACTACCGCCACCTCGATGCCGAGGAACTGGGCTCGGTGTACGAGTCGCTGCTGGAGCTGGAGCCGAAGCACTCGGCGACGGACCGCTCCTTCGAGCTGGTAGAGGTTGCGGGCAACACCCGCAAGACGACGGGCAGTTACTACACCCCGTCCTCCCTGATCGAGTGCCTGCTCGACACCACCCTCGACCCGGTGATAGACGACGCGGTCAAGCGGGGCGAACAGCGTGCCACCACCGCCGGCCACCCCGACCCGGCCGACGACATCGTCGCGGAGCTGCTGTCCCTGACGGTGTGCGACCCGGCCTGCGGCTCCGGCCACTTCCTAGTCGCGTCAGCCCGGCGCATCGCCAAGCGGGTTGCCTCGGTGCGCGAACGCAACCCGGAGCCGGCGGACGGCGCAGTGCGGCACGCGCTCCGCGAGGTTGTGGCCCGCTGCATCTACGGCGTCGACCTCAACCCGATGGCGGTGGAGCTGGCCAAGGTGTCGCTGTGGCTGGAGGCGATGGAACCGGGCAAGGCGCTCGGCTTCCTGGACGCCCACGTCAGGCATGGAAACGGCCTGATCGGCGCGACCCCGAAGCTGCTGGCCGACGGTGTACCTGACGACGCCTTCAAGCCGCTTGAGGGCGACGACCGAAAGTACGCGTCTGCCCTCGTCAAGCGCAACAAGGCCCAACGCGGAGGCCAAGACGAGCTTCTGTTCGACACGGAGCCCCTGCCGGGCAACGAGCGGTATGGCGTTGAACTCGCCCGGATCACCGCCGCTCCGTCCGACTCGCTGGAGGATGTGCACGCCCAGGAGTCTGCCTACCGCGCGTATACCGAATCGTCCACGTACGTCCAGGATCTCCATGCCGCCGACGCGTGGTGCGCAGCGTTTGTGTGGCCGAAGTACGCGGGGGCGCCGGAGGCTCCGACGGACCAGATGTTCCGGGCGCTGCGAGGCCGGGACCGGTCGGCTGTGCCGGACGCGACCGACAAGCAGATCCTGGAGTTGCGCGCCCAGTACCGGTTCTTTCACTGGCACCTAGAATTTCCGGAGGTATTTGCCGTCCCGGAGTCGGGGACCAGCGTCCAGCAGGGGGCCGGGTGGGACGGCGGGTTCGACGCGGTGGTGGGGAATCCACCGTGGGAGCGGGTGAAGCTCCAGGAGCAGGAGTTCTTCGCCCAGCGTGACCCGCGCATCTCCGAGGCCAAGAACGCCGCCGCGCGGAAACGACTCATTGCCGACCTGCGCGACGACCGCGACGGCGCCCGCCTCTACGCCGAATTCGAGGTCGCCAAGCGGCGCGCAGAGGGCGAGAGTCACTTCCTGCGCACCAGCGCCCGCTTCCCACTGACAGGGCGTGGCGACATCAATACGTACGCTGTTTTCACGGAGACGGACCGCACGCTGACGGGACCGCGGGGGCGGACGGGCGTGATCGTGCCCACGGGTATCGCTACGGACGCGACGACGCAGTTCTTCTTCAAGGACGTCGTCACGAATGGCCAGCTCGCCGCCCTCTACGACTTCGAGAACGAAGACAAGGTCTTCCCCGAGGTCCACAACCAGCTGCGGTTTTGCCTGTTCATGCTGCGCGGCTCAGGAAGCCTCCATGAGCCGATCCGGCTGGTGTTCAAGGTACGGCAGCCGGAACAGATCACCGATCGGAGCTATCTACTGGGGGCCGAGGACGTCCTGACCATGAACCCGAACACCGGAACCTGCCCTGTGTTCAGCCACAAGCGGGACGCGGTCATCACTCTGGGGATCTACAGACGGGTTCCCGTGCTAATCAACGAAGCGAAGCCGAACGGAAACCCCTGGGGCATCTCGTTCATGACAATGTTCCACATGTCGAATGATTCCCACCTGTTCCGTCCCTCGGCTCAGGACAACGAAGGCTTCGACGACCTACTCAAGACCGGCTGGACCCTCGAAGGCAACGTACTCGTTCGCGGCGAAGAGTACATGCTTCCGCTGTACGAAGCGAAAATGCTGCATCACTACGACCACCGTTTCTCCACTTACGAGAGCGCCACGGAGAAGCAACTCAACAAGGGCACTCTCCCTCGCTTCACCATGGAAAAGCACCAGGACGCCTGCGCCGTCCCTATGCCGCGCTACTGGGTGCCAGAGCGGGATGTTCCGACTGGCGAGCTCGACAAGGACGGCAATCCGGTCATGGAGCCTGGCGTCCGCAGTCGACTGACGGTCAAGGGGTGGAGCCGGGGCTGGGTGCTGGGCTTCCGAAAGATCTGCCGCGCATCAGACGAGCGCACCGCAATCACGTATGTGTTCCCTCGTGCGGGCCTCGGCGACTCCGGCAACATCTTGATCCCTCGGGACTTCGAACATGCACCACTGCTTTACGCCAACAGCGTCTCAATGGTGCTTGACTATGTGCTGCGACAGAAGCTCGGTGGCGCCAACTTGAACTTCTTCCAGTTCGAGCAGCTACCTTTCATCGCCCCGGAAGCAATTGCTGCGCACGCAAGTTTCTTGATCCCGCGCATCCTTGAACTCACCTACACGGCGCACGACATGCGCACGTTCGCCCACGACCTCAGTGACACTGGGAACCCCTTCCGCTGGGACCCCGACCGCCGAGCCGTCATCCGTGCCGAGCTGGACGCCCTCTTCTTCCACCTCTACGGCATCACTCGCGAGGACACCGCCTACATCCTGGACACCTTCAACGTCACCCGCGACAACGACGTGAAGGCACACGGCGAGTACCGCACCAAGAATCTGATCCTCGCCGAGTACGACCGGATGGCCACAGACGGCTTGGCCGAGTACCGGTCCACCCTCACCCCGCCCCCCGGCCAGGGCCCCCGCCACGACTGATCCGCCTCTGGGGTGGCCGCGTTCCGCGGTCACCCCAGGGAGTGCCACCCGCTCAACCTCAATTCATCGGTCCCGTGCACCCTGCCGTCACCCTCGAAATGGAGAATCTCATTGAGCATTCACACGGCCCCACCCTCGATGAGCACGTACGAGGAACAGGTGTGGAAGGCGCTCAACGAACACTGGGAGCGCCGCAACAACCGTCGTGGTCTGCCCAAATGGGCGACCAACGCCCTCGACCGCACCGGGGAGGTCGCGGGAAGCGCCGGGCGTCGAGTAAAGGAGGCCGTGCCGGAAGCGGTCAAGGAGCCCATACGTCGCGCGGGTGACGCGATCGCCGATGCGGCCCTGCGACCTGCGGCCGCGGGCGCGACGGCGCTGCTCGACCTGGTCAACGACTGGGCGTTGGAGCTCAACGACCCGAAGAGCGTCGAGAAAATCGCCCGAAAGCAAGGGCTCGAGATCGACAGCTTCGCCGATCTGCGGGAGCAGGACCTCAAGGTCTGCGACCGTCTGCTGGGCGCCAACACCATGAAGTGGCGGACCGCCGGCGCGTTCGAGGGGGGCGCCATGGGTGCACTGGCCATGGTCCCCGTCGCCGGTATCCCTGCCGCGATGACGGCGGACATCCTCGTCATCCAAGTCCTGAGCGCGTCGATAGCCGCGCGCATCGCGTACTCCTACGGCTATGACGCCAAGGACCCGGATGAACAGCTCTTCATCCAGCGCCTGGTGCACCAGTCCTTCAAAGCGCAGGTGGCCAAGGCCGAGCCGCTGCGCCAGACCGCTCAGGCGGCGCAGGCACTCAAGGGGCGCGTGAGGTGGTCGGACAAGCTCCGTCACGACCACAAACTCGCGGCCGCTCTTGAAAAGTTGATGAAGCACCTGAGCCCGGCGGGCTCCAAGGTGTCGGTCAAAACCGTGGCCAAGGTCGTGCCGTTCGTCGGCATCCTCGTCAGCGCCGGCCTGAACTCCGCCGTCCTCGGCCGCGTGGCCTCCGAGGCCCAGCGGTACTGCCAGACCCGCTTCCTGTGCGAAAAGTACGGGCTGCCGCTGCCGGCCGCACTGGCGGCCGATCCGGACGACGACCTCGAGACCGACTTCGCGTAAGCGCCACACCCCCTGAAGGAACGGTGTGCCGCCATCGCAGGCGGTGCACCGTTCGTTCAGCCACCCGCCACGAACCTCACACCCCTGGAACTCCAACTCCAACGGCACCACCTGGCGTCACGTTGCGCGGAGCGGTGAGCTCAAGCACGTGGTCCAGCATGCTCGCATGTAGCGCCGTCCCGCCCAGCCTGTGCCGGAACACATTGCTGCTCCACGAGGAAGCTGAACGGCACGGTCACCCGTTCCCGCGCCTTCCACTGCCGCTCCATCCGTGCGGTGAGCTGGTCCTCCGTCTGCTCATCGCTCAGCAGCGGGATGCTGTTGTCGAACACCGCCCGCGTATACGTCTCCGACTGCAGCAACCCCGGTACCAGCCGGCTCGCGCTCCAATTCCACCCGTCGGCCGAAGTGCTCCGCGTGGACTTGACCGACGCGCACGGGAGGCGGTTTCCTCGGCGCCCCCGCCCTCACGACGAGGACATCCCGCCCCTCGCGCTGCACACCGGCGGGTACGGCCTCGCGCTCGTCGCTGCCCTCGCCGACTACTGGGAGACGGTCCCCCACCCGCCCAGCGGCAAGACCGTCCGGGCCGTACTGAGGACTTCGGCATCGAGCCTGCGCGACCGTCCCGCCCGACGGTGCCCGTCACCCTCAAAGGTGGAATCACGCCAAGATCGCCCGATGTGCAGAGAAGTGCGTTGACGTCGCCAACACACCTCCCTACGGTGGTTCTTGTTACGTGGGGGATCCAGGGGGCGGCAGCGCATGCAGGCGGACGAGACCGGTGGACCTGACTGGGACGTCACAGCCGAATCCCTGTTGGATGCCGCCGTAGAGGCTTTCCTGCGAGCCGAGTTCAACATCGTGCAGCCGATTCTGCAGCGACTGCGACACGAGTTCGGTGTACCCGACATCGGGTCCACCGCCGTTCGCCACGACACGCTCCTCGCTGCGCTCGCCGCGCGGGTCGGGAACTGGCCGGACGTACTGCGCCGGTGCCCCGACTTCGACCTTGTCGAGGCGGACACGGGAATCGTTCACGCCCTCGCCGTAATCGCTCTCCGCGAGCTGGCTCAGGAGGGGCAGCACACCGATGCTCGCACCGCGGCGGTCGTGATCGTGCTGTGGGCGTACCTCCTGGACGAGGAGGACTCGGACGACTTCCGCGCTCTGCTCACCGAGCGGCGGGGTGAGCCCGTGCCCGATGCGGCCTGGGAGCAGGCCCACGCCCAGCTCCGCAACCGGATCTCAGAGCTGCTGCGCGCCTTGGACGTCCGGGCCGGGCGGGACGTCCTTTCCGCCTGGAGCACGGCTTGGGAGGCCGAGTGCGAGGGCGGCGCGGTCTCCTTCGCCGACCTTCCCGCGGACGCCGGACCGGATGCCCTGACCACTCTCGCAGACGCTGCTGAGTACCTCGTTCGCAACGGCCGCGGCGCCGAGCTCCTCATCGCCTACGAGGCCCGGCACCCCGACTCCATGCCGGCTGACCTGCCCGGTCATGACGCGTGCACCGTATCCCTGGCCCGGGCTCTCGCGGGCCGGGGCCGGGACCTGGCGCGGGCCTGCAAGTGGAGCGAGGCCCTCGCCGACCTCGATGCGGCGGTATGGCTCGGGCACACCCTCAAGGACGACGAGCGGGCGGCCGTCCTGCAAGCGGGAAGGAACGTGGGCCGGAGCCGCACCGGGCTCGACTACTCGTCCCGGGTACGGATCGCCGGACTGGAACAGGCCCACTCCCTCCTGCCCCAGGACACCTCCCTGGCCGACGAACTCACCGCCGAACTGGTGGCCGAGGGCAAGAGAGTCGAGCGTTCCGACCCCCGGGAGAGCCGGAGCCGTTTCGCGCGCGCCCTGGCCGTGACACCCGCGCACCCGGAGGCCCGGGCAGGCCTCGACAGTCACCTGACCGCCGACTTGGAGAAGGCGATCAAAAGTACGCACGCGGGGGACGCGATCCTGGTCGACGAGGTGCGGGGCCTCCTCGCCCGCGACCCGGAATGCATGCCGGCCCGGCTGTGGCTCAGCAAGCACCACGCCGAGCGGGCCGTGTCAGCGGCCGCACTCGGGCGTACGGACGAGGCACGCGGCGCCGTCCGGGAGATTTTCCGGTACGACGGCCCGGAGAGGTCTCCCGGCGAGCGGCTCGTCGACGACCGGCTCGTGGGCATCCTGGTCGCCGCGGCCCGGATCACCGGCATCGCAGACGCCCGCGCCGGCCTGGAGCGCCGCGTACAGCTGCTGCACACGGCCGCGTCCGTCCCGAGCCACACCCGGGGCCACGTCAGGGAGGACCTGAACGAGGCGCTCCTGCATCTCGCCGAGCACCTGGAGGATGCGGCTTCTCCCTCGGACGTCATCGAGCTGTTCCTCCGGGACCTGATGCGGACGGGGGTCAGCGCACGGTTCGACCAGATCGTGGAGGCCGCCTACCGCAACCGTGCCCGGGTCCGGGAGACGGCCGGAGATCCCGGTGGGGCGCTTCGGGACCGCAGGTGCGCGGAGCGGGTCGGCGCCGGGCTGCCGGACCAGGGGTTTCTCTTCGGTCCCGCCTCCGCCAGACCACCACGGCGCAACGCCGACACCGGACAGGACACTCTCTTTTGACCACCGGAGCACCTTCCCCGAAGCACGCCGACTCCGAGCCGCCCGCGCTCCCCTGGTTCGGTCCCACGCTCCACGAGCTCATCCCCGGCACCCCGCTCGGCGCCCGGCCGCTGGTTCTCCGGAAGCAGGCGGCCCGGGAGCTGAGTGCCGCCCGGAAGGACCCGGCCAGGCACGCGCTCGTCGAGCGGGCCAACCAGAACTCCCACACGCCCGCCGACGCCCTCGTCGCCGAGATGCTCACTCCGCCCCTGCCCCGCCAGCACACCGAGGAACGCCCGTGACCCGTCCCGTCCCCGTCGACGCCGGCAGCACGCCGTCCGAGCTCGACAAACTGCGACACAGGGTGGCCGCCCTGTCCGGTAAACGGGACGAGGCCGAAGCCCGTCTGGACACCCTGCTGGAATCGCTGCTGCGGCTCGACGACCTGCTCGCCGATACCCGCCGCCGCGTCGGAGCCCTGCACGAGGCTCGCTCCGCCCGGGAGACGGCATCGGCCGCCGCCGTACTGGGCGAGCAGATCGACTCGGCCCATGTGATGCTGCGCGGCGAGTTCGCCCTGTACGACGTCAGCCCGATCGAAGTCCTGGGCAGGGCAGCGGACCCTGCGGAGATGCGCGTCGTGGGCACTGAGCCGCATCCGACCCGCCCGGACGGCACCGTGCTGCGGGAGAAGGTCACCGGCTTCCGGCGGGGCTCCGTCACGCTGCGGCCCGCGGATGTGGTCGTCGCGGTGCCGGGTCCGGCACCGGAGCCCGTGGCGGAACCCGCACCCGAGCCCGTACCCGAGTCCGGGCTGCCCCCGGCGAGCAGCGCAAGGAGCCAGCCCCGGCGTAGGACCCGCTCCCAACGGCGGCTTCCCCGCAAGGCGTCGGCCGGACGGGGACGCCGTTCCCGCCGCGCCTGACCGGGCACCGCCCCTCCACCCAGTACTGCCGCACCTCGACGTTCAGGAAGCGACTCGCATGCACCGGACCCTCGGCATCGACCTCGGTACCACCAACTCCGTCACGGCATGGATGCGCGACGGCGTCCCCCTCGTCCTGCCCAACCGGGACGGCGGCCAGGCCACCCCTTCGGCCGTCGGGCTCGACTCCCGCGGCGCCCTGCTCGTCGGCCAGGAAGCCCTCAACTGGCAGCTCGGCAACCCCCTCTCCGTGATCACGGAGGTCAAGCGGCTGATCGGGCGGCGCTGGGCGGACGAGCTCGTCAAGCAGGCCCTCGAGGCGCGGCCCGACGACGCCCCGCCCGTACGGGAGAGCGCCGACGGCTCGGTGGAGATCCGGCTCGGCACGCACTACCTCTCGCCCGTGCAGGTCTCCGCCATTCTGCTGCGCAGGCTCAGGAAGGACGCCGAGGACGCGGCGGGCGTGCCGTTCCGGCGGGCGGTGATCACCGTGCCCGCCTACTTCGCCGAGCCGCAGTTCGACGCGGTGCGCGAAGCGGGGCGACTCGCCGGCTTCCACGTGGCGCGGATCGTGCAGGAGCCGACCGCGGCCGCGCACGCCTTCGGAGTCCGGCCCGGCGAGGACGGACTCAAGGACTACGCGACCGTGCTCGTCTTCGACCTGGGCGGCGGCACCTTCGACGTATCGCTTCTCACGATCGGGCCCGGGCACTTCTCTGTGGCCGGACTCGGCGGGGACAACCTCCTTGGCGGAGCCGACTTCGACGCGCTGCTCGACGGCCACGTACGCAAGCAGCTCGTCGGACGCGCCCTCGACGGTGATGGTGACGACTCCCGTATCCGGGCCGCCGCCGAGCGGGCGAAGGTCGAATTGTCCGGGCAGGAAGCCGTCGACGTCGTTCTCGCTCCGCTCGGACGTCAGGGCGGAGCCTGGTCCGGATCGGTGCGGCGCGCCGACTTCGAGGAACTTCTGGCCGGGCACCTGCACCGGATGCGGGAGACGGTCGAGACGGTACTGACGGGGTACAGCGCGACGCCCGAGGACGTCCAGCGGGTTCTGCTGGTCGGCGGTTCCACCCGTATTCCGGCCGTCCGGCGCGGCCTCCAGGACCTCTTCGGCAAGGACGCGGTGTCGGACGCCGTCGATCCCATGACCGCCGTCGCGCACGGCGCTGCAGTGGAGGCGGGTCTCCTCGACACCCTCGGCTGCTCGTCCGCAACCTGCACCACCGACGGCATCCCCGTCGACTCCGAGGCCTGCCCGGACTGCGCCACCCCGCTCCTCGGCGCCCTCACGGTCGACTGCCCGGGCTGTCACGTCCCCGCCCCCGAACTCACCGCCTCCTGCCCCGTGTGCGCCGCGGACCTGTCCGGCCTGCGCGCGGCCGCCCCGGTCGTGGCCCTCGCCGAATGCACGGCCTGCGGCCGCGACGACAACCCCGCCGGTGCCTCCGTCTGCCTCGACTGTGACGCGCCGATGGACACGGGCGGCCTGAAGTGCCCTTCGTGCAATCTGGTCAACGCCCCCGGGCTCAGCGCCTGCTCGTTCTGCGACGGCGACTTCGGCACCGCCCTCCCCCAGCAGATCACGGCCCAGCACATCGGCATCGAGCTGGAGGATGGCACCGTGGAGGTCCTGATCCCCGCCGGCACCCTGTACCCGACGCAATGGCACCAGGTGGACACTCTGGGAATCCACGGAGCCGACGGCACGTCCGTACGGTTCAACGTCTGGGAAGGGCCGCACCTGCGCTCGGCCCAGCGCAACGAGTTCTGCGGGGGCTTCGTCGACCCGAGTCCAGACGGGCTGCGGGGCGATGTGCCGCTCACTCTTGAGGTACGGCTCGACGCCGACCGGACCATCGACCTGCGCTACCGCATCGGTTCCGAGGACTGGTCCCTTGCCCGGCTCCGACGCAACATGATCTCCGAAGCCGTGCGCCGGAAGGGCGTAGGCCTGCTGAAGCGCTACTCCGAGTTCCTGGACGAATGGAGGCAGGAACTCACCCACGCCGAGAAGGACGCGCTCACCGAGATCGCGGCAGATCTCGAGGCTCTCGGGCGGGGAGAACCCCTGAGCCGGTCCCTGGACGGGCTGCTGGATTCCGCCCGCGACACCCTGGAGCTGTGCCGGGGGGCTCGGGGCGCCCAGGCCGGAGCGCGCATGGCCGCCCGGCGAGGGAACGGCCTCCTGCCGTCGCAGTCCGTGCGGGACATGACGGAAGCGGCCGAGGACGTCAAGGACGCGCGCGAGGCCATGAACACCAGGGGGATGCGGGAAGCCTCGGACCGGGTGGACAGCCTCATGGCCGGAATCGACCCGGTGGTGCGTGCCGCGCTCTACGCCATCCATCTCGCCGAGCAGAACGCCTATCCCGCGACCCTGCGCGGCGAGGTCCTGGCCGCCCGCGATGCCCTGCTCGGCGCGAAGGACGACGATCAGGACACCCGGGACACCCAGCTCGTCCGCCTCGGCCAGCTCTACGAGAACGGCCGCCACCTGTTCGCCGACGGCAGCACGTTCTCGCTCCCGTCGAGCGTCCTGCCCTCCCGGCGGTGAGCAATTTCCCGTACGGCATGATCCTTTGACAGTGTCAACAAGTAGGCTCTGCGATAGTGCCCGCAGGTCCGCCCCGGAAGGTCATCCATGCCCCAGCCCGAATTCCTCCCCGGCGCTCCGGAGTTCCACATCACACTCCCCAGGGGCGGCGGGGTGGCGCGGGGCCGGCTCCTCACCGAATTCGGCGGCAACGGCACCCACAAGTTCCTCCTGCTGGCGGAGTCGATGGCGGCTGCCGACACATGGCCCGGCCTGGGCGAACACCGGCGCCGCTCGCGCGCGGCACTCCGGGCGAACGGCGCGTTCACCGACGCCCCGGCGAGCCCCGACCTGCCGGAGGCACCCGCACGGTGGGTGGCGACCCGGGACATCACGTGCAACTCCTCGTCCGCGGCGGCGGGACTGGTCTACGGGTACGACGCCTCCGGTCCCGAATCCTGGCGGACCGCCGAGGGCCATCCACTCGGCGACTACCTCTCCACCAGCTGGCGGGCACCGCGCAAGGCATGGCTGGTGCGCGGTTCCAACGTGTCGGGGCACAACCTGGTGCGGCAACTGTGGCTGGAGGAGCGGCTCGTCTCGCTCTCCGGGGCTCATCTGCCGCCCGTCGAGGAGGACGATCCGACCAAGAGCGCGTTGCGCCGTTACGTCGAGGACGGCTACGAGGGGGCGGCCTCCTACAACCAGAAGCGCGGCCTCGTCGACGAACTCCACGCATTCCTCACCCAGATGCGGGTGGGCGACACGGTGACGACCATAAGCGACGGGCGCCTGCACGTCGGCCGGATCACAGGCGACGCCGTGCAGACCGCCTCCCCGGGCGGGCTGTCGAATTTGCGGCGGACAGTGTCCTGGCTGCCCGTCAGCCACCCGTACGAGGAGCTCCCCGAGGAAGTTCAGCAGAAGCTGTCGGCACAGCATGACGTCGTCGACCTCACCGTTGTCCTGGAAGCACTGGACACACTGTCCGGGTCCGTCGGCACGGACGAGGGCAGTACCGCCGTCCTGCTGCCTTCCGCCGAGGGCGCGGCCCAGCGGGAGCTGGTCCTGCCGGAGGTCACGGACGACCTGCTGGCCGAACTCCTCGTCCATGAGCGGGATTGGCTTGACGAGGTGCGCGAGCTCCTCATCGACGACCGTCAGCTGGTGCTCTACGGCCCGCCGGGCACGGGCAAGACCTATCTGGCCATGAAGCTGGCGGAGCACTTCGGCGGGGGCCCCGAGCAGGTCAAGATCGTCCAGTTTCACCCGTCCTACGCCTACGAGGACTTCTTCGAGGGGTTCCGGCCCGTGGAGGACCCCGAGACCAGGGAGGTGGCCTTCCGGCTGACCGCCGGACCGCTCCGCGAGCTGGCGGACCTCGCCTCCCGCGAGGGCAACCGGCACGTCCCCCATTTTCTGATCATCGACGAGATGAACCGCGCCAACCTGGCCAAGGTCTTCGGCGAGCTGTACTTCCTGCTGGAATACCGCAAGCGGTCCGTCCGGCTCACCTACTCGGGGGACGACTTCGGGCTGCCGCCCAACCTCTTCGTGATCGGCACCATGAACACGGCCGATCGGTCCATCGCACTGGTGGACGCGGCCATGCGCCGCCGGTTCGCGTTCGTGGAGCTGTCACCTCGTACCGAGCCGACCGCCGGTCTTCTCGCACGCTGGCTGGAGCGCGAGAAGAAGGACGAGGAACCCGCCCGGCTCCTCGATGCCCTCAACGTCCTCATCGACGACCCCGACTTCGCCGTCGGCCCGTCGTACCTGATGAAGCCGGGCGTGTACCGCGAGGGCGGCCTCGACCGGACGTGGCGCACGAAGATCCTTCCCCTCCTGGAAGAGCACCACTACGGCGAGGGTCTCGACATCGCCGCCCGCTACGGCCTCGACGCCCTGCGGAAGAAGCTCGTGTGAGCTCGGAGGACGTGTCATTGCGCGAGCACGGTCCGGCCGTCTCCGTTCCTCTCACCACCGACGCCGGACGGGCCCTCGCCGCGGCGAGCATCCTACGGAGCGCCACCCCCGATCCCGGCCGGGAGGGGCACTGGCTCCTGCGGGCGGGGAGCACCATCGGCGCGGTGCGGGTCCCCGGCGGTCCTGTCGTACGGATCGCGCCCAAGACGTCCGTGAGCCGGCTGTTCTTTTTGCTCGGCTTCAGTCTCGACCCGGCACGGGCCTGGCGGGACAGCCGGGAGGGCACGATCGACACCGGAGGGCACGACGACGTCGTTCCTTCGCTCGCGCACGCCGTGGAACGGCAGATCGACGCGGCCCTGCGGCTAGGCGTTCTTCAGGGTTACCGGACGGTGGAGGAGTCCGCTCCCTTCGTCCGTGGACGGATACGGGAGGCCGATCAGGTCCGACGGCATTTCGGCCGGACACCGCCCGTCGAGATCAGCCATGACGACTACACGGCCGACACCGCCGAGAACCGCATCCTGCGCGCCGCCGTTGAACGGCTGCTCCACCTGCCGGGGGTGAGCGGGCCCGTCCGACGCCGACTGGCCCGCCATCGCGTCCGCCTCGCGGATGCCCTTCCCCTGGTGCTGGGCAGGGAACTGCCCCGATGGCAGGCGACGCGTCTCAACTCCCGTTACCAGCCGGCCTTGCGGCTGGCCGAGGCCGTCCTGCGCGGCACGTCCCCCGAACACCGGCCGGCCGGAGCTGCTCCACTCGCCATGGACGGCTTCCTGATCGACATGAACCGGCTGTTCGAGGACTTCGTCACGGTCGGACTGCGCGAGGCCCTGCGGGAGCACGGCCTGACCGCGCGCCTGCAGGACCCTCACCACCTCGACACCGCCGAGAGCGTCCGCATGCGTCCGGACCTGGTCGTGCGCACCGGCGACGGCCGCACTCCCGTCGCCGTCGTCGACGCGAAGTACAAGGTGGTGAAGGCCGACGGCCACCTCAACGACGACCTGTACCAGGCGCTCGCCTACGCCGCTGTCCTTGGGCTGGGTGAGGCCCACCTGGTGTACGCCGCGGGCCGCGTTCCCCTGCGCGTCCACGAGGTACGCGGAGCGGGGATCCGGCTGTACCAGCACAGCCTCGACCTCTCGTGCCCGGCCGAAGGGCTGCTGTCGGAGCTGGAGCGCATCGCCGGGCAGCTCGCCGGGACCGAGGCACGTCTTTGATCACGACCCATCGTCAGGCAGACACGGGAGGACCTCATGCCCCGGCTCGCATTCGCCCAGAGCTTCTGGGACGGTTACGAGAGCTTGGAGAAGCCGGTGCGCGCCGGTGTGCGCAAGGCCATGGCGAAGTTCCAGGCTCTGAGCGCGGCCGAGCTCCATGCGGACAAGGGGTTGCACCTGGAGTCCGTCGAGAAGGCGCGCGACGCCCGGATGCGTACCATCCGCATCACCGACTTCTGGCGGGGTGTCGTGCTCGCCCCCGACGACGGCAGCGATGTGTTCCTCCTCGTCAATGTGCTTGCGCATGACGACGCCTACACCTGGGCTGCGAAGCGGCTGTACAGCGCGAACTCCGCGACACGGGCGCTGGAGGTCCGCAACGCAGTCGCTCTGGACGAGCTGACTCCGCTGTACGAGACAGCCTCGCTCCGGGTGCCGCGGCGGCTGTTCGCGAAGGTGTCCGACGGAACCCTCCGTGAGCTGGGCGTCGACGATCAAGTACTGCGCGCCGCGCGCTCGCTGGTGGACAAGCAGCAGCTCAACGCCTTCGCCACGCTCCTGCCGGAGGATCAGCTGGAGGTTCTCCAGTACCTCGCCGAAGGCTTCAGCCCCGAGGAGGTGTACCGGGACGTCGTGGCCGTCCGACGGCCGGCGGACGCCCCGGCCGAGCCTGTCGAGGACCTGGCGACGGTCATCGCCAACACCGCCGCCCGCATCCGTCTGATCACGGGACCGCAGGAACTGGAGGAAATCCTGGAAAAGCCGTTCGAGGCTTGGCGGGTCTTCCTCCACCCCTCCCAGCGCCGCGTCGCCTACCGCGCTTCGTACGGCGGTCCCGTCCAGGTCACCGGTGGACCCGGCACCGGCAAGACGGTGGCGGCCCTGCATCGGGTACGGCATCTCCTCAGCCGGTCCGAGAACGGCCGTATCCTGCTCACCACTTACACCAACGCACTCGCCTCCGGACTGCGCGACATGCTCGGTCTGCTCCTCGACGAGGACGAGAAGGCACTCGCGCGGGTGGATGTGACGACGGTCGACGCCTTCGCGAACGGAATCGTACGGTCGGCTTCGGCAACCGCGCTCAAGCCGGTCGGGGACCGGGAACAGCTGCAGCTGTGGGGCAAGGCGATCAAGCAGCTCGGCCTGCCGTTCAGCGCTCAGTTCCTGGCGCAGGAGTACCGCCACGTCGTCCTCGGTCAGAACCTGCGTGGTCTCGATGCATACCTCGGCGCGAGCCGCCGCGGCCGCGGCACCGGCCTCGGAGCCGCTCGCCGTCGCCAAGTCTGGAGCGGCGTCGAGCGCTTTGAACAGCTCCTCGGCGGCCGGGGCGAGACCACACACCTGCGGATCTGCGCGCGTGCGGCGGAGCTCCTCGGGGCCGGGTCGACGCCATACGCTCACGTCGTGGTTGACGAGGCCCAGGACCTTCACCCCGCGCAGTGGCGAGTGCTGCGCGCCGCCGTTCCTGCGGGTCCCGACGACCTGTTCGTCACCGGTGACCCGCATCAACGAATCTACGACTCCCGGGTGGCTCTCGGTACCCTGGGCATCGCCACCACCGGTCGCAGCTTCCGGCTACGTGTCAACTACCGCTCCACCGAAGAGATCCTCACCTGGTCGGCGGAACTCCTCGCCCCGATCGCCGTCGACTCACTGGAGGGCGAAGGAACGGACTCGCTGTCCGGGTACCGTTCGCTGCTGCACGGGAAACGGCCTCGGTCCCGGGAGTACACGACGCAGGCAGAAGAGGTCGAGGCCCTGGTGGACCAAGTCCGCTCGTGGGTGGCCGGAGGGCTCGCGCCGCACGAGATCGGCGTCTGTGCACGCTTCAACCTCTTGCTGAACGCCGCCGAGGAGAAGCTGAGGTCAGCCGGTATCCCGGCCGTACGCGTCAAGGGGCAGCTACCGCCTGGAACCGAGGGCGTACGGCTGGCGACCATGCACTCGATGAAGGGGCTCGAATTCCGGGCGGTCTCCGTCCTCGGCGTCAGTGACGGCACCATCCCGTTCGCCCGCGAGATCACGGCTCGGGAATCGGACGCGCTGCAGCACGAGGCCGACCTGCTCCGGGAACGCTGCCTGCTCTTCGTCGCCTGCACGCGCGCTCGCGAAGCACTGGTCGTCACCTGGAGCTCCGATCCGAGCCCCTTCCTGCCCCCTTCCGCCCGCTCCACCTGACCGGCACCAGTACCGATTGCCACGGATACGGGTGCGCCTCCGCAGCACACCTCACCCCTCGGGCGCCAGTCCCCCCGTGGCCAGCCCGTCCCGCGCGAGATCGGCGAGATGCCCGCTCAACTCGACGATCTCGTGCACGTCCCGCTCGAACTCGGACAGCACGCGGAAGGCGGAGCCGTAGCGACGTTGCTCGTCGATGCCCATCCGGGGGATCCGCGCGCCGCGAGAATCCAGACGGTAGCTCCCGCTGGCACTCGTGGACCGACGAGTGTTCACGGAGCTGCGCAAGAACCCCCGCAGGTAGTCCGTGTCGAGCTGATCGCTGGCCGAGACCGGCTCCGAGTCCTCGTAGCTGACCAGCCCGGCCCGAGCGAGATCCGCGACGCTGGTGGTCGCGCCGTCAAGCGAGCCCGGTCCACCGCCGTCGGCCAGCTCGGGCAGCAGAGTGACCAAGCGGCGGACTCTCTTCTCTACTTCCGCACGGAGCGCGGAGTACTCCGCGCAGTAGTCACGGTGCCGGGACCGGAGGTGCGCACCGGGGGTGAGATCGACGGTGTCGTCGAGGAGTTCGATCAATGGCACGTCGGCGATCTGATCGGGGCGGGGATCCAAGCTGCCGTCAGGGCTGTTGCCGGTCAGATCGACCATGTGCACCGTGTGGTTCGTGTCGGCGTGTCCGGAACCCTCCGGGCGCTGGAGACACCAAACGTGCACCGGAAGGGAGTGCGAGGTGGCCGCGCCCGGCGGGAGGGCCACCACTTGTCTCAGGATGCCGCGGCGCACCAGCTCCGAGCGGATCCGGCGCCCTGCCTTGCGATAGGCGACTGAGGCAGGCATGACCATGAGAACGTGGCCGCCCGGCCCGGTGTGCGCGTAAGCATGCTGCAGCCAGGCGAGCTCACTCTCGGCCTTGGAAGGCGTGCCCAGCTCCCAGCGGGAGTCAAGCAGCAACTCCTCCCGCCCCCACTCGGTGATACCGGCCGGCGGATCGCAGACCACGAGATCGGCCCTCAGATCCGGCCAGGCGTCCGCACGCAGGGAATCCCCGGCCGCAACGGTGACGCGTGTTCGTCCCAGGAGATCGGCGCGGAGCTGCGCGAAACGAGCGCTGTCCGCGTCCGACTCCTGACCACAGCAGCGCGTGTCCGCTCCCGCGCCTACAGCCAGGAGCAGGACTCCGATCCCACACGCAGGGTCGAAGACGGTGGCACCCCGGGGAAGATCGGGGACGAAATGGCGTACGGCACGCACGATGCGTTCGGGGGTCACCTGATCCGATCCTGCCCGCCGCGCCGAGTCCATGAACCGCTCGGTCAGGCCGTTCACAAGATTGACAGGCGCTTCGCTCTGGGCGAGTCGACGCACACGTGCCACCAACTCGTCCGGCAGGCCGGGCGAGGGCGCCCCGGCGAGGGTCGCAGCCACTTCCGCCAGTCCCGCGACCATCTGCTCTCCGCAAAGCGCCCTAAGAGCTTGCCACAACTCGACCTCGGGCGAGAGCTCTTGTCCCTTGCGTTGCTTGTCGAGCCAGGCCTGGACCTCGACCAGTGCGAAGAGCGGGCTGTTCGCCGCCCCTGCCGCCGGCACGGGGAAGTCGTCGTGGCGCCGACGCCAGTTGGAGACAGCCGCCCGGGTGACACCGGCGAGGCGAGCGATCTCAGCTCCGGTAACCAAGGCGCCGACTGATGCAGCGGCTTTCTCCGTCATGGCCCCAGCGTACACGGGCAGGAGAAGGTCCTCCAGAGTGCAATCAGTTGACGTTGTACACAGACACATGTCAACCTCAGTCGTGTACGGCGTGTCCCACAGGGATGCGCCGCGAGGGCATGTCCGCATGGGCTGTGCATTCCTCGCCCCTGTTCCACGGAGGCCCGCGATGACCACGAACACCGAAGTGCGCACCATCTACCGGTTGAGTTCCGTCGCTCCCACACCAGAAGCCATGTTCGACGTCTTCGATGCGGCGACGCTGGACGAGCGCGGAGCGGACGTCCACTTCCCCGAACTGATCGGCGTCCCCGCTGTGTACATCACCTGCGGAATGGAGATCGACGAAGCTGCATGGTGCGCGCCCATGGCGCGCACCACCGGCATCGCAGTCACCGAGAATGTCCGCCGAACCGCGGCCGTCCTGCTGCTCGCCGTAGACGCCACGGTGTACGGCATCGGCTGCGACCAGGGGTACCGACTGATTCCCGACCACCTCAAGGACAAGCGTTTCGGTCTGTCCTTCGTCATCCGGCAGATGGATCCGGCCATGATCCGCGGCGTGGTCTCGAAATCACTCGGGCATGCACGTACGGACATCGCGCTGGTTCCCGGTGGTGCGCCAGTGCCCCTGCTCGGCATCCGCGACCACTCGCGCATCGTGCGGAGCCTGGGTGGATACCTCGACGGCGTGCCGCTCACCCGCTCGCGCTATGCGCGGGGGAAGGCCGTCAGCGCCCAGGGCGGCTGCGGATTGAAAATCGCGCTCGGGATCGAGCCCGGCGAGCTGCTCTCCGACCTGCGCACCATCACCGCCATCTGCCACGAGGACGCCCCCCATCCGGAGCTGGAGTTCATCGACCGCATCGCGCCGGTCGGCGACCCTTCCACCCTCGAAGCCCTCGAACGGACTCTGGACGACCGTCTCGGTCTGACCGGCGGCGAACGGATCGCCATCTCCGTTCCCTTCGACCACCACGAGGCGTACACGGAGGCCACGACGTACCTCACACGGATCAACAGCACGGAGGCCAGGCGTTCCGACAGCTTCGACCTCTGTTACGTCCTCGAACGGGCCCGACTGGCACCATCCGGTAGGCGCCTCGCAGTACTGCGGGAGGGGACTGTCACGCTGGCGCGGGACCGCCGGGGTAGCGCCGGCGAGATGCTCGCCGTCACCAACGCCCTGTCGTGGTTGGAGGCGGAGGTCTCCCTGGGTCCCCTTCGGTTCTTCCTGCTGGATGGCGAGTGGTACGAAGTGGGAGCGACCTACGTGGAGGAGTGCCGGGCCGCGGTCACCGCCATGCTGTGCCGTTCGCCCTCGATCACGCTGCCCACCTGGAACGATGATGAACACGAGAAGGCGTACAACAACAGGGTGGCCGACGAACGGCCGGGGTGGCTCTGCCTCGACACCAAGAACATCACCAATCCTCTCCGAAGGAAGGACCAAGTCGAGATCTGCGACCTCCTCACGCCCGACGGCACCCTGGTCCTGGTCAAGCGCGCGAGCGCTTCAGGTCCGCTGAGTCACCTGTTCCAGCAGGCCAGGGTCGCGGTGGAACTGCTCCAGGAGTCCGCCCGAGCCCGTTCGGATTTCACTGCGAAGGTCGCCCGCCTCAGTCAGGACCAATACGTGCTTCCAAAGGACTTCACGCCCTCGCGCATCGTTCTTGCCATCCAGCTCAGGAACCGCGAGAGCCTGACTCCGGAGTCGCTCTTCGGCTTCTCCCAGATCACGGTAGTCCAGACCGTAAAGGCCCTGCTGGCTCGAGGCGTGACCGTTGAGGTGACGGGCATTCCGGAAGGTGGTGCTGACCCGATCCCCGACACGTCGCATCATGCGCACATCAGTGCGGGCGCCCCCTGCTGAGCACCCCGGACACCGTTTCATTCACCCTGACAGGTGCCTGGCCTTTGACAATGAGTCAGATCGCAACATCGCTCCCTTCCGGATGGATCCGCAGGTAAGGCGCGTATGGCGACCAGTCTCGCGCTTCACCTGTTGGACAGCCGGAAACAGGTGAAGCGGACCACGACGGCCACAAAACCGCAGATCAGGCGCCCTTCGCCACCGGCTCCAGGATCGCCACGCACTCCACGTGGTGCGTCATCGGGAAGAGGTCGAAGACGCGCAGCGTGCGGACCTTGTATCCGTTCTCCTTGAAGTAGCCCAGGTCGCGGGCCAGGGCCGCCGGGTCGCAGGCCACGTACGCGACGCGGCGCGGGGTGAGGCCGGCCACCTGGCGGACCGTCTGCTTGCCGGCGCCGGCGCGGGGCGGGTCGAGGACGACCAGGTCGCACTCGGTGATGCCGGTCTTCGGGAGGATCTGCTCGACCTTGCCCTGCTCGATCCGGACCCGCGGGAAGTCGGTCAGGTTGTGGCGGGCGTCCTCGACGGCGCGCTTCGTCGACTCGATGCCGAGTACCGCGCCGGTGTCGCCGAGGCGTTCGGCGAGGGCGCCCGCGAAGATGCCGACGCCGCAGTAGAGGTCGAGGGCCATCTCGCCCTTGCGCGGCATCAGGCCCTGCATGACGGCCTTGATCAGGGTGTCGGCGGCTTGCGGGTGGACCTGCCAGAAGCCGCCCATGCCGACGCGGTAGGTGCGGCCGTCGGCGCGCTCGCGGACGAAGGGGCGGCCGTGGACGCGGTGGACTCCGCCGTCCTTCTCCTCGATGCGCAGGACCGAGACGGGCTTGTCGAGTTCGACGAGCGGCAGCCGGCCGCCGGGGCGGGGGGTGAGGACGACCTGGCGGTCGTTCGAACCGGAGGCGGCGATGGCCTCCACCGACGCCATCTGGGGCCAGTCCTGCTGTTCGATGCCGAGTTCGCTGACGCCGGGGGCGGCGATCATGCAGTGGTCGACCGGCTCGATGTCGTGCGAGCGGTGCTTGCGCAGGCCCACCCGGCCGTCGTCGTCGATCGCGAACTGGACCCGGGTGCGCCACTGCGGCACCTGGCCGGCCGGCAGCTTGTCGCCTTCGGCGGGCATGACCGTGCCGTCCCAGCCGGCTTCCTCCGGGCTGAGGCCGGCGAGCCGCTTCAGCTGTTCGGCGACGACCTCGCCCTTGAGCCGGCGCTGGGCGCCCGGCTTGGCGTGCTGCCAGTCGCAGCCGCCGCACTTGCCGGGGCCGGCGTACGGGCAGGGCGCCTCGACGCGGTCCTTGGAGGGGTCCAGGACGGTGATGGCGTCGGCGCGCAGGAAGCGGGAGTCGACGTCGCCTTCGGTGACCTTGGCGACGACCTTCTCGCCGGGCAGGGTGTGGCGGACGAACAGGACCCGGCCCTCGGCGGTGCGGGCGATGCAGTGGCCTCCGTGCGCGACGGGGCCGACCTCGACCTCGTACTCCTCCCCGACCAGTGACTGCTTCTCGATCTGCTCGGTCATGGTGGGGAGACTCCAAAAAGCTGAAAAGGGAACGGCCGGACGACCGACCCACCAGTTTACGTGGATCTCGTCCGGCCGTTCACCAACCCGGACCCGGGACCATCCGGCCCCGGACCCTGCCTCTGCTTCGCCTACTTCGCCGAGTCCTTCGACCGCGACCGCGGGGTGTCCACCGGTCCGCGGCGCACCGCGCCCGGCGCGTTCCAGTCCTGGCGCTTCTTCGCCCGTCGCTTGGCGAGCTCCGAGGACTCCAGCTGGTACGGCACGGAGGTGACCATCACGCCGGGGGTGAAGAGCAGTCGGCCCTTGAGCCGCAGCGCGCTCTGGTTGTGCAGGAGGTGTTCGTACCAGCGGCCGACGACGTACTCGGGGATGTAGACGCTGACGGCGTCGCGCGGGTTCTCGCTGCGCAGCCCCTTGACGTACTCGACGACCGGTCGGGTGATCTCGCGGTAGGGCGAGTCGAGGATCTTGAGCGGGACGTTGATCCCGCGCTGCTCCCAGTCCGCCTTCAGTGCCTTGGTCTCGGCCGGGTCGACGCTGATGCTGAGCGCTTCCAGGGTGTCGGAGCGGGTCAGCTTCGCGAAGGCCAGGGCCCGCAGCGTGGGCTTGTGGACCTTGGAGACGAGGACGATGGAGTGGACCCGGGAGGGGCGCACGCTGTCGTCGCTGGGGCCTTCGGCGGCCGCGATCTCGGTGGAGACGCGGTCGTAGTGCTTGCGGATGGCGGTCATCGTTCCGTAGAAGATGACCATGCCCAGCAGGGCGACCCAGGCGCCGTGCGTGAACTTGGTGGCGAGGACGACGACGAGCACCATGCCGGTGAAGAACGCGCCGAAGGTGTTGATCGCCCGTGAGCGGTGCATGCGGCGGCGGGCGGCCTGGTCGCGCTCGGAGCGCAGGTGGCGGTTCCAGTGCCGGACCATGCCGATCTGGCTGAGCGTGAAGGAGACGAAGACGCCGACGATGTAGAGCTGGATCAGCTTCGTCGAGTCGGCGTCGTACAGCCACACGAGCAGCATGGCGGCGCCCGCGAGGAGCACGATGCCGTTGGAGAAGGCGAGCCGGTCGCCGCGGGTGTGCAGTTGGCGCGGCAGGTAGCGGTCCTGGGCGAGGATCGAGCCGAGCAGCGGGAAGCCGTTGTAGGCGGTGTTGGCGGCCAGGAAGAGGACCAGCGCGGTGGCGATCGCCAGGATGATGAAGAGGAAGCTGCCGCTGCCGAAGACGGCCTCGCCGACCTGGGAGATCACGGGGTGCTGGACGTAGTCGGCGCCGACGGGGACGCCGTTGTCCAGGAGGTCGACGGGCGGGTTCTCGGCCATCTTCACGTCGGTGGCCATGGCCAGGCCGATGATCCCGCAGAACATGGTGACCGCGAGTCCGCCCATGAGGGCGAGGGTGGTGGCGGCGTTCTTGCTCTTGGGCTTGCGGAAGGCCGGGACGCCGTTGCTGATGGCCTCGACACCGGTGAGGGCGGCGCAACCCGAGGAGAAGGCGCGCAGCAGCAGGAAGACGAGGGCGAATCCGGCGAGTCCCTGGTGTTCGGGTTTGATCTCCAGATCCGCGGTGGGTGCCTTCATGTCGTCGCCGAGGACGAGGCCCTTGAAGGCGCCGTAGGCGATGAGGACGAAGACGGCTCCGACGAACACGTAGGTGGGGATCGCGAAGAGTTTCCCGGATTCCTTGACTCCGCGCAGATTCATCAGCGTGAGAAGGATGATCATGATCATCGCCGAGAGCACCTTGTGCTCGATGACGAAATCGACGGCTGATCCCAGGTTCTCCACGCCGGAGGAGATGGAGACGGCGACCGTGAGGACGTAGTCGACGAGCAGGGCGCTCGCCACGGTGAGGCCGGCTTTGGGCCCGAGGTTGGTGTTGGCGACCTCGTAGTCGCCGCCGCCGCTCGGGTAGGCGTGGACGTTCTGTCGGTAGGAGGCGACGACGGTGAACATGAGCACCACGACCGCGACCGCGATCCAGGGGCTGAAGTGGTACGCCGACACACCCGCGATCGAGAGGACCAGCAGAACCTCGCCCGGGGCGTAGGCCACGGACGAGAGCGGGTCGGACGCGAAGACGGGAAGGGCGATCCGCTTGGGGAGGAGTGTTTCTCCGAGGCGGTCGCTGCGTAGCGCCCGGCCGATCAGGATCCGTTTGGGCACGTCGGTCAGTTTGGACACGCAGAGGATCGTAAGCGTTCGAAATCCGCCTGACGAACCCCCGGTCCCTTTACAGGGCAATGAGCGGCGAATGAGGGTCTCCCCGCACCCCAAATGGTCACACTGGTGACCGCCCGTGTGTAGCTTGGGCCATGGTCTGAGACCCTGTTTAGCCAGAGCATGCAATGAGGCTGGAAATCAGCGAGCCGCTGTCAGCCGGAAGGACGGCCGTGCACATCGTCATCATGGGTTGCGGAAGAGTGGGCTCCGCCCTCGCGCAGACCCTGGAACAGCAGGGGCACACGGTCGCGGTCGTCGACCAGGACCCCACCGCATTCCGTCGACTGGGGGCATCGTTCGGCGGCCGCCGCGTCACGGGGGTCGGCTTCGACCAGGACACCCTGCGGGAGGCCGGCATCGAGGAGGCGGGTGCCTTCGCCGCCGTCAGCAGTGGTGACAATTCCAACATCATCGCGGCTCGGGTGGCCCGTGAGATGTTCGGCGTCGAGAACGTCGCCGCCCGCATCTACGACCCCAAGCGCGCCGAGGTCTACCAGCGCCTCGGCATCCCCACCGTCGCGACCGTGCGGTGGACCGCCGACCAGATGCTCCGCCGGCTGCTGCCCTCGGGCGCGGAACCGCTGTGGCGCGACCCGAGCGGAGGTGTCCAGCTCGCCGAGGTGCACACCTCCGAGGCGTGGATCGGCCACAAGGTCAGCAAGCTGCAGGAGGAGACCGGCGTACGTGTCGCGTTCCTCACCCGTCTGGGTGAAGCCACGCTGCCTACGTCGGCGACCGTCCTCCAGGAGGGCGACCTCGTCCACGTGATGATGCGTACGGACGAGATCGACAAAGTCGAGGCGGCCTTCGCCGAGGGGCCTGAGGAGGCACACGCATGAGGGTCGCGATCGCCGGAGCCGGCGCGGTCGGCCGCTCCATCGCGGGTGAGCTGCTGGAGAACGGTCACGAGGTGCTGCTGGTCGACAAGGCGCCCACCGCCATCTCCGTGGAGCGGGTGCCGCAGGCGGAGTGGCTGCTGGCCGACGCGTGCGAGATCACCTCGCTGGACGAGGCCGCCTTGCAGCGCTGCAACGTGGTCATCGCCGCCACGGGGGACGACAAGGTCAACCTGGTCGTCTCGCTGCTGGCCAAGACCGAGTACGGGGTTCCCCGGGTCGTGGCGCGGGTGAACAACCCGAAGAACGAGTGGCTCTTCAACGAGTCCTGGGGCGTCGACGTCGCGGTCTCCACCCCGCGTCTGATGTCGGCCCTGGTCGAGGAGGCCGTCAGCGTCGGCGACCTCGTACGGCTGCTGCGCTTCAGCCACGGCGACGCCAACCTGGTCGAGCTGACCCTGCCCGCCGACTCCTCGGTCGCGGGCACCCAGATCAGCGAGATCAACTGGCCCGAGGACACCTCGCTGGTCACGATCATCCGCGGCAACCGGGTCCTGACCCCGCACGGCGAGGAGACCCTGGAGCCCGGCGACGAGCTCCTCTTCGTGGCCGCCCAGGCCCGCGAGGAGCAGCTGGAGGACCTCCTCCAGGCCCGTCACTAGATCTCGGCGTACGGCGTGTGAAACGTGGGAGGGGCGGGCAGCCCATCGGCTGCCCGCCCCTCCCACGTTTCGTCGGCGCGTCCCGGCGACTACGGCGCCCGGTGGCGTCCCTCGGTCGAGGCGTTGGCCGCCTTCGCCGCCTTGGCGGCCGCCTTGGTCTCCTTCTCGGCGGCCTCCTCGGCCTCCCACTCCGCGATCACGTCGATCGGCGGCGGCGCCTTCGCGAGGAACACCCACGTGAAGTACACGGCGAGCACCATCGGCGGGAGCTTGAGCGCGATGAGCACCCACCCCAACTGCGTGGCGTCCCCCCACCAGTACAGCGGGAAGAGGATCGCGTACTTGGCGAGGAAGATGAGCCCCCATGCCAGGCTGGCCTTGGTGTAGGCCTTCTTGCGGCCCGGGTTGCGGGTCCGCCAGGACAGGTTCTCCTTGAAGACCGGTCCGAGGATCACGCCGAGCAGCGGGAAGCCGACCAGTGCCGAGACCGTGAACGCGAAGCCCAGGCCGACGCCGTAGATCATGCCGGGCAGGTAGAAGCCCTTCGCGCTGCCCGTGAAGAGGGCGAAGGCCACACCCACGCCCACGCCGAAGACCCCGCTGAAGGCGTGCTTGACGGTGTCCTTGCGCAGCAGGCGCACGATCACGAGCAGGACCGCGACGGCGCCCGCCGCGATGGCGGAGCTCTTCACGTCCTTGTTGATCGTGTAGATCATGACGAAGAGCAGGCCGGGGAGCATCGTCTCCACGGTGCCGCGGATGCCGCCGAAGGCGTCGAAGAGCGCCGCCTGCGTCACCGCCTTCTGGTCCGCCGTGGGCTCCGGCGGATCCGCCGGCGTGGTCGGTTTGTCGAGTGACGTCACCGGTTACTGCTCCTGTCCGAGCGGTCGGAGTTCGTACTTCGGGTTGAAGAGGACCCGACGCCCATGGCTCATCGAGATCCGGCCGGAGGCGATCATGCGCCGTCCCGGCTCGATTCCCACGATCGAGCGACGTCCGAGCCACACCACGTCCAGCGGGGCCGAGCCGTCGAACAGTTCCGCCTCCAGGGCGGGGACCCCCGCGCGCGGCCGCAGGGTCACGGTGCGCAGCGTTCCGGTCACCTTGACTATCTGGCGGTCGTCGCAGTCGCAGATCCGCGTACATCCCGCGGCTTCTGCGTCCTCCTGCAGCTCCGCCGAATGCAGCTCCTCCTGCGAGGTGGAAAGCCGCTCTATCATCCGGCGGAACCGGCCCGCCGGCCTGGCCGGTTTCGCGGGCTTCTCGGGACGCGGTTCAGCACTCATACAGGAAGCGTACCGGCGCGCACGCTACCTCTCGAAGCGGTATCCCATGCCCGGTTCGGTGATGAAGTGGCGGGGGTGCGAGGGGTCCGCCTCCAGCTTGCGCCGCAGTTGTGCCATGTAGACCCGCAGGTAGTTGGTCTCCGTGCCGTACGAGGGCCCCCACACCTCCTGGAGCAGCTGCTTCTGGCTGACGAGCTTGCCGCCGTTGCGCACCAGCACCTCCAGCAGGTGCCATTCCGTGGGGGTGAGGCGTACGTCGCGCCCCGCGCGCACCGCCTTCTTGGCGGCCAGGTCCACGGTGAAGCCCTCGGTCTCCACGACCACCTCGTCCTCGCCCGCGGCCGGCTCGGCCCGGCGCACGGCCGCGCGCAGCCGGGCCAGCAGCTCGTCCATGCCGAAGGGCTTGGTGACGTAGTCGTCGGCGCCGGCGTCCAGGGCCTCGACCTTCTCGTCGGAGCTGTGCCGGGCGGAGAGGACCAGGATCGGCACACGGGTCCATCCGCGCAGCCCCCTGATCACCTCGACGCCGTCCATGTCGGGCAGGCCCAGGTCCAGCACGACCACGTCGGGGTGGCGGGCGGCGGCGAGTTCCAGGGCGCTCGCCCCGTCGGCGGCGGCGTCGACCTCGTACTTGCGCGCCTTCAGGTTGATCACGAGGGCTCGGACGATCTGGGGTTCGTCGTCCACCACGAGCACCCGGGTCATTGAGGACCTGCCTTCTGTCGTACGGAGGGATCGACCGGTCGATCGAACGAGCGGGAGGGAGAGGGGGATGCGGGTGACGGGGCGGGAGCGGGAGGGCCGGCCCCGGCCGGGCCGGTCCGCCCCTCGCCGTCCACCGTGACACGTGCGGGGGCGCGTTCCCCCGTCACCGCGCGCAGCGTGAGCACCATGGTCAGGCCGCCGCCGGGGGTGTCCTCGACGTCGAGGGTGCCGTCCATGGCCTCCGCGAAACCGCGGGCGACGGCCAGGCCGAGGCCCACCCCGGAGCCCCGGGGGGAGTCCCCGTACCGCTGGAAGGGGGCGAAGATCCGGTCCTTGGCCTCGTCGGGCACCCCGGGGCCGCGGTCCACGACCCGTACCTCGACCCGGTCGCCGAGGAAGCTCGCCGCGACCACCACCTGCTCCCCCGCCGGGCTGTACTTGACGGCGTTCTCGACCACGTTGGCCACGGACCGCTCCAGCAGCCCCGGGTCCACGGCCACCATCGGCAGGGTCTCGGGGACGTCGAGCACCACGCTGTCCTCGGGGACGCCGCCCAGCGCCATCGGGACCACCTCGTCGAGGTCGATCTCGCGGATCAGGGGGGTGACCGTGCCGGTCTGGAGCCGGGACATGTCGAGCAGGTTGCCGACGAGGTGGTCGAGCCGGTCGGCGCCGTCCTCGATGCCTTCGAGGAGTTCGGCCCGGTCCTCCTCGGACCATTCGACGTCGGCGGAGCGCAGGGAGCTGACCGACGCCTTGATGGAGGCCAGGGGTGTGCGCAGGTCGTGGCTGACGGCGGCCAGCAGCGCGGTCCGGATGCGGTTGCCCTCGGCCATCCGGCGGGCCTCCTCGGCCTGCCCGACCAGGCGCTGCCGGTCCAGGACCACGGCGGCCTGGGCGGCGAAGGCGCCGAGCACCCGGCGGTCCTCGGCGGGCAGCACGCGCCCCGACAGGGCCAGCGCCATGTGGTCCCCGATCGGCATGTCCACGTCCGCGTCCTCGGGCCGGGCCGCGGGGCGCGGGCCCACGCTGCCCGCCGGCGACCAGGGCTCGACGTCGCTCTCCCGCTCCAGCAGGGCCACCGACTCCATGGCGAAGGTCTCGCGCACCCGTTCCAGCAGCGCGTCCAGGGTGGTTTCGCCGCGCAGGACGCTGCCCGCGAGGAAGGAGAGGATCTCGGACTCGGCACGCAGCCGGGCGGCCTGTTGGGTCCGCCGGGCGGCGACGTCCACGACGGAGGCGACGGCGACCGCGACCCCGAAGAAGACCGAGATGGCGACGATGTTCTTGGGGTCGGAGACCGTGAACCGGTGCACCGGCGGTGCGAAGAAGTAGTTGAGCAGCAGCGAGCCGAAGGCCGCCGACGCCAGTGCGGGCACGAGTCCGCCGAGCAGGGCGGCGGCCACGGTCAGCGCGAGGAACAGCAGCATCTCGTTGGCGAGTCCGGGGTCGCCGTCGATGTTCGCCAGGACGAGGGCGAGGAGGGCGGGGCAGAGCACGCCGACGATCCAGCCGGCCACGATCCGGGGTCGCCCGAGTCGGGCGGCCGTGCGGACCACGGGCAGCCCGCGCCCCTTGGCGACCTCCTCGTGCGTGACGATGTGGACGTCGAGGTCGGGCCCGGATTCCCGGGCCACGGTGACGCCCACGCCCGGCCCGAAGACGTACTGCCAGGTCTTGCGGCGGCTGGAGCCGAGGACGATCTGGGTGGCGTTGACCCCGCGGGCGAAGGCGAGCAGGGCGTCGGGGATGTTGTCGCCGATGACGTGGTGGAACGTTCCGCCGAGGTCTTCGACCAGGGTCCGCTGGACCGCGAGTTCCTTCGGCGAGGCCGCGGTCAGCCCGTCGCTGCGGGCGATGTAGACGGCCATGATCTCGCTGCCCGAGCCCTTGGCCGCCATCCGGGAGGCGCGCCGGATCAGGGTGCGGCCCTCCGGCCCGCCGGTGAGGCCGACGACGATCCGTTCGCGGGCCTGCCAGGTGGAGCGGATGTCGTGCTCGCCCCGGTACTGCTGGAGGTACTCGTCGGCCCGGTCGGCCACCCAC
Organism: Streptomyces sp. NPDC002602; assembly: GCF_042889445.1. Classification (NCBI taxonomy): domain Bacteria; kingdom Bacillati; phylum Actinomycetota; class Actinomycetes; order Kitasatosporales; family Streptomycetaceae; genus Streptomyces; species Streptomyces sp. NPDC002602. The sequence goes on along the minus strand of NZ_JBIAQX010000001.1, from coordinate 147,913 downwards.
AGCAGCGCGAGCTCGCGCAGGGCGGTGAGGTTGCCGGGGCGGAAGTAGTTGGACAGGGCCGCGTCGACCTTGTCGGACTTGTATATGTTGCCGTGCGCCATGCGGCGGCGCAGGGCCTGCGGGGACATGTCGACCAGCTCGATCTGGTCGGCCCGGCGGACCACCTCGTCCGGTACGGTCTCCCGCTGCCGCACGCCGGTGATCGACTCGACCACGTCCCCGAGTGACTCCAGGTGCTGGATGTTCACGGTGGACACGACGTCGATGCCCGCGCGGAGCAGTTCCTCCACGTCCTGCCAGCGCTTGGCGTTGCGCGAGCCCGGCACATTGGTGTGCGCGAGCTCGTCCACCAGTGCCACGGCGGGTCTGCGGGCCAGCAGCGCGTCCACGTCCATCTCCGTGAACCCGGCGCCCCGGTAGGTCAACTCCCCGCGCGGCACCTGTTCCAGCCCGTGCAGCATGACCTCGGTGCGCGGCCGCCCGTGGTGCTCGACGAAGCCGACGACGCAGTCGCCGCCGCGCTCCACCCGGCGGTGGCCCTCGGAGAGCATGGCGTACGTCTTGCCCACACCGGGTGCCGCGCCGAGGTATATCCGTAGCTTGCCGCGTCCCATGCGCCCATTCTCGGGGACGTCCCCGCGGTTCACGCGCCGATGTACGGCGATGGGCGCATCCCTGACGGATCCCTGACGCGACGGCCGGGAACGGCGGTGGGCCGTACCCCCGCGGGGGTACGGCCCACCGATCTGAACCGGTCGTCGAGCGAGGTCAGCGGACCTCGGTGATCTCCGGACCGCGTTCCAGCTGACCCATGCCGCCGCCGAAGCGGGAGCCCTCGGGCTCCTCGGTCGTCTGCACGCCGTCCGGCACCATCTGGGCGTCGTTCGGCAGCTTCAGGACGATGGGGTCACGGGGAGCCATCGGGCCGTCGCCGCGGAGGACGACGGTGTCCCGGAAGATCTGCTCCAGCACGCCGGCCGACTCCGGGCGCACCGCGCCCTGGCCGGAGATGACACCGCGCAGGAACCAACGGGGACCGTCGACACCGACGAACCGCACCAGCTGCGCGCCGGTCTGGCCGTCGGGCAGCGGTACGGGGACCTGCGCGCGCAGCTCCCAGCCCAGCGGGCCCTGGACCTCGTCGATGATGCCGCCCTGTTGGGTGATGCCCGTGGCGATCTCGTCACGGACCTCGCCCCAGATGCCTTCCTTCTTGGGCGCCGCGAAGGCCTGGAGCTGCACGGCGCTGTCGCCGAGGACCACGGTCGCGGCCACGATCGCGTCACCGGCGACCTCGACGCGCAGTTCCATGCCCTCGACACCGGGTACGAGGATGCCCCCGAGGTCGACACGGCCGTCCTCCGGATCGCCGATCACCTCGGAAACGTCCCAGGGGCCGTCCGGCCTGGGGGCCGGCGGCAGGTTCATCCGTCGCGGCTTGGCGTCGTCGTCGAGCGCCTCGGCGTCGTCCCGCTCATCGGCGCGTGCGCCGTCGACGACCTGCTCGGCCGCGCCGCCGTCCCTGACGGAGTCGTTCTTCTTGCGACGTCCGAACACGTCACTGTCCTTCCCGGTCGGTTACGACCGAAGCGTAGCCATTCCCACCCTGCTGACCAGCCTCGGATCCGGCCACGGCCGCATGACCGCCGGTGGAGCCGAAACCCCCCTCGGCCCGGGCCGAGCCGGGAAGTTCCGCCACCTCGTGGAAGCGCACCTTCTCGACCCGCTGGACAACCAGCTGGGCAATGCGGTCGAAACGCTCGAACCTGACGCTCTCGCGCGGGTCGAGATTGACCACGATCACCTTGATTTCCCCACGGTACCCGGCATCCACCGTCCCCGGGGCATTCACCAGCGCCAGGCCGCAACGGGCGGCCAGGCCCGAGCGCGGGTGCACGAAGGCGGCGTACCCGTCGGGCAGCGCGATGGAGATGCCCGTGGGCAGCACGATCCGCTCGCCGGGCGCGAGCTCGGCGGCCTCCGTGGTCACCAGGTCGCAGCCCGCGTCACCGGGGTGACCGTAGGCCGGCATGGGCACCTCGGGGTCGACGCGGCGGATCAGCACGTCGACTCCCCGGCGGGCGTCGTGGTTGTTCTGAGACATCAGGGGTTCACCTCGAAGGCGCGTGCGCGCCTGACCTGGTCCGGGTCGGCCATCGCCGCCCGGATCTCCTCGGGCCGTCCGTTGTCGATGAAGTGGTCGACCTTCACCTCGATGAAGAGGGCGTCGGCGCGTACGGCGACCGGTCCCTCGGGACCGCCTATTCGGCCGACCGCGGAGCAGTAGATCTTCCGTCCGGCCACGGCGGTCACCTCCGCCTCCAGGTACAGCACGGTGTCCACGGGAACGGGCCGTACGTAGTCGGTCTCCAGCCGGCCGGTCACCGCGATGACGCGCAGCAGCCAGTTCAGCGAGCCGAGCGTCTCGTCGAGCGCGGTGGCGAGGACGCCTCCGTGGGCGAGACCGGGGGCGCCCTGGTGGGCCTGCTTGACGGTGAACTCGGCGGTGACGCGCACGCCCTCGCCCGCCCGTGCCTCCAGGTGGAGCCCGTGGGGTTGTCCCTCGCCGCAGCCGAAACAGTGCTCGTAGTGCGCGCCGAGGAGTTCGCCGGGCCCCGGGGCGTCGGGGTGCCGGACCGGCGCCGTGGCATCGGCCGGCGGCGTCAAGGCTGTGTTTCGTCCACTCACAGCCGCTGACCTTACCCGCGCGGCGGTTCGACGGTCGCCTCGTGGCAGGCTTGGACCCATGCATCCCTCCCCCGCGCACCACGACGAACGCCTGACCGCTCCCCGCGCCTGGTGGGGCATCGCCGTGCTCCTCGGCGTCGCGTGCGCGCTGATGCTGTTGCCGCTGGGCACGCTGCCGATGCTGCTCGGTCTGGTCGGGGGCGGCGTGCTGGCGGGGATGGTGGTGAGTTCGTACGGCTCCGCGCGCGTGCGCGTGGTGAACGGCGCGCTGGCGGCGGGTGACGCGCGGATCCCGGTGACGGCCCTGGGCGAGCCCGAGGTCCTGGAGGCCGAGGAGGCGCGCGCCTGGCGCACGTACAAGGCCGACACCCGCGCCTTCATGCTGATGCGCAGCTACGTTCCGACGGCCGTCCGCGTCGAGATCACCGATCCGGCCGACCCGACTCCCTACGTGTACGTCTCCACCCGCGAGCCGCAGGCCCTGGTCGCGGCCCTTCGCGCGGCGAAGAACAGCCCGGCCGCGCCGGCGGCCGGCTGAGTCCGGGAGGTCGGGGGCGGCGGCCCGGGGGCGGTCGTCAGCCCCGCCGGTCCGCGTCGGGGCCCTCGATGACCCTGCGGGTGGCCTCGGGAAGGGGCTGGGCGGGCCGCTCAAGGGGCGGCAACTGCGGGAGGGCGTCCCAGGCCACGGCGCGGGTCCGCAGGTCCGCACGCACCTTCTCGGCGAGTTTGCGGGTGTCCCGGCGGTTCATGACCGCGCCGACGGCGGCGCCCACCATGAACGGCATCAGGTTGGGCAGGTTGCGGAACATCCGCTTCATGATCTGTTGGCGCAGTTCGCGCTTCATCTGACCGCCGAGCGCCAGGTTCAGCGTCGTCGGCTTGGTCAGGTCGACTCCGCGTTCCTCCGTCCACGACGTCAGGTACGCGAAGCTGCGTTCCCCGAGGTTGCCCGGCGCTCGGAGCCCGTAGACCTCGTGGAGTTCGGCGAGGAGCTTCAGCTCGATCAGCGCGACCCCGGTGATCTCCGCGGCCATTTCGGCCGGCATCGCGGGCGGCACCGGCAGCATCGCCGCCGCGCCGATGCTCGCACCGACGGCGGACGTGGCGTTGGCGGCGCCGGTGATCAGTTTGTCGGCGAGCCGATCGGGATCGAGGTCCGGGAACTGCGCGCGCAGGGTCGCGAGGTCCCGAACCGGAACGCGCGGTGCGTTCTCGATGATTCGGTCGGTGATGTACAGGGCGGCGGCCTTCGCACCTTCGCCGCCCTTGCGCACACCGTTCTTGACGGCTTGCACCCGACGAGCCCCGAACGACTGCCGGGACTCCTCGTCGGCCGCTGTGGCCGACGGCACCGCCGCGGCGGTGTCGGAGGGCACGGCGGGTACGCCGGGGGCTCCAGGGCCCGTTGCCGGGTCCGTGGTTCCCACCTGCGTCTCCGCCGGATCACCAGATTTCCGGAAGCGTCGCTTCCGAAATGGCGTCGAGCCTGTCACGGCCGACGCCTCTCAGTCGCAGTCGCGACAGATCGGCTGACCGTTCTTCTCACGTGCCAGCTGGCTGCGGTGGTGCACCAGGAAGCAGCTCATGCAGGTGAACTCGTCGGCCTGCTTGGGCAGGACCCGTACGGCCAGCTCCTCATTGGAGAGGTCCGCACCGGGAAGCTCCATGCCTTCGGCCGCGTCGAAGTCGTCCACATCGACGTTCGACGACGACTTCTCGTTGCGCCGGGCCTTCAGCTCTTCGATGCTGTCGTTGTCAACGTCGTCGTCGGTCTTGCGTGGGGTGTCGTAGTCCGTTGCCATTGTTCGCTCTCCCCCTCTGGGATTTAGCGGTGTCTCAGCGCACGTAACGCGCGAGAGGCCGGACTTGTGCCCGACCTGAGGCGGAGATTTTGCCTCACATCAAGGTCTGTTACTCAATCGACACCCAGCCGCACGCCCGAAGGCGCATTTGGCTGGGATGACGACCGGGACCGTACACGGTCCGGGGGCCGTCTTGCACAAACGCCACCCCGTGTATTTCCCGCCATCACGGGGGCCGGAAACCCGGACTTCCCGGGCTTTCCGGCCTTCCCCGGGTCACTGAACGCACATGACCCGACACTCGACAATGTGATCGATCACACAGGGCCCCTGGCCACGACCGTTGTGCTGTTCAGCCAACAGCGAACACACGGGACCGCAGGTCACAGGGGCAACGTGACACGCATCACCAGGCCACCGCCCTCGCGAGGGGTCGCCTGGATGCGGCCCCCGTGTGCGCGGGCCACGGAGCGCGCGATCGAGAGACCGAGCCCCACACCCTTGTCACTGCCCGTTCGTTCGGTACGCAGCCGCCTGAAGGGCTCGAAGAGGTTCTCCACCTCGTACGCGGGAACAACGGGACCCGTGTTCGATACGAGCAGCACCGCGTGACCGTGCTGGACCTCGGTGGTGACCTCCACCCAGCCGCCCTCCGCGACGTTGTACCGGACGCCGTTCTGCACCAGGTTGAGGGCGATCCGCTCCAGCAGCACGCCATTGCCCTGGACGACCGCCGGGGCGCGTTCGCCGCGGATCTCCACGCCCTTGGCGCCGGCCTCGCCGCGCGCCTGGTCGATGGCCCGCGAGGCGACCTCGGCCAGGTCCACGGGCTTGCGTTCGATTATCTGGTTGTCGCTCCTGGCCAGCAGGAGCAGGCCCTCGACGAGCTGCTCGCTGCGCTCGTTGGTGGCGAGCAGCGTCTTGCCGAGCTGCTGGAGCTCCACCGGGGCCCCCGGGTCGGAGAGGTGCACCTCCAGGAGCGTCCTGTTGATCGCCAGTGGCGTCCGCAGCTCGTGCGAGGCGTTGGCGACGAACCGCTGCTGGGCCGTGAAGGCCCGCTCCAGCCGGTCCAACATCTCGTCGAAGGTGTCGGCCAGTTCCTTGAGCTCGTCGTCCGGCCCGTCCAGCTCGATCCGCCGGGTCAGGTCGGAGCCGACCACCCGGCGGGCGGTACGGGTGATCTTGCCGAGCGGCGAGAGCACCCGGCCGGCCATCGCGTAGCCGAAGGCGAAGGCGATGATGCTGAGGCCCAGCAGGGCCATCAGCGACCGGCTGAGCAGGTCGTCCAGGGCGTGCCTGCGCTGTTCCAGGACGCACGCGTTGATGGCGGCGTTGAACTGGTCGAGTGGCTGGCCCTTGCCGGCCACCCCGGGACAGGTGTTGCTGATGACCGTGACGTCGGTCCCGTCCACGATCTTGAAGGGCGTGCCGTTGCCCTCGCGCAGCGCCTGCGCCGCCAGCAGGTAGATGATCGACAGCAGCAGGATGCCCGCGATCAGGAACATCCCGCCGTACAGCAGGGTGAGCCGTATCCGGATCGTCGGCCGCAGCCAGGGGAAGGGACCCTCGGGCTGTCCGGGGTCCCAGGTGGGTTTCGGTGGCGCCGCGGGCGGCGCCGGTGTCGCTGCCATCCCCGTCAGATCCGGTATCCGGAGCCCGGGACGGTGACGATCACGGGCGGCTCGCCGAGCTTGCGCCGCAGGGTCATGACGGTCACCCGGACCACGTTGGTGAAGGGGTCGGTGTTCTCGTCCCAGGCCTTCTCCAGCAGTTGCTCTGCGGAGACCACCGTGCCCTCGCTGCGCATGAGGACCTCCAGCACCGCGAACTCCTTCGGCGCCAGCTGTACCTCCTTGCCCTCGCGGAAGACCTCGCGGCGGTTCGGGTCCAGCTTGATGCCGGCCCGCTCCAGCACGGGCGGCAGGGCCACGGTCGTACGCCGCCCGAGCGCCCGCACGCGAGCGGTCAGCTCGGTGAAGGCGAAGGGCTTGGGCAGGTAGTCGTCCGCCCCGAGCTCCAGCCCCTCGACACGGTCGCTCACGTCACCGGAGGCGGTGAGCATCAGGACGCGGGTGGGCATGCCGAGCTCGACGATCTTGCGACAGACGTCGTCGCCGTGCACGAGCGGGAGGTCCCGGTCGAGCACGACCACGTCGTAGTCGTTCACTCCGACGCGCTCTAGGGCCGCGGCGCCGTCGTACACGACGTCCACGGCCATGGCCTCCCGGCGCAGGCCGGTGGCCACCGCATCGGCGAGCAGCTGCTCGTCCTCGACGACGAGTACGCGCACGTCGTTTCCTTCCTTCGAGCCCAGAAGGGCACACCTGTATTGCGTCGACCATCCTGCACGTTTCGGCGGTAAACCGGCTGTAAGGCGCCGCTCGGTCGCCTCCCCCCGGGTGGAAGTGGGGATTCCCCGGCCTCGCGAGGTTTCTGGGCCCGGGGCGCCGGGGAGGACGACTGCACACCCCGACCACTCCCTGACGGCGGACTGCCACGTGCTCACCCGTCGCCGACCCATGAAGAGGGGGCGCACCCACCATGGACGCATTCACCGCAGGCCTTCTGCAGCGCATCGAGGCCACCCAGTCCGACCTCAGCAAGGCCCGTGAGACGGGCGACGACCACCTCGCGGACGTGGAACAGGCGGAGCTGGAGGACCTCCAGCGCCTGGCCGCCGAACACGGGGTATCCGTGGAACACGGCGTATCCGTCACGGCCGCCTGATCCCACCCCGCCCCGGACCCCCGACCCCGGCCGCCCCCTGGGCGCCCGGGGTCCTTCCGTGGGCCGACCCGCCGGACCGGGCCACCGGGGGGCCTCAGTCGCGCCAGGCCTCCGCCTCGTCCAGCAGCGGTTGCAGCGAGGCGAACACGGCCGGGGTGGCCGCCAGCGCCAGCTCGCCCGACGCGGGCAGTCCCGGCCGGCCGCCGGTCAGCGCCCCCGCCTCGCGCGCGATCAGCTCGCCCGCCGCCAGGTCCCAGGGGTTCAGCCCCCGCTCCCAGTAGCCGTCCAGCCGCCCGGCGGCCACGTCGCACAGGTCCACGGCCGCCGAGCCGCCCCGCCGGATGTCCCGCACCAGCGGGATGATCCGCCGGGCGACCTCGGCCTGGTGCGCACGCCGCGCCTGCACGTACGCGAATCCGGTCGCGACCAGCGCCTGGTCCAACGGCGCCGCAGGCCGGCATGCGAGGCGGGCGTCGCCCAGCCACGCCCCGTCCCCGAGCACCGCGTGGAACGTCTCCCCGCGCATCGGGGCCGCGACGACCCCGACCACGGTCTCGCCCCGGTACTCGGCGGCGACCGACACGGACCAGCTCGGCAGCCCGTACAGGTAGTTCACGGTGCCGTCGAGCGGGTCCACGACCCAGCGCACCCCGCTGGTCCCGGGGGTGTCCGCGCCCTCCTCGCCGAGCAGCCCGTCCTCGGGACGCCTCCGGCCGAGGATCTCGGTGATCAGCTTCTCCGCCGCGATGTCCATCTCGGTCACCACGTCGATCGGGCTGGACTTGGTCGCGGCCACCGCGAGGTCCGCCGGTCGCCCGTCGCGCAGCAGTTCACCCGCCCGCCGGGCCGCCTCCAGACCCACGTCGAGCAGCTCGGCCTTCAGTTCCGCGGAAATCATGGTCGTGCCACTCCCTGGGGTCGGTCAGGCGTACGGACTGTCCACGCCCGCGGCGGCCGGCCGCGGGGCTCGCGCCGGGCAACAGCCCACCGCGCACAGATCATGACTCGGGCCGAGCAGTCCCAGCGCGCACCGTTCGACCGGCTCGCCGCGCTCGGCCGCGGCCCGCTCCAGCAGCAGGTCCCGTACCGCCGCCGCGAACCGCGGGTCGGCGCCGACCGTCGCCGAGCGGGCGATCGGCAGGCCCAGTTCGGCGGCCTTGGCGGTGGCCTCCGTGTCGAGGTCGTAGAGGACCTCCATGTGGTCCGAGACGAACCCGATCGGCACCATCACGACCGCCGGGGTGCCCCCCGCGTGCAGGGCCTCCAGGTGGTCGCAGATGTCCGGCTCCAGCCACGGGATGTGCGGGGCGCCGCTGCGCGACTGGTAGACGAGGTCCCAGAGCGGCTCGGTGCCCGTCTCGGCGCGCACCGCGTCCGCGATCACGGTGGCCACGTCCAGGTGCTGGCGGACGTACGCACCGCCGTCGCCGTGCTCCTCCACCGGGCCCGAGGTGTCCGCCGAGGCGGTCGGGATCGAGTGCGTGGTGAACACCAGGCGCGCCCCGGCCCGCACGTCCCCCGTCAGTTCGGCCAGGGAGGCGAGCACCCCGTCGATCATCGGCTGCACGAACCCCGGGTGGTTGAAGTAGTGCCGCAGCTTGTCCACCCGCGGCAGTTCCTCCACCCCCTCCTCGGCCAACCGCGCCAGGGCGTCGGCGAGGTTCTCCCGGTACTGCCGGCAGCCCGAGTACGAGGCGTAGGCGCTGGTCGCGAGCACCGCGATCCGGCGGCGGCCGTCGGCGGCCATCTCGCGCAGCACGTCGGTGAGGTACGGGGCCCAGTTCCGGTTGCCCCAGTAGACCGGCAGGTCCAGCCCGTGCTCCGCGAAGTCCTTGCGCAGCGCGTCCAGCAACTCGCGGTTCTGCCCGTTGATGGGGCTGACGCCGCCGAAGCCGAAGTAGTGCTGCCCGACCTCCTTGAGCCGCTCGCGCGGGATGCCGCGCCCCCGCGTCACGTTCTCCAGGAACGGAACGACGTCGTCGGGGCCCTCGGGGCCGCCGAAGGAGAGCAGCAGGAGGGCGTCGTAGGGGGCCGCGAGGCCCTCGGCCGCTCGGGGGGCGCAGGCACGGAGCTGGTCAGACATGCTCGAATCCTGCCACCCGCCGGCTCGGGCCGGGAATCGGACCCGGCGCGTCCGAGACCGAAGATCAAAGGTAAGGTCACCCTAACTTCCTGTCTGGATTTTCCCCATGCGGGCGCCTTGTCGGCGACCGTAACCTGTGGGGGCCACAGACGTCCCTTACGGAGCGCAACGTGCCCAGTCCCTACCGCGCGATCTTCGCGACCCCCGGCACCAAGGGGTTCACGGCCGCCGGCCTCATCGGTCGGATGCCCCTGTCCATGGTCGGCATCGGTGTGCTGACGATGATCACCGAGCTCGGCGGCAGCTACGCCCTCGCGGGCGGGATCACCGCGACCATCGCACTCTCGGCCGCCGCCGTGGGCCCCCAGGTGTCCCGGATGGTGGACCAGTACGGACAACGGCGGGTGCTGCGCCCGGCGACCCTCGTCGCGGCGGGGGCGGTGACCGGCCTGCTGCTCTCGGCGGCGAACGAATGGCCCCGCTGGACCCTCTTCGTCTTCGCCGTCGTCGCGGGCTGCGTGCCCAGCGTCGGCTCGATGGTGCGCGCGCGGTGGACGGCGCTCTTCCGGGACACCCCGCAGTTGCACACCGCCTACTCGTTCGAGTCGATCCTCGACGAGCTGTGCTTCATCGTCGGTCCGCCGCTCGCCGCGACCCTGTCCGCGAGCTGGTTCCCGGAGGCCGGCCCGGTGGTCGCCCTCGTCTGCCTGCTGACGGGGGTGTGGTGGCTGACCGCGCTCACCGCCACCGAGCCCGCGCCCCATCCCCGCCACCCGCAATCGGACCGCTCCTCGGCGCTGCGCTCCCCCGGCCTCCAGGTCCTGGTCGCCACCTTCGCGGCCACCGGCGCGATCTTCGGGTCCGTGGACGTGGCGACGCTGGCCTTCGCCGAGGAGCACGGCAACAAGTCCCTCGGCGGGGTGTTCCTGGCGATCTGGGCCTTCGGATCCTGCCTCGCGGGGATCGTCTTCGGCCTGTTGCACTTCAAGGGCAAGGCCGAACCTCGCTGGATGCTGGGCATCAGTGCGATGGCCGTGAGTATGATCCCCCTCCTACTGGCCGGGAACCTTCCGTTCCTTGCCGTGGCGCTCTTCGTCTCGGGCCTCGCCATCGCTCCCACGATGATCACCACGATGGCCCTGATCGAGGCGCACGTACCTCACGCGAAGCTGACCGAGGGCATGACCTGGATCAGCACCGGCCTCGCGGTCGGCATCGCGCTCGGGTCCTCCGTGGCCGGCTGGGTCGTCGACGCGGCCGGCGCGCGGACCGGGTACGTCGTCTCGCTCTCGGCGGGGGTGACCGCGGCAGCGGTGGCGTTCGCGGGATTCCGCCGGCTGACGAGGCCGGCGCAAGGGGAGGAGCCAGGCACCGATGGGGACGGCGACAGCAGGGCAGAGCGGGTACGCCGGGACGGCGAGGACGCCGGCCACGTGGCGTAACTGGGCGGGGAACGTCAGTGCCACGCCCGCCCGCGTGGTGACCCCGACCTCGGTCGGGGAGCTTCAGGAGGCGGTCCGTCGGGCCGCCGAGGACGGGTTGAGGGTGAAGGCCGTCGGCACCGGCCACTCCTTCACGGCGGCCGCCGCCACCGACGGCGTGCTGATCCGTCCGCAGTCCCTGGCCGGCATCCGGTCCGTGGACCGGACGGCCGGGACCGTCACGGTGGCGGCGGGGACGGTCCTCAAGGACCTCAACCAGGCCCTGGCCAGGGAGGGCCTGTCGCTCACCAACATGGGCGACATCATGGAGCAGACGGTCTCGGGTGCCACCAGCACCGGCACCCACGGCACCGGCCGCGACTCGGCCTCCCTCTCCGCGCAGATCCGCGGATTGGAGCTGGTCACGGCCGACGGCCGGCTGCTGGCGTGCTCGGAGAAGGAGAACCCGGAGGTCTTCGCGGCGGCCCGGCTCGGCATCGGCGCGCTCGGCATCCTCGCCTCGGTCACCCTCGCGGTGGAGCCGATCTTCTTCCTGACCGCCCGTGAGGAGCCGATGTCCTTCGACCGGGTGACGGTCGAGTTCGACGAGCACTTCGCGGAGAACGAGCACTTCGAGTTCTACTGGTTCCCGCACACCGGGAACTGCAACACCAAGCGGAACAACCGCAGCCAGGGCCCGGCCGCACCGCCCGGGCCGGTGAGCGCGTGGGTGGAGGACGAACTGCTGTCCAACGGCCTCTTCCAGGCGGTCAACTCGCTGGGGCGCGCCGTCCCGGCGACCGTCCCCGGCATCGCCCGGATCGCCAGCCGCGCCCTGTCGGCGCGCACCTACACGGACATCCCGTACAAGGTGTTCACCAGCCCGCGCCGGGTCCGGTTCGTGGAGATGGAGTACGCGCTTCCCCGTGAGCGCGTCGTGGAGGCGCTGCGCGAGCTGAAGGCGATGGTCGACGGATCCGACCTGCGCGTCAGCTTCCCGGTGGAGGTGCGCACCGCACCGGCCGACGATGTCACCCTGTCCACGGCGTCGGGCCGGGAGACGGCCTACGTGGCGGTCCACATGTACAAGGGCACCCCGTACCAGGCCTACTTCACGGCGGCGGAGCGCATCTTCACCGCGCACGGCGGACGGCCGCACTGGGGCAAGGTGCACACGCGGGACGCGGAGTACCTCGCCGGGGTGTACCCGCGCTTCGCCGAGTTCACGGGGCTGCGGGACCGGCTGGACCCGGACCGGCTGTTCGGCAACGACTACCTGCGGCGCGTGCTCGGGAGCTGACTCCGGTTCAGGAGGGGCTCGGCGCGGGTCCGGTACCGGTGCCCGTCCCGCCGGAACCGGATCCCGAGCCACCGGTCGACTTCCCCGGGCTCGGGGTCGGGGTCGGAGTGGGCGTCGGGGTCGGGTCGGGCTTCGGCGGCGTCGGGTCCGGGCTCGACTCCCCGGAACGGGAGGGAGTCGGGTCCGGTCCCGGGCTCTCGCCGCCCGGGGAGGTCGAGGGGTTCGGGGACTTCTTCCCGGTCCCCGGGCTCTCGCCGCCCTTGCCGTCCCGTTCACCCTTGCGGCCGTCGCCGTCGTCGGTGCCCCGACCGGGTTCCTCCCGCGGGGTGCTCGGCCTGTGATCGGCGGCCTTGCGGGTGCCCCCGGACAGGATGGTGCCGCCGCCCTGGCTGACCGAGGTACCGGCGATCGCCTCGTAGGTGCCGAGTCCGCCGAGCGCGATGGCGAAGGCGACTCCGGAGGCGACCGCCGTGCGCTTCCAGCCCCGTACGCGGGTGCCGTGCACGGTCGCGTCGCCGAACTCCTCGGAGGGCAGGGCCGCGCCCGGCAACAGCGAGCCGTCCGCCGCCTGGTCCTTGTGCACCTCGGGCACCTGCCGGGCCTTGGGGCGGGCGGTCTCGCGCAACTGGTCGCCGGTACGTCGGAACAGGTGCTGGACGACGGGCCCTCCCGCGGTGGCGACCACGCTCACCACGCCGGCTCCGAGGATCGTGCCGTAGACCCCCATCTGCGAGGCGAGCAGGGCAGCCGCGACGGTGGCGGTGGAGGTGCCCGCGATCTGCGCCACGCTCAGATCGAGCTTCTTCTTCTCCGGTTCCGCGTCCACCGTGTCCCGCGTCGTCTTCTGACCCATCGCCATCCCCTGCGTGCCCTGCCTCTCGCGCTTCTCCTCTTCCAGCAGTTACTGACACCTGAGCGAAACGGAAAGTTCCGTTTCGGGGGATTCTGTGAAGCAAGACACCCTCAAACCGACCGGGGCGCAGGTCCGACCGGTTACCGACCGCATTCAGGGCAGCTCAACTCCCGCCGCCCGAGACAAGTTCGGCGGCGCGGCGGTCCACCTGCGTGGCCCGAATGGAGTACTGTGGCGAGCCCTGGGGCCGTCCTTCCTTTCGGATGTCCGGACTCGGGAGAGGGGGCCGGACGATGGAGAAACGGCACTCGAGACCGGCGATGCCGCGGTGTTGCACGGGTTCCTGCTGCGCACAGTAATCGTTCGGTCACTGTGCGTACCCAACAGGTAACCGTGCCATAACGGCGATCAAGGGCGCATGCCCGACACGCCGGTTTAACTCGGCAAGGTTGTGGCAGGCTGCACCCGGGCAGGCCACACTCGACTAGCGGAAGCAGCGACGCACGTGACGTCGGCAGGCACCACCCGGGAGGTCCCCATGCCCGAACTGCGTGTCGTGGCCGTCTCCAATGACGGCACACGACTGGTGCTCAAGGCTGCGGACAGCACGGAGTACACGCTTCCGATCGACGAGCGTCTCCGGGCCGCCGTACGCAACGACCGTGCGCGCCTGAACCAGATCGAGATCGAGGTGGAGAGCCACCTCCGCCCTCGCGACATCCAGGCCCGCATACGAGCCGGCGCCTCCGCGGAGGAGGTCGCTCAACTCGCGGGCATCCCCGTCGACCGGGTACGCCGGTTCGAGGGCCCCGTGCTCGCGGAGCGCGCGTTCATGGCCGAACGCGCCCGCAAGACTCCCGTGCGCCGCCCCGGCGAGAACACCGGCCCCCAGCTCGGCGAGGCCGTGCAGGAACGGCTGACACTGCGCGGGGCCGACAAGGAGTCCGTGCAATGGGACTCCTGGCGCCGAGACGACGGCACCTGGGAGGTCCTGCTGGTCTACCGGGTCGCCAGCGAACCGCACGCGGCGAGCTGGACGTACGACCCGCCCCGCCGACTGGTCGTGGCCGTGGACGACGAGGCCCGCTCCCTGATCGGCGAATCGGACGACCTGCCCGCGACGCCCGAGCCGAGCTTCCCGTTCGTGCCGAGGATCGCGCGCCTGCCCCGCGACCGTCCGCTCGACCGCGCACTCGACCGCCAGATGGAACGCCCCGCCCCGCCGCCGGAACCGGAGGAGGAGCGGGACACCCTGACCAGCCTGCTGGAAGCCGTGCCGAGCTTCCGCGGCGACATGGTCGTTCCGGAACGCGTCGACCTGCCGGCCGAGGAGCCGGAGGTCGAGGAGGCGCCGGCCGCCTCCGCCGGAGCCGGCAGCGCGTACGCCGACGTCCTGATGCCGCGCACCGTGGCGGGCCACCGCGACCGGTTGACCGGCACCACCGACCGGCAGGCCGAGGCCGACGGCGTCCGCCCGGGCCGGCGCGCCGCGGTGCCGAGCTGGGACGAGATTGTCTTCGGCACCCGGCGCAAGAAGCAGGAGTAGCGGGAACACCCGTATCGAAGGGTCGGGAGCGCGGCGCACGCGGCGCTCCCGACCTTCCGTGTGCCCGCCCTACGGCGTCGGGCCCGTGGCGACCGGGCGGGCCGGATCCGAGGACCAGTCCGACCAACTGCCCGCGTACAGCGCGGACGCGATGCCCGCGACGTCCAGGGCCAGCACCTCGTGCGCGCCGGAGACCCCCGAGCCGCAGTAGACCCCGACCGGGCCCTCCCCCGCGGCGCCGAGCGCCTCGAACCGTGCGCGCAGTGCCTCCGTCGACAGGAACCGTCCGTACGCGTCCACGTTCTCCGAGGTCGGAGCGGACACCGCACCCGGTACGTGGCCGCCGACCCGGTCGATCGGCTCGACCTCGCCCCGGTACCGCTCCCCCGCCCTGGCGTCCAGGAGGACACCCGAACGGGCCAGCGCGGCCGCCCCGTCCGCGTCGAGGACCTCCATCGCGCCCGGGTTTGGCTTGAAATCACCCTCGGTGGGGGTGGGCGTGTCGGTCGTCACCGTGCCCTCGGCCGCCGTCCAGGCCGTCAGGCCCCCGTCCAGGACCCGAACGTCCGTGTGCCCCGTCCAGCGCAGCAGCCACCACGCCCGGGCGGCGGCCCAGCCCTGTCCGCCGTCGTACGCGACCACCGGCACGCCGGCGCGGACCCCGGCCCGGCGCATCACCGCGCCGAACGCCTCCGGGTCCGGCAGGGGGTGGCGCCCACCAAGTCCCTTCGCGCTCACGGGACCTGCCAGTTCGTGGTCCAGGTCCACGTACACGGCACCCGGCAGGTGTCCCGCCTCGTACGCGGGCCGCTGGTCGGGGCCGCCCAGTTGCCAGCGGACGTCCAGGAGCACCGGTGGGGTACTTCCGGTCATTTCGCTCATCAGTTCGGAAGCCGAGAGGATCGCAGTCATGGGGCACATCTTCCTCCCCACTCCGGCACCCCGTGTAACAAGCCGGACATCAACGCGCCGCGACGGGCCGCACTGATTCGGTCATCTCTCCTCCGCTCCCGGGAAACGCGGCCCGGTCGAGGCGCGCCGAACCCCTCGGAGTGGAAGCATCACTTCGAGGACAGGCCCACGACTGAGGAGACGGCTGACATGACCGAGGCAGCGAAGGCAACCAGGCGTCAGCCCGGTACACCGTGCTGGGTGAGCCTGATGGTGCACGGCCTCGGCCCCACCGAGGAGTTCTACGCCGACCTCTTCGGCTGGGACTACCAACCCGGCCCGGAGCAGTTGGGCCCCTACGTCAGAGCGGCGCTCGACGGCCGAGAGGTGGCCGGCATCGGCGAAATGCCCCCGGACCGGCACCTTCCGGTCGCCTGGACCACGTACCTCGCCACGGATGACGCCGATGCCACGGCCGAGGCGATCCGCGCCTGCGGAGGCACGGTCGCGGTGGGCCCGCTGGACGCCGGCATCGCGGGCCGGGTGGCGATCTGCTCCGACCCGCTCGGCGCCATCTTCGGCATCTGGCAGGCGGGCAGTCATCTCGGCACCGCGCTGCACGGTTCCCCCGGCACCCCGGTCTGGAACGAGCTGGTCACGCAGGACACCACGGCGGTCGGCAAGTTCTACGAGCACGTCTTCGGCCACGAGGCCCGCCAACACCCGGACGCGACGGACGACTTCGACTACCTGACCCTGCGCCTGGACGGCCGCCCGGTCGCAGCCGTGCACGGGGTGGGCCGCTCGCTGCCGCACGACCGGGGGCCGCACTGGATGACGTACTTCGAGGTCGAGGACACCGACGCGGCCGCGGCCCGGGTGATCGACCTCGGGGGCCGCGTCGTCCAACCGCCCCGCGAGGGCTTCAACGGCCGGCTGGCCACCGTCGCGGACCCGGAGGGGGCGATCTTCACCCTGGTGCACTCCCGGAACTGACTCCTCGCCGCACTCTCGGTGGCGCCCACGTTGTCACGGGCAGCCGCGGTCGGAATCTGCGCCGACGCACGGGCTGTGACCTGCGCCGGGGTCAGACCGACAGGCCCCTCTGCCTCGCGCCGGATGGAGCCGTGACAGGTCTCCGCCCCGTCCAGGGAACCGCGCGGGATGATGGCCGTGTCAGGCGTGGTTGACCGGGAGGACGTCCGGGGAGAGGGCGCCCGCATGGGCCGCGGCGGAGGTCATGTGGCGGCGGTGGCGGCGGCGACACAGGACCTCGTAGCCGATCTCCTGCTCTGGAGCGCCAGTGTGCTCTTACGTGACCATCCACCACCTCGCGCCGCGTTTCAGCGCGGCCGAGGCAGTCAGGCCTGGCGATCCGCGACGGGGTCACCACCGTGGGGCGCTGCCACCCACCCGCATCGTGTGCACACGGCAACCCGTGGGGCGACCTGGCACCGGTCTCGTTTCAGGCGTCGTCTCTCAGCCGCCGGGCGATGTCGATGTCGTTCTGGAGCGCGCTGAGACGGGGAAACGGCTCGCGGGTGGCGTCCAGCACGCAGACGTGGAGCTTGTCGCCCGCCTGCGGTGGCGCTACGTTCTCGTCCCGCCAGGACGGATGCTTCACCTGGTCGATGAATCCGAAGAGGCCGACGGATCCGTCCACTTCCACCTTCGCGCCCACGGGAGCGACCGCGACGACCCTCACGTCGAGTTCCTGGTGGTCACGGAACCTCAATTGGGCCCTCCAAAGATTTTGACCCAGCTACGGTCCCGGGTGAGCTCGTTGAACCGGTCGAGCTTGTCCACCGGGATCTCGAACTCGATCCGGCGGCGCGCCGTTCGGCCCGTTCCTGTCGTGGATCTTCGCATGGTCGGCGAACTCCTCGAGGAACGACGGGTGCATTTCATACCTCACCATTCCCTTGGCGAAGTTCGCTCCCGTCGGGCCGGCGTACTCGGCAGCCACCGCCCGTTCGCCGAAGTAGATCTTGCCGTCCGAGATGATTCCGCCGCCGATGTCCACCCCGGGTTGATGGTTGGCCGGGTTCGGCCCGTGGTCGAGCTTGTACTGGGCGTGGGCCCCCTTCGGCGTCCGGTAGATCGGAAAGCAGTCCGGTGCCAGGCCCAGGCAGTCCGTCCACGCGTGCGGATTCGTCACGTAGGTGGAGGGGTTCGGCGCCGGGGTGAGGCCGAGGGGGTCCTGGAACAACACGCTACCGGGGACCCCACTGGTTCCCTCAGGCCCCCTGCGAAGGCCCTGTCAGGCGTGGTTGACCGGGAGGACGTCCGGGGAGAGGGCGCCCGCATGGGCCGAGGCGCTCGTCATCTGCTTGCGGTGGTGGCGGCGGCACAGGACCTCGTAGCCGATCTCCTCCGCCGGGCGGTTCACGTCACCGACCACCACCTGGGCGCCCTCGACCACCATCTCCCCACCCACCGTGCGGGCATTGTGCGTGGCACGGGATCCGCACCAGCACAGGGCCTCGACCTGGAGCTGCTCCAGGCGGTCCGCCAGCTCGATCAGGCGCTGCGAGCCCGGGAAGAGCTTCGTGCGGAAGTCCGTGGTGATGCCGAACGCGAAGACGTCCAGGCCCAGGTCGTCCACGATGCGCGCCAACTGGTCGATCTGGTCGGGCTCCAGGAACTGGGCCTCGTCCACGATCACGTAGTCCGCCTTGCCGCCCTTCGAGAGCTGGGCGACCAGGTACGCGTACAGGTCCATGCCCTCCGGCGCCTCCACCGCCTCCGTCACCAGGCCGAGGCGCGAGGACAGCTTGCCTTCGCCCGCCCGGTCGTCACGGGTGAAGATCACGCCCTGGAGCCCGCGCGCATCACGGTTGTGGGCGATCTGGAGCGCCAGTGTGCTCTTTCCGCAGTCCATCGTTCCGGAGAAGAACACCAGCTCGGGCATGGGAAGTACGGGACCTTTCGGTTCGGGGCACAAGGGTGGGCGGAGACGGTCGGGTGACGCGTGGGTCAGGTGCGGACTTCGAGGAGCGGCACCAGTTGCTCGGCCGCGGTCATGGAGCCGTGCATGCCGACGAGCGCCGACTCGTTGGGCTCGTTGCGGGACGCGGTGATCGCGACATCGGCGTGGGCCGCTGCGACGACGTCGCCGATCCGGCCCAGCACACGCTCGTCGCACTCCCCCGGGGCGCCGAACCAGCCGAGTTCCAGGGCCTCTTCGCGGCTCGCGATCCAGAAGCGGTCCCCGAGCACCTCGCGCCACACGGTGAGCACGTCGGCCTCGGCTCCCGGCACCGCGTAGACGTGTCGGGCCCGTCCCTCGCCGCCCAGCAGGGCCACGCCCGCGCCCAGTTCCCAGTCCTCGTCGAAGTCGATCCGCGAGTCCTCGTCGAAGGGGACGTCCACCATGCCGTGGTCGGCGGTCACGTACAGGGCGGTGCGGGGCGGCAGTTGTTCCGCCAGGCGCTGCACCAGCCGGTCGACGTGCATGAGTTGACCGCGCCACACGTCGGAGTCCACGCCGTGCCGGTGACCGGCCCCGTCGAGTTCGCTGTAGTAGGTGTACACGAGCGAGCGTTCGCCGGCGGCGAGTTGGATGGCCGCGAGGTCCATCCGCTCCTCGCCGGTCATCCGGCCGTGGAAGGTGCCGCCGCTCAGCGCGATCTTGGTGAGCGGAGTGGTCTGGAAGCCCGGCGCGGACACCTGCGCGGTGTGCACGCCGGCGGCGTCCGCGAGCTGGAAGACGGTGGGGTACGGCTGCCAGGTCTTCGGCTGGGTCCACGGCTGCCAGCGGAGCTGGTTCATCAGTTCGCCGGAGGCCGGGTTGCGCACGGCGTAGCCGGGCAGGCCGTGCCGGGCGGGCGGCAGGCCCGTGCCGACGGAGGCCAGCGAGGTGGCGGTGGTCGCCGGGAAGCCCGAGGTGATCGGGAGACCGGTGCCGCCGCGCGAACCGGCGAGCAGGGAGGCCAGGTACGGGGCCTCCTGTGGGTGGGCCTTGATCTGCTCCCAGCCCATGCCGTCGACCAGGAAGACGCAGTTCCGGTCGGCCGGGGTCAGTTCGGCGATCCCGGCGGCGAGGCCGGGAACGCCCTGTCCGGCCGCGAGGGTCGGCAGCAGGTCGGCGAGCGAGCCGGTGCCGTAGTGCGGGACGGGGGCGCCGGCGAGGTCCAGCAGCTCGGGCTCGTCCCAGTTCGCGGGTGCGGAGGAGAACATCAGCGGCCGGCGGCGGGCGAGGCCGCGGTGGCCTCGGACAGGGCCTGAGCGAAGACCAGGGTCTGGCGGACCGTCTCCGGGCCGTCTCCGGCCTCGCTGACCCGCAGGCTGAGGTCGTCGGCGGTGGAGTTGCCGGTGTAGCCGTGGTCGGAGTCGCAGTTCGGGTCGCCGCAGGCGGCGGGCTCCAGGTCGATGCGCGAGACCGCGCCCCAGCCGATGGTCAGCACGACCTCGCGCGGCAGGGTGCCGGCGGTGTACGACTCGGGGTTGGCGACGACGCGGCTGAGCACCACGGAGGAGATGCTGCCGAGCTTGACCGACTCGGTGGACGTGGTCGCGTACGGGGACGGCGATCCCGCGTCGGCGGCCTGCTCGTCGGTGTGGCTCACGATGAAGCGGTTGCCGGTGAGGACCAGGACCGTGACGTGCCGGCGCACCTCGTTGGAGTCGAAGGTCGTCTCCTGGTGGACCAGGTACGACGAGATCGGCTCGCCGCCCACCGCGGCCTCCACGGCCTCGGCCACGAGGGTCGGGTAGTAGCCGCTGCGCTCGATCGCCGCGCGCAGCCCCTGGGTCGTCGTACCGGATTTCGCCATGAGGTCCATCCTAAGGCCCGTCCGGGGCAGCCGGACCGCGCCGGACCGGTCCTGTCGCCGGCCGGACCGGTCCGGCCGGCGCCGGACCGCTCCTAGTAGCTGGGGAGGGTGCGCGGTCCGAGGTCGGTGCGGACGGGCGGACGGGCCACGCGGACGGTGGCGCTCAGCACGGAGAGCCCCTCCGTGGCGACGACGACGGGTTCCAGGGACACCCCGATCACCTCGGGGTGGTCGTGGACCAGTCGGGACAGGCGCAGGAGCAGCTCCTCCAGGGCGGGCGTGTCCACGGGGTCGCTGCCGCGCCAGCCGAAGAGGAGGGGTGCGGCGCGGATGGACCGGATCAGGGCGGCCGCGTCCCGGTCGGTGGCCGGGACGAGGTGGTGCGCGGTGTCGCCGAGCAGCTCGGAGGGCACGCCGGCGAGGCCGAAGGAGAGGACGGCGCCGGCGGCGGGGTCGATGACGGAGCGCACGACGGTGTCGACGCCGCGGGGCACCATCGCCTGGACGACGGGAAGCAGCTCGGCCGGCTTTCCGAGGGCCTGGGTGAGTTCGTCGTAGGCGCGCCGCAGTTCCGCCTCGGTGGTCAGGGCCAGGCGTACGCCTCCCAGGTCGGCGCGGTGGCGCAGGTGCGGGGCGGTGGTCTTCAGGGCCACCGGGTAGCCGAGGGTGCGGGCGGCCCGTACGGCGGCGTCGGCGTCGGGTGCGGGCAGGGTGGGGAGGACCCGGATCCCGTACCGGGCGAGGAGGGTGATCGCGTCGGCCTCGTCGAGGGTGATCGCGGAGTCCCCGGCGCCGGCCAGGAGAGCGGCGAGCTGTGTGGCGGCTCCGGCCTCGTCGATGTCCTCGTACTCGGGCACTTGGCCGGCGTCGGCGAGGGACCGCCGCCACTGCGCGTACCGCACGGCTTCGGCGACGGCCCGGACGGCCCGCTCGGCGGCGGGGTAGGCCGGGATCCGTCCCTCGCCTGCGGTGCCGGGTCGCGCGGCGGGGTCGGCCGCCGGCGGGGTGTCGGCCTGCCTCGGGGTGCCCGGCGGCGGGGTCTGCGCGGCCGGGGCACCGGGGGCGGGGACACCGGCGACCGGGGCGGTCGGGGTCACCGGGGCGGTCGGCGTGATCGCGTTCGCGGGGCGGGGCGCGACGGTTCCGGCGGCCGTGGAGAGGGCCTGCGCCAGCGCACCCAGCTCCACGTGCACCACCGCGACCGGCTTGCCGGGGTGCTCGGAGACGGCGTCGCGCAGTGCGCCCGCCAGGTCGTCGGCCGGCGCGTTCTCCCCCACCCAGGGGATCGCCGTCACGACGACCGCGTCGCAGTCCGGCGAGGCCAAGGCGTCGGCGAGGGCGGTACGGAAGTCCCGAGGCGTGGCGGCGGTGGTCAGGTCCAGCGGCGGCAGGGGCCGCAGCCCCCGGGTCAGGCACGCGTCGTAGGTGAGCACGCCCAACGATTCGGAGTTCCCGAGGATCGCCACCCTCGGGCCGGCGGGCAGCGGCTGCCCGGCCAGCAGCAGCCCGACGTCGACCAGTTCCGTGACCGTGTCGACCCGGATGACGCCCGCCTGCCTGAGCAGTTCCGAGACGGTGGATTCGGGCAGCCGGGTCCCGGGGACCACGTGTCCGGCCGGGGTGTGCCGGCCGCCCCGGGCCACGACCACGGGCTTGACGGCGGCCGTGCGCCGGGCGAGGCGGGTGAACTTGCGGGGATTGCCCAGGGTCTCCAGGTACATCAGGGCCACGTCGGTGGAGTCGTCGTCGTACCAGTACTGGAGGATGTCGTTGCCGGAGACGTCGGCCCGGTTGCCGGCCGAGACGAACGAGGACAGCCCCTCGCCGCGCCGCAGCAGTCCCGAGAGCAGGGCGATGCCGATCGCGCCGGACTGGGTGAACAGGCCGATCCGGCCGCGTGCGGACGCCGGGGTGGGGGCCAGCGAGGCGTTCAGCTCCACGTCCGGCGCCGTGTTGATGACCCCGAACGCGTTCGGGCCGATCAGTCGCATCCCGTACGAGCGGACCTGCCGCACCAGCTCGCGCTGCCGTTGCAGCCCGGCCGGACCGCTCTCGCCGTATCCGGCGGACAGCACCACCAGCCCCTGCACCCCGTGTTCTCCGCACGCGCGGACCGCGTCCGGGACCCGGTCCGCCGGGACGGCGACGACCGCGAGGTCGACCGGGGCGCCGATGTCGGCGACGGTGCGGTAGGCGCGTACGCCGTCCAGCAGGTCGGCGGAGGCCGCCTCGTTGACCGCGTACAGGTGTCCCTGGAAGCCGGTGTCCCGCAGGTTGCGCAGCGCCGCCGCGCCCACGCCGCCGCCGGACCGGCTGACTCCGATCACCGCCACGGAGCCGGGGGCCAGGAGTCGCTGGACGGAGCGGGCCTCGGCGCGCTGTTCGCGGGCGCGCTGCACGGCGAGGGACTCGGCGGTGGGTTCGAGGTCGAGGGTGAGGCGGACGGCGCCGTCCTCGAAGCTGCGCTTCTGCTGGTATCCGACGTCCGTGAACACTTTGATCATCTTGCTGTTGGCGGGCAGCACCTCGGCGGCGAACCGGCGGATGCCGCGCTCCCGGGCCACCGCGCCGATGTGTTCGAGGAGGGCGGAGGCGACGCCGCGGCCCTGGTGCGCGTCCTGGACGAGGAAGGCGACCTCCGCCTCGTCGGCCGGCGCGGAGGCGGGCCGGCCGTCGGGGCCGATGCGGTCGAAGCGGACGGTGGCGATGAACTCGCCGCCGATGGTCGCCGCGAGGCCCACGCGGTCCACGTGGTCGTGGTGGGTGAAGCGGTGGACGTCGCGGTCGGACAGGCGGGGGTACGGGGCGAAGAACCGGTAGTACTTCGACTCGTCGGAGACCTGTTCGTAGAAGCTGACCAGGCGTCCCGCATCCTCGGTGGTGATGGGCCGGATCCGGGCGGTGCCGCCGTCGCGCAGCACGACGTCCGCTTCCCAGTGGGCCGGGTACGAGGGGTCCGACTCGGTGGTCATGGCCACACCTTAAGGGGCGGACCAACCGAACGGTGCGCGCGCGGCGCGTGCGGCACACGGGGGCAAATCAGTGCAAGCTGGGGAGGGTCCAACGGCGGTGGATCCGAGCCGAAGGCCGGTTCGAGCATTCCGGGTGCCGTGAGAGACTGGTCTAGACAACCGCTAGCACCTGAAGGGCATCACCATGGCAGAGCGCCGCGTCAACGTCGGCTGGGCCGAGGGCCTGCACGCTCGTCCCGCCTCGATCTTCGTCCGGGCGACGACCGCTTCCGGCGTCCCGGTGACCATCGCGAAGGCCGGCGGCGACCCCGTCAACGCCGCTTCCATGCTGGCGGTTCTGGGCCTGGGCGCCCAGGGCGGCGAGGAGATCGTCCTCGCGTCCGAGGCCGAGGGCGCCGACGTCGCGCTGGACCGCCTCGCGAAGCTCGTCGCCGAGGGTCTCGACGAGCTCCCCGAAACGGTCTGATCCCAGACGGTCCGACCCTTCGGGTCACCCACACGTGGCGATGCCGCGGCCCCGGCGCGCAGGGGGCCGCGGCTTCGTTGTCTCAGGAATGCGCCGACGCGAATGCGCCGACGTGAATGCGCCGACGTGAATGCGACACGACGCGGGATATCGGGGCGACTTTTACCGCACGCCGAAAATACCGCCATCGAATCCGGCCGACGAAATAGGGCGCGCCGAAGTCGAGCCGACCGGAATAGGGCGGCCGGTCCGAGGCGCCGAAACCCTCGGCACATCCATTCTTTGTATACGGGCTTTGTTAATGCGGGCCGCTCGCCATGTTTACGGCAGGTTGCGAAGTCCTCACGCGCCGCCGGTGCGCCGCGACGGCGTGCTCGGCGTGCAGGGCCGTCAGGGACCGGGCCCGCTCGGCGTCGCCGCGCGCCACCGCGTCCACGATCGCGCCGTGCTCGGCCCAGGAGTCCACGGGGCGCGTCGGGGCCTCCACCGAGAACATCCAGGCGATCTTGTGGCGCGTCTGCGTCAGCAGGGCGATCAGCCCGGGGCTCGCGGACGCCTGGGACAGCGTCTCGTGGAACCAGCCCCCCAGGGCCCGCAGATCCTCCCCTTGGGCTCTCCTGGCCCGTTCCTGGCCCAGCCTGACCAGTCCGCGCAGCACCTTCAGGTGCGCCTCGGTGCGTCGGCGGGCCGCCCGGGAGGCGGCGAGGGGCTCCAACAGCATCCGCAGCTCCAGGAGGTCCGAGGCCTCCTGCTCGGTCGGCTCGGCCACACAGGCGCCGGCGTGCCGGCGGGTCGTGACGAAGCCCTCGGACTCCAGGGTGCGCAGGGCCTCGCGGACCGGGACGCGCGAAACCCCGTAACGGCGGGCCAGCACTTCCTCGGTGAGGCGGCCGCCGGGCCCGAAGACCCCGGAGATGATGTCGTCGCGGATTGCTGTGCATACCGCGTGCGCAGGAATTCGCAAGACCGGACCTCCGCTTGATTTCGTGACCGTGCCGCGACTCTATTGCAACACACGATAATTTCCGAGGACGGCCCTGGATGTGAAACATTTTCCCGCCAACGCGAAAGGCCCCGGCTCGATGAGCCGGGGCCTTCAGCGAAGAGTCGCGGAGCGATCAGACGTTGACGTCGTGCGAGCGCAGGTATGCGATCGGGTCGATGTCCGAGCCGTACTGCGAGCCGGTGCGGGCCTCGAAGTGCAGGTGCGGGCCGCTGGAGTTGCCCGTGGAGCCCGACAGGCCGATCTGCTGGCCCGGGGTGACCTGCTGGCCGACGGAGACGTCCAGCGAGGACATGTGCCCGTACTGGGTGTACGTGCCGTCGTTGTGCTTGATGACGACGTTGTTGCCGTACGCGCCGCCGTAGCCGGCCTCGACGATCGTGCCGGCGCCCACGGCGTGGACCGAGGTGCCGGACGCCGCGTGGAAGTCGATGCCCGTGTGGCTGCCGGAGGACCACATGCCGCCGCCCGCGTGGTACTGCGTGCTGACGTAGGAGCCGTCGACGGGAGCGACGAAGGTGTTGAGGCGCTTGCGCTCGGCCTCGCGGGCCGCACGCTCCGCGGCCTCTCGCTCGGCCTTCGCCTTGGCCTCGGCGAGGCGCTTGGACTCGGCGGCGCGCTGCTTGGCGTCGGCCTCGGCCTGCGCCTTCGCGGCGGTGATGTCGGCGGCGCGCTGCTGGGACTCGGCCTGGGTCTCGATCTCACCCTGGAGGTCCTCGGCGACGACGACGGCGTTGAGGCCGGTGTCCTCCACCGTGGGGGCGGCGGGCTCGCCCGCGGCGAACGCGGGGCCGGCCAGCGTGCCCACGACGCCGGTGGTGGCGAGGGCGGCTATACCGGCGTAGCCGGCGGTCTTGCGGCTCAAACGGCTCGAACCGCGGTGCTTACCGGCGACACGATTGCTGCCAAACGCCATGAAGAGGTTGATCCTTTCCTTCCTTCTCGCCTACCGGGTTAGCTGACGGGTTCGGAGCAGGAAGGTCTCCTACGGGCCCCCTCTTGCGAGGCGGTCCGATTCACCCCAGGGACACATGTGGGTCCCCGGCTCCCCAGGCTCGCGCCTGACGGGGACTCGGCGATCGCTGTCCGGTGCCGCGGGTGCGGCGGGCACAACTGACGAACAGCACGGCCGACGCTAGGCGGATCTTCAGTCAATCGCCAAACAGGTGCGCGCTTTTGTTACCTACGCCACACCGCATACAAGCAACCTCACCACTAAATGGACAAAAGGGGCTCAGGCGACAAGTCGCCTGAGCCCCTTTGATTTCAGGTCAGTTGCCGACGACGCTCACTTCGCCGATCCCCAGCGCCCGCACGGGCTCCGCGATCTGCGACGCGTCGCCCACGAGGATCGTGACCAGCCGGTCCACGGGGAAGGCGTTGACCACGGCCGAAGTCGCCTCCACCGTTCCCGTCGCGGCGAGTTGGGCGTACAACCGGGCCTGGTAGTCGTCCGGCAGTTCCTGCTCCACCTGATCGGCGAGGGTGCCCGCGACCGAGGCGGCGGTCTCGAACTTCAGCGGGGCCACGCCCACCAAGTTCTGCACCGCCACGTCCCGTTCGGCATCGGTCAGACCGCCCTCCGCGAGGGTGCGCAGCACCGTCCAGAGGTCCTCCAGCGCCGGGCCGGTGTTCGGGGTGTCCACCGAGCCGCTGATGGCCAGCATCGACGCGCCCTTGCCGTCGGCGGTCGAACGCAGCACCTGCCCGAAGGCGCGCACGCCGTAGGTGTACCCCTTCTCCTCGCGCAGCACCTTGTCGAGGCGCGAGGTGAGGGTGCCGCCGAGGCAGTACGTGCCGAGCACCTGGGCCGCCCAGACGCGGTCGTGACGGTCCGCGCCGATCCGGCCGATCAGGAGCTGCGTCTGGACCGCTCCGGGGCGGTCCACGATGACCACGCGGCCCGTGTCGTCGGCCGTCACCGGCGGCACCGGGAGCGGATCGGCGGAATTGCCCGTCCAGGCGCCCAGGGTGTCCGCCAGGACGGCGTCCAGGTCGATCCCGGTCAGGTCGCCCACGACCACCGCGGTGGCGGTCGCGGGGCGCACGTGGGCCTCGTAGAAGGCGCGTACGGCACCGGAGTCGATGCGGGCGACCGTCTCCTCGGTGCCCTGGCGGGGCCGGGAGATCCGCAGGTCGGCCGGGAACAGCTCCTTGGAGAGCTGCTTGGCGGCGCGGCGCTGCGGGTTGGCCGACTCGTGCGGGATCTCGTCGAGTCGGTTGCGCACCAGCCGGTCGACCTCGCTGTCCGCGAAGGCCGGGGCGCGCAGTGCCTCGGCGAGCAGGCCGAGCGCCTTCGCCAGGCGGGAGGCGGGAACCTCCAGCGAGACCCGCAGGCCCGGGTGGTCGGCGTGCGCGTCGAGGGTCGCTCCGCAGCGCTCCAGCTCCGCCGCGAACTCCTCGGCGGAGTGCTTGTCGGTGCCCTCGGACAGGGCGCGGGCCATGATGGTGGCCACCCCGTCCAGGCCCTCGGGCTCCGCGTCGAGCGGGGCGGCGAGGTTGATCTCGACGGCGACGACCTGCTGCCCCGGACGGTGGCAGCGCAGCAGGGTCAGCCCGTTGGCGAGCGCACCGCGCTCGGGGGCCGGGAAGGCCCACGGCCTGGCCTCGCCGGCCTCCGGCCGCGGGTGGAAGGTCATCGTGACGGCTGCGGTGTCGCTCACTGCTCCGCCCCTTCGTTCTCGTCGTTCTCGTCGGACTCGTCGGCCGGCAGGGGCTCGTAGACGAGCACCGCGCGATTGTCCGGGCGCAGTCGGGCGGCGGCCACGGCCTGCACCTCCTCGGCGGTGACGTCCAGGACGCGGCCGACGGCGGTCAGGGCGAGCTGCGGGTCGCCGAACAGCACCGCGAAGCGGCACAGTTCGTCGGCGCGGCCGGCGACCGTGCTCAGCCGGTCCAGCCACTCCCGTTCCAGCTGGGCCTGGGCCCGTTCCATCTCCTCGGCGGTGGGGCCCTCGGCGGCGAACCGCGCGAGTTCCTCGTCCACGGCCGCCTCGATGGCGGGCACCTCGACCCCGCTGGAGGTCTTGACGTCCAGCCAGCCGAGCGACGGCGCGCCCGCCAGGCGCAGCATGCCGAATCCGGCGGCCACGGCGCTCTGGTCGCGGCGGACCAGGCGGTTGTGCAGCCGCGAGGACTCGCCGCCGCCGAGGACGGTCAGCGCCACGTCGGCGGCGTCGCACTCGCGGGTGCCGTCGTGCGGCAGCCGGTAGGCGGCCATCAACGCGCGGGCCGGGACCTCCTCGACGATCTCCTCGCGCAGTTGGCCGCCCATGACCTCGGGCAGCGAGCCGTCGCGCGGCGGCTGCTTGCCGTCGTGCGAGGGGATGGAGCCGAAGTACTTCTCGACCCAGGCGAGCGCCTGCTCGGGGTCGATGTCACCGACGACCGAGAGCACCGCGTTGTTGGGCGCGTAGTACGTGCGGAAGAAGTGACGCGCGTCCTCCAGGGAGGCGGCGTCCAGGTCGGCCATGGAGCCGATCGGGGTGTGGTGGTACGGGTGTCCCTCGGGGTACGCGAGGGCGGTGAGCCGCTCGAACGCGGTGCCGTAGGGCACGTTGTCGTACCGCTGGCGGCGCTCGTTCTTGACGACGTCGCGCTGGTTCTCCATGGACTCGTCGTCCAGGGCGGTCAGCAACGAGCCCATCCGGTCCGCCTCCAGCCAGAGGGCGAGCTCCAGCTGGTGGGCCGGCATCGTCTCGAAGTAGTTCGTGCGCTCGAAACTGGTGGTGCCGTTCAGCGAACCGCCGGCGCCCTGGACGAGCTCGAAGTGCCCGTTGCCGGGTACGCTCGCGGACCCCTGGAACATCAGGTGCTCGAAGAGGTGAGCCAGACCGGTCCGGCCCTTGACTTCGTGGCGCGAGCCGACGTCGTACCAGAGGCAGACCGCGGCGACCGGGGTCAGGTGATCCTCGGAGAGCACCACGCGCAGGCCGTTGGCCAGCCGGTGCTCGGTCGCTGTCAGGCCGCCGGAGCCGGCCTGGGCTGTGGCCGTGTGACCCATGGGCATGTGGTCCCTTCGATCGCGATGCAGAGATTTCTGTCAGACCTGCCACTGTATGCAAGCGCGTCGGCCACCGGAGAAGTTCCCGGGTTCACTCCTGGGTCGGAGTCGGCGTTGTCGGTGCCTCGGGACACAATGGTCCGCGTCACCACTGTCCGGAAGGCCGACCCAGCCTTGCGGCCACAGCCCGTCAGTCCCCGTCAGACCCCGAGTACACCCCCCTTTCATGGTTAAGGAGCCGCGCAGCGATGGCCCGCCGCAGCACGAAGACCCCGCCGCCGGAGGATTTCGAGGAGAAGATCCTCGACATCGACGTCGTCGACGAAATGCAGGGCTCCTTCCTCGAGTACGCGTACTCGGTGATCTACTCCCGTGCCCTGCCCGACGCCCGTGACGGCATGAAGCCGGTGCACCGGCGCATCGTCTACCAGATGAACGAGATGGGCCTGCGCCCCGACCGCGGCTACGTGAAGTGCGCGCGCGTCGTCGGCGAGGTCATGGGCAAGCTGCACCCCCACGGTGACGCGTCGATCTACGACGCCCTGGTGCGCATGGCCCAACCCTTCTCGATGCGGCTGCCGCTGGTCGACGGCCACGGCAACTTCGGTTCACTCGGCAACGACGACCCGCCGGCCGCGATGCGTTACACCGAGTCGAGGATGGCCGACGCCGCGTCACTGATGACGGACGGCATCGACGAGAACACCGTCGACTTCGCCGCGAACTACGACGGCCAGGAGCGCGAGCCGGTCGTCCTGCCGGCCGCGTACCCGAACCTGCTGGTCAACGGCGCGTCCGGCATCGCGGTCGGCATGGCCACCAACATGGCCCCGCACAACCTCGGCGAGGTCATCGCGGCCGCGCGCCACCTGATCCGCTACCCGGAGGCGGACCTGGAGGCGCTGATGCGCTTCGTGCCGGGTCCCGACCTGCCGACCGGCGGACGCATCGTGGGGCTCGCCGGCATCAAGGACGCCTACGAGAACGGTCGAGGCACCTTCAAGATCCGCGCGACCGTGGCCGTGGAGGACGTGACCCCGCGCCGCAAGGGCCTGGTCGTCACCGAACTGCCCTTCACGGTCGGCCCCGAGAAGGTCATCGCGAAGATCAAGGACCTGGTCGGTTCCAAGAAGCTCCAGGGCATCGCGGACGTCAAGGACCTCACAGACCGCTCGCACGGCCTGCGCCTGGTCATCGAGATCAAGAACGGCTTCCACCCGGAGGCCGTCCTGGAGCAGCTCTACAAGCTGACGCCGATGGAGGAGTCCTTCGGCATCAACAACGTCGCGCTGGTCGACGGCCAGCCGCTGACCCTGGGCCTCAAGGAGCTGCTGGAGGTCTACCTCGACCACCGCTTCGAGGTCGTCCGGCGACGCAGCGAGTTCCGGCGGGGCAAGCGGCGCGACCGCCTGCACCTGGTCGAGGGGCTCCTCGTCGCGCTGCTCGACATCGACGAGGTCATCCGCCTCATCCGGGACAGCGACAACTCCGCGCAGGCGAAGGAACGCCTGATCGAGCGCTTCTCCCTCAGCGAGATCCAGACCCAGTACATCCTGGACACCCCGCTGCGCCGGCTCACCCGCTTCGACCGGATCGAGCTGGAGTCCGAGCGGGACCGGCTGGCCGGCGAGATCGACGAGCTGACCGGGATCCTGGACTCCGACAACGAGCTGCGCAAGCTCGTCTCCTCGGAACTGGCGGCGGTGGCGAAGAAGTTCGGCACCGAGCGCCGGACGGTGCTGCTGGAGTCGGCGGGCACGGCCATCACGGCGGTTCCGCTGGAGGTCGCGGACGACCCGTGTCGGGTCCTGCTGTCGTCCACGGGTCTGGTGGCCCGTACGGCGAACGCCGAGCCGCTGCCCGAGGAGGAGGGCGGGGCCCGTGCGAAGCACGACCTGATCATCTCGCAGGTGGCCGCGACCGCCCGCGCCGACGTGGGTGTCGTCACCTCGTACGGTCGCCTGCTGAGGCTGTCGGTGATCGACCTGCCCCAGTTGCCCGACACCCACTCCGCGCCGAACCTGGCGGGAGGCGCGCCCGTCTCGGAGTTCCTGACCGGGCTGGAGGCGGACGAGACGGTGGTCTGCCTGCTCTCGCTGGACGAGTCCTCCCAGGGCCTGGCCCTGGGCACCGAGCAGGGCGTGGTCAAGCGGGTCGTGCCGGACTATCCGGCGAACAAGGACGAGCTGGAGGTCATCACCCTCAAGGAGGGCGACCGGATCGTCGGAGCGGTCGAGTTGCGCACGGGCGAGGAGGACCTGGTCTTCATCACCGACGACGCCCAACTGCTGCGCTACCCGGCGGCCCAGGTGCGTCCGCAGGGCCGCCCCGCGGGCGGTATGGCGGGCATCAAGCTCGCCGACAACGCCAAGGTGATCCACTTCTCGGCCGTGGACCCGGGCCGGGACGCCATGGTGTTCACGGTCGCGGGCTCGCACGGCACCCTGGACGACTCGCTGCTGTCGGCGAAGCTGACCCCCTTCGACCAGTACCCGCGCAAGGGACGGGCCACCGGCGGCGTGCGCTGCCAGCGGTTCCTGAAGGGCGAGGACGTGTTGGTGCTCGCGTGGGCCGGGGGCGCCCCGGTCCGGGCGTCCTCCAAGAACGGGGCGCCTGCGGCGCTGCCGGCCGTCGACCCGCGCCGTGACGGGTCGGGAACGGCGTTGCCCGCCCCCGTCGGGGCACTGGCGGGCGGCGCTCTGTAGCGGGACGCGCTGTGCGGGGATGCCCTGTGGGGCGACGCCTCGCGGCGTGCGGCGACTGACGTGTCAGGGGCCGGGGCGTGCGGGGTGCGGGGTCTTCGGGCCGCGCACCCCGCGCGCCCATTAGTGTTTTCTTGATACATATCGGTGGGGGCGGGAGAGCGGATCTGATGAGTCGTCGGTCGAGCGGGTTGATCGGGGTCTGGGCCGAGGCCCAGCGCCAACAGCAGCGGACTCAAGTGATCCAGCAGCGCGAGGCCGAGCGCAGGCAGCGCGCCCACGAACGGGACGTGGCCCGCGGGCAGCGGGAACAGCAGGCCGCGTACAAGCAGCACCGCGAGACCGAGGCCAGGCGCAGGACCGAGCGCCTCGACGCGGAAGTGGCTTCCCTCCAGGGATTGTTGGCGGCCGGCTGCCGGGCTCCGGCTTTCCGCATGGCCGCCCTGGTCCGCTCCGAGCGGCTGGAGCCCTTCAACCCGGGCACGCTCGCCCACCCCGTACCGATGCCACACCTCCAGCAGTTCCAGCAGCAGGGCGGCGGCTGGGGAATCGGTTCGAGCCGGCGGGCTCAGGCGGAGCGCGAGGCGCACGAGCAGTACACCCGTGCCTGGCAGGCGGCCCACGCGGCGGAGCAGCAGCGACAGCAGCAACTGGCCGCCTACCGACGTCAGTACGACGAGTGGGCGGCCGGGCAGCTCGCCGACGTCCGGGCGCACAACGGTGGTCTGGCCGAGCTCGCCGACGCCCTGCGGACCGGGGACGCCGAGGCCGCGGTGGAGTACTTCTCGGCGGCGCTGTACTCCTCCACGGCGTGGCCCGAGGACCTGCCGAGGCAGGTGTCCGCCGCGTACGACCCCGCGGCCCGGCAATTGGTGCTGGACTGGGAACTGCCTCGGTACGAGGTGGTCCCCGAGGCCAAATCGGTGCGCTACGTCCCGAGCACCGACCAGGACAAGGAGACCGCCAGGCCGGCCACCCAGCGCCGGGCCGTGTACCGGGACCTGCTGGCACAGTGCGTGCTGCTGGTGCTGCGCGAGCTCTACGCGGCCGACGAGTTCGGCGCGCTGGACTCCGTGGTGGTCAACGGTTTCGTGGACGACCACGATCCAGTGACCGGCCGGGAGGCGCAGATCGTCCTGGCCACCGTCCTCGCGGCGCGCTCCGACTTCACCGGGCTGCGCCTGGAGCAGGTCAGCGCGGTGGACTGCCTCGTCGACGGATTGCGGGGGCAACTGTCGACCCGGCCCGACCAGCCGGCCGGCGTACGGGCGGGCCGCAGGCCGGCTGAGGTCGGCGCGGTCGTCAGCCACGGCGGGCACGCGGGCGACGGCGCGGAGGAGCCCGACCTCTTCGCGATGGATCCCATCGCTTTCGAGAACCTGGTCGCCGAACTGTTCCGGGCGATGGGCATGGAGGCGGTGACCACGCAGCGGTCCGGTGACGGCGGAGTGGACGTGGAGGCGCTGGACCCGGCCCCGATCCGGGGCGGTCGGATCGTGGTGCAGGTCAAGCGCTACCGGAACACGGTCCCGCCGACGGCGGTGCGGGACCTGTACGGCACGGTTCAGGACGCGGGGGCGAACAAGGGGGTGCTGGTCACCACCTCGTCCTTCGGACCCGGGTCGTACACCTTTGCCAACGGCAAGCCGCTGGAGTTGGTTCCCGGGGTGGAGTTGGTGGACCTGCTGCACCGGTACGGGCTCCGGGGGCGCCTCGGCGGAGCGGCGGCCGGCGGGGCGGGGCGTGCGTCGGCGTCCGTCTCTGCTGCTTCTGCTGCTTCTGCTTCTGCTGCCTCGGAGGCGGTCACGGTCGCCGTCGCGATGCCCGCGTCGGCGTCCGCCTCGGTGCCCGCGCAGCGTACGGGCACGGCCTCGGCGGCCTCGGCAGCCTCGGCAGCCTCGGCGGACGAGCACAACATCCTCGGCATGGACTGGTCGGGCGGCGTCGCGTTGGACGTGTGCGCGCTCGTCTGCGAGGGCAACCGGGTGCTGAGCGAGGACCACTTCGTGTTCTTCAACAACCCCCGCACGCCGGACGGTTCGGTCCGCTCCCGCGAGCGGGCCGCCCCCGACAAGGCCGCGATCGAGGTCGACTTCGACGGCCTGCCGCGGCACGCCGACCGCCTGGTACTCGCCGCCGCCATCGACCCGGAGATCAACCCGGACGCCGACCTGGCGGGCTTCACCGATGCCCGGATCCGTCTCCTCACCCCGGATGGCCGGGAGATCGACCAGTTGGAGGTCTCCG
Source organism: Streptomyces sp. NPDC002602 (assembly GCF_042889445.1). Taxonomy (NCBI): domain Bacteria; kingdom Bacillati; phylum Actinomycetota; class Actinomycetes; order Kitasatosporales; family Streptomycetaceae; genus Streptomyces; species Streptomyces sp. NPDC002602. Next base: position 114,434 of record NZ_JBIAQX010000001.1, on the reverse strand, counting down.
ACGGCCGGGCGGGCGAGACCGCCCTGGTGCTCGGATCGTTCCGGCGCCGGCCGAACGGCGACTGGAAGTTCGTGATCGGCGGCAAGGGCTACCGGGGCGGCCTGGAGGACCTCCTGCGCGAGTACGGCATCGAGGTCGCCTAACCGGGCTGTACCCCGGGCACGGTGTCCGGGTCCGGCTCCGGGTCGGCCGCGGGGTCCGGCCGTTCCTCCTGCGGGGGCCGGGCCACGTACCGCAGGACGCCCCACATGGTCTCCGGGCCCGCGAGGTGCGGTCGGGGCTCGCGGCAGGCCTCCAGTTCGCGGAGCAGGGCGGGGCCGTCCATGCCCGAGCCGATCAGGACGAGTCGGGTCACCCGTGGTTCGCCCCTCCCCCAGGGGCCGGGGGCGAAGCGGAGGAAACGGCCGACCGCGTGGACCTCGTAGCGCTCGTCGTGGCCGGGGACGCCGAAGTGGACGAAGCCCTTGATCCGGTAGAGCCCGGCCGGACGACGGTCGAGGAAGTCGATGAACCGGCGCGGGCTCAGGGCCTGCTCGGAGACGAACTCCACGCTCTCGTAGGCGGCGTGCGCATGCCCCGTGTGGTCGTCGTGTTCCCGTTCGCCGTCGGCCGCCTCCGCCAGCAGGTCCTCGAAGGAGAGCTGGCCGCGCGTCCGCGTCCAGGGGCGCGCGTCGAAGAGCAGCTCCGGGTCGATCCGCCCGTGGTCCGCCCCGATCACGGGGGTACCGGGTGCGCAGAGGCCGGCCAGTTCGGCTTCGATGCGGGCGCGCTCGGCCGGGTCCACCCGGTCGGTCTTGTTGAGCACCACCAGGTCGGCGACGCCGAGGTGGCGGTCGGTTTCCGGGTGCCGGGCCCGGGTGGCGTCGAACTCCGCCGCGTCGACGACCTCCACCATCCCGCCGTAGCGGATGGCCGGGTTCTCGCTCGCCATCAGCATGCGGATCAGTTCCTGCGGCTCGGCCAGCCCGCTCGCCTCGATGACGATGACGTCGATCCGGTGGACGGGGGCCGAGAGCTTCTCCAGGTACGCGTCCAACTCGCTGCCGTCGACCGCGCAGCACAGGCAGCCACCGCCGAGCGAGACCATGGAGTCGCCGAGTTGCCCGGCCACCGACATGGCGTCGATCTCGATCGAGCCGAAGTCGTTGACCACCACCCCGATCCGGGTGCCGCCCCGGTTGGCCAGGAGGTGGTTGAGCAGGGTGGTCTTGCCGGATCCGAGGAATCCGGCGAGGACCACGACGGGGATGGTGGGGTGGGACTGCCTGCTGTTCACCCGGTCGATGGTAGCCGGCGTGGCACCGTGACGGCTCAGCCGAGCGCCGGTACCGGTTGCGGCGGTGTCGGCCCGGTGTAGCGGGCGGCCGGGCGGATGATCTTCGAGTCGGCTGCCTGTTCGAGGATGTTGGCGCTCCAGCCGACCACACGTGCGGCGCAGAAGGTGGGGGTGAACATCTCGCGCGGCAGCCCGCACAGTTCCATGACCACGCCCGCGTAGAACTCCACGTTGGTGTGCAGTTCCCGACCCGGCTTGAGCTCGGCCAGGATCGCCTCCACCTGCTGTTCGACCTCGACGGCGAAGTCGACGAGGGGGCCGCCGAACCGGCGGGCGATGCCGCGCAGCATCCGCGAGCGCGGGTCCTCGGTGCGGTAGACCGGGTGCCCGAAGCCCATGATCCGTTCGCCGGCGAGGACCCGTTCGCGGATCCACGGCTGGATCCGGTCAGCCGTGCCGATGGCGTCGAGGGTGTCCAGGGCCCGACTGGGGGCGCCGCCGTGCAGCGGCCCGGACAGGGCCCCGACGGCCCCGGTCAGGCAGGCCGCGACGTCGGCGCCGGTGGAGGTGATCACGCGGGCGGTGAAGGTCGAGGCGTTGAATCCGTGGTCGATGGTGGAGATCAGGTACTGCTCCACCGCTCGGGCCTCGACCGGGTCGGGTTCGCGCCTGGTCAGCATGTGGAGGTAGTTGGCCGCGTACGGGAGGTCGTCGCGCGGTTCCACCGGCTCCAGCCCCTGCCCCAGCCGGTGCAGGGCGGTCAGCAGGGTGGGCACCGCGGCGCAGGCGGCGAGTGCGTCGGCGGCCCGGCGGGCGGGGTCGAGATCGTAGACCGGGCGGAAGCCGGCGGACGCGCCCAGCAGTGAGAGCGCGGTACGGAGCCCGGCGAGCGGCCCGGACAGGGCGGTGGCGCGGGCGAGGGCGGGCAGGGCCTCGCGCACCTCGACGGGGAGTCGGCGCAGGGGGGCGATCTCGGCGGCGAAGGCGTCCCGCTCGGCGAGGTCGACGGGCAGTGCCCCGCGGAACATCAGGTGCCACACGTCCTCGAAGGTCCGGCTCTCCGCGAGTTCGACGGCCGAGTACTGGCGGTAGTGGTAGAAGCCTTCTCGGCCTCGGACGTCACCGAGTGCGGTTTCGGTGACCACGACTCCCGCGAGACCGCGGGGTACTTCGACGGTGGTGTTCATGGATCGACCATCGATGATGGATTGAATCCTTGTCAATATTGATTGAATCAATCTATGTAGGGTGTGCGTCATGAAGGCCGAGACCGACGAGACCAATGAGACCGGCGAGACGGACGGCCCGCGCCGGATCAACACGCGGGAAGCGGCGCGACTGCTCGGCGTGAAGCCCGCGACCGTGTACGCGTACGTCAGCCGCGGCCAGCTCGGGAGCCGCCGCGATCCCGTCGGGCGCGGCAGCAGCTTCGACGCGGCCGAGGTGGAGGCGCTGGCCCGGCGGAGCCGTCGCGAGGCGGCCGGCCCCACCGGGAGCCATGCCGGCGAGCTGTCCGTTCGCACCTCGCTCACGCTCATCGAGCCCGACCGCTACTACTTCCGGGGCGTGGACGCCGTCGAGCTGGCCTCGCGGTACCGCTACGAGGAGGTGGCGGAGTGGCTGTGGACGGGGTCGCTGAAACACGGCGCCCGGTTCGTCGCTCCCCCGGAGCCACTGGCCGCCGCCCGACGGGCGGTGGCCGCCCTGCCCGAGCACGGCGGACCGCTGGACCGGCTGCGGGTGGCCGTCGCCGCCGCCGCGGTGGCGGATCCCCTGCGGTTCGACCTGTCCGAGGGGGCCGTACTGGACTCCGCGCGCTGCCTGATCCCGACGCTGGTCGGCGCCCTGCCCGAGCAGGGCCCCGCCCGGTGGGCCGGCGACACCCGGCTGGTCCGCGTGCTGTGGTCGCGGCTGACGGCGCTGGACCCCGACCCGGACGCGCTGGCCGTGCTGGACCTGGCCCTCGGCCTGCTGGTGGACCACGACCTGGCGGCCTCGACGCTGGCCGTACGGGTCGCCGCGTCGGCGCGGGCCCATCCGTACGCGGCGGTCTCGGCCGGACTCGGCGCGCTCGAAGGCCCGCTGCACGGCGCCGCCGGCCGGCTCGCGCACCGGATGCTGGTCGAGGTCCTGGAGCGGGGCGGGGCGGCTCCGGTGGTGTCGGAGTACCTGCGCGCGGGGCGTCGGGTGCCGGGTCTGGGGCACCGGCTGTACCGCGGCGAGGATCCTCGTGCCACGGCCCTGTTCTCCCGGCTGGAGGCCCTGGAACAGGCCGGCCCGGCGCTGGGCGCGGCCCGCGACGTGGCCTCGGTGATGGCCCGGCACGGCGGCGGACTGCACGCCAACGTGGACCTGGCCCTGGCGGTGCTGACGGTGTCCTGCGGGATGCGGGCCGAGGCCGGGGAGACGGTGTTCGCGGTGGCCCGGACGGCGGGGTGGATCGCGCACGCGCTGGAGGAGTACCAGGAACGGCCGCTGAGGATGCGACCGAGCGGGCACTACGACGGCCCGCGCCCGCCGCGGTCGATGCCGTGACGGGCGAGGGGGATTTACGTGCCCAGGAGAATTCCGCTTACGCCGAAGCCGACCTACGGTTGCTGGTCATGCGGTTCCCCCACATGAGCGCTCGGCGCCTCGGGCTGCCCAGAAGGGCCGTCTCCCAGATCCTGCTGACCCAGCTCGCCATCGCGGCGGGCGTGGCGGTCCTGGCCACCGGTCTCTTCCTGGCGCCGCTCGGTGCGCAACTGGACGACCAGGCCATGCGGCGCGCCCTCGCCATCGCCCAGAGCGCCGCCGCCGACCCCACGCTGGCCGCCGACCTCCTCGACTCGGGGCCGGATGACGACAGCCCCGTGCAGTCCGCCGCCGAACGGATCCGCAGCGCCACCGGCGCCGAGTACGTGGTCGTCGTCGACCTCCGGGGCATCCGACGCTCCCACCCCGACCCGAGGCGGATCGGCCTGCCCGTCTCCACGGACCCCGGCGACGCCCTGGCGGGCCGCGAGGTCATGGAGATCGACGACGGCACCCTGGGCCGCTCCGCCCGCGGCAAGGTCCCGCTCCTGGCCGCCGACGGGGAGATCGTCGGCGCGGTCTCCGTGGGCATCGCCTACGACAGCGTCCGCGACCGGCTGCTGGGAGCCATCCCCGGCCTCCTCGCCTACGCCGGCGGCGCCCTGGCGGCAGGCGCCCTCGCCGCCTACCTGCTCTCCCGCCGGATCCATCGGCAGACCCGTGACCTGGCCTTCTCCGACATCGCCGGCCTCCTCGCGGAGCGCGAGGCGATGCTGCACTCCATCCGCGAAGGCGTGATCGCCCTCGACCGGCACGGGCGGATCCGGCTGGTCAACGACGAGGCGGCCCGGCTGCTGGGCCTCGACCCCGCCGCTCCGGCCACCGTCGCGGGACGCGCGCTGGACGAGGTGCTCGGCGCGGGTCGTACCACCGACGTCCTCACGGGCCGGGTCGACGGCCGGGACCTGCTCACCGTCCAGGGGCCGCGCGTCCTGGTCGCCAACCGGATGCCCACCGAGGACGGCGGAGCCGTCGCCACGCTGCGCGACCGCACCGAACTGGAACACCTCGGACGCGAGCTGGACTCCACCCGCGGCCTGATCGACGCCCTTCGCGCCCAGGACCACGAACACGCCAACCGGCTCCACACCCTGCTCGGTCTCCTGGAGCTCGACCTGTACGAGGAGGCCGTGGAATTCGTGACCGAGGTCGTCGGGGTCCACCGCAGCACCGCGGAGCAGGTCACCGAGAAGGTCCGGGATCCCCTGCTGGCGGCCCTCCTGGTCGGCAAGGCGACCGTGGCCGCAGAGCGTGGCGTCCCGCTCCGCCTGGCCCCCTCCACGCTGCTGCCCGACCGGGTGGTGGACCCCGGCGGCCTCGTCACCATCACGGGCAACCTGGTGGACAACGCCCTCGACGCGGCCGCGGGCTCGACCGCCCCGCTGGTCGAGGTCGAACTGCGCGCCGAGGAGCGTACGGCGATCCTCGTCGTCCGGGACAGTGGACCCGGCGTACCCGCCGAGCGCCGCGAGCAGATCTTCACCGAGGGCTGGTCGACGAAACAGCCCACGGCCCACCGCGAACGCGGACTGGGCCTCGCACTCGTCCGTCGCCTCGCGGAGCGGCAGGGCGGTACCGTCCGGGCCGGCGAGAGCGCGGACGGAGGGGCGGAGTTCTCCGTCGTGCTCCCGGAGGCCCTGCGATGAACGAGTCCCCGATTCACGTATTGGTCGTCGACGACGACATGCGTGTTGCCCGGATCAACGCGGCGTACGTGGCGAAGGTTCCCGGATTCCGGGTGATCGCCCAAGCCCATTCGGCGGCGGAGGCGTTGGCGTTCCTGGACACCCACGACGTGGACCTGATCCTCCTGGACCACTACCTCCCCGACGAGAACGGCCTGGACCTGGTCCGGCGGCTACGCCAGCGGGGCCACCACACCGACGTCATCATGGTGACGGCCGCCCGCGATCTGGCCACCGTGCAGGCCGCCATGCGGCTCGGCGCCCTTCAGTACATGGTGAAGCCGTTCGCCTTCGCCGGGTTGCGGGCCCGCCTGGAGGCCTACGGCGCCCTGCGGCGCACCCTGGAGACCGGAGGGGAGGCGGAACAGGCCGAAGTGGACCGCATCTTCGGCGCCCTGGCCTCGGCCGGCACCCCGAACGACCTGCCCAAGGGCCACTCACCGCCGACCGCCGACCTGGTCCGCCAGGTGCTGCGCACCGCCGAGGGCCCGCTCTCCACCCAGCAGATCGCCGATCGCGCCGGCATCAGCCGTCAGACGGCCCAGCGCTACCTCAAGCTCCTCGACCGCGCGGGACGCGTCACCCTGGCCCTGCGCTACGGAGAGACGGGCCGCCCTGAACACCGCTACGCCTGGCGCCACTCCGATCCCGGCGCCGCGCACTGAACCGGGCGACCGCCACGACCGACCGGGTGGGTCACACCGCCCCGGCGCCCGTCAGCGACCGCACCTCCGTCTCCGCGTGCCTGCGGACGTCCGGCTCCTCCGTCGACGTGACCGTGCCGAGCCATCCCGCCAGGAAGCCCAGCGGGATCGACACGATCCCCGGGTTCTGCAACGGGAAGTACTGGAAGTCCACTCCCGGGAAGAGCGACTCGGGACTGCCGGACACCACGGGCGACAGCACCACCAGCAGCACCGCCGGCACCAGTCCCCCGTACACGGACCAGACGGCCCCTCGGGTGGTGAACTCCCGCCAGAACAGCGAGTACAACAGCACCGGCAGGTTCGCCGAGGCGGCCACCGCGAAGGCCAAGCCCACGAGGAAGGCCACGTTCAGGTTCTGCGCGACCAATCCGAGCGCGATCGCCGCCGCGCCGATCCCGACCGCGGCGACCCGCGCCACCGCAACCTCGCTGCGCTGCTTGGCGTGCCGACGCTTGAGCGAGGCGTACAGGTCGTGCGCCACGGAAGCCGAGGACGCCAGGGTGATTCCGGCGACCACCGCGAGGATCGTCGCGAAGGCGATGGCAGCCACGAAGGCGAACAGGACCGCGCCCCCGGTGCTCTCGGCGCCGCCTCCCAGGAACGCCGCCAACAGCGGAACCGCCGTGTTCCCCGAGGCGTTGGAGGCGCGCACCTGCTCGGGACCCAGCAGGGCGGCGGCCCCGAAACCGAGCACGATGGTCATCAGGTAGAAGCCGCCGATCAGGCCGATCGCCCAGACCACCGACCGCCGGGCCGCACGCGCCGTCGGCACCGTGTAGAAGCGCGACAGGATGTGCGGCAGCCCGGCCGTGCCCAGGACCAGGGCGAGACCGAGGCTCATGAAGTCGAAGCGGGCGGCCCAGTCTCCCCCGTACTTGAGGCCGGGGTTCAGGAACTTGGCCCCGTGGCCGCTGCGTTCGGCGGCGGTGGCCAGCAACTGGTCGAAGTTCCCGTGGAAGCGCAGCAGTACCAGGACGGTCAGCGTCACGGCGCCGCCCATGAGCAGCACGGCCTTCACGATCTGGATCCAGGTGGTGGCCCGCATCCCCCCGAAGGACACGTAGACCACCATCAACGCGCCGACGCCGACCACGGTCAACGTCCGTGCGCCGGCGCTCGAATCGCCGAGCAGCAGGCCCACCAGGCTGCCCGCGCCGACCATTTGCGCCACGAGGTACAGCACGGACACCACCACCGAGGAAGCCCCGGCCGCGATCCGGACGGGCCGCTCGCTCATCCGGGCGGCGACCACGTCGGCGAGGGTGAACCGGCCGCAGTTGCGGACCAGTTCGGCGACCAGGAAGAGCACGACCAGCCACGCCACGAGGAAGCCGACCGAGTACAGCAGGCCGTCGTAGCCGAAGAGGGCGATCAGGCCGGAGATGCCGAGGAAGGAGGCCGCGGACATGTAGTCGCCGGCGATGGCGAAACCGTTCTCCATCGGGGAGAACAATCGCCCACCCGCGTAGAACTCTTCGGCCGAACCGTGTCGGTTGCGACTGACCCAGGTGGTGATGCCCAGCGTGACCGCGATGAAGACGCTGAACAGGATCAGCGCGAGGGTCTGGTGTTCGGTGGTCACCGGCCCGCCTCCCAGGTCCGGATGCGCTGCTGGTCCCGCTCCTGCTCGAAGACGGTCCAGCGCAGGTCGAGCGCGGCCCGGTCGCGGCGGAGCCGTGCGTGCCGCGCGTACGCCCAGGTGAGGAGGAACGTGCTCAGGAACTGACCCAGCCCCGCCAGCAGGGCCACGTTGATCGATCCCATCACCGGCCGGGCCATGATCCCCGGCGCCGCGGTCGCCGCGACCACGTAGGCGACGTACCAGAGGAAGAAGCCGGCGGTCGCGGGCACGACGAACCTCCGGTAGCGGCTGCGTACCTCCTGGAAGGCGGCGCTTCGCTGCACTTCCAGGTAGATGTCCGAGGCCCCGGTTGCGGGCCGGTCGCCGGCGATCGGGCGCGAAGTGACCGTTTCCGCTTCCTCGCCCTCCCCCCAGCCGACCGCCAACGCGTCGTACCAGGGGTCGTCGAGCCGGATCGTTCCGGCATCACGACCATCGTGCTTCTCCACCGAACTCTCCTTGTCCGCCGCCGCATTGGCCGCGTGGTGACAAGGATGGGTGGAATCGATGTTTTCCGGACTGATGTACCGGTGCTCTTCACTCCATCAGGTGATGAAGTGAAGAGCATTGGTGTGTAAGGGCGTTCAGCGAGTGGACGCCGGCAGGATCAGGCGTCGATGCGCGAGCGGTCCAGGGTCGCCGCCGAGCTGGTGATGAACTCCTTGCGCGGGGCCACCTCGTTGCCCATGAGCAGATCGAAGACCGACTCGGCCGAGTCGAGGTCCCCGATGTTGATCCGGCGCAGGGTGCGGAAGCGGGGGTCCATGGTGGTCTCCGCGAGCTGGTCGGCGTCCATCTCGCCGAGGCCCTTGTAGCGCTGGATGGAGTCCTTGTAGCGGATGTTCTTGCGCTGGTACTCCAGCAGCGTCTGGCGCAGCTCGTTGTCGGAGTAGGTGTAGACGTACTTGTCCTGGCCCTTCTTCGGCTGGACGAGCTCGATCCGGTGCAGTGGCGGCACGGCCGCGAAGACCCGGCCCGCCTCGACCATCGGGCGCATGTACCGCTGGAAGAGGGTGAGCAGCAGACAGCGGATGTGCGCGCCGTCCACATCGGCGTCGACGAGCAGGACGATCTTGCCGTAGCGGGCCGCGTCGATGTCGAAGGTGCGGCCCGAACCGGCTCCTATGACCTGGATGATCGCGCCGCACTCGGCGTTCTTGAGCATGTCCGAGACGGAGGACTTCTGGACGTTGAGGATCTTGCCCCGGATCGGCAGCAGCGCCTGGAATTCGGAGTTCCGGGCGAGTTTGGCGGTGCCGAGCGCCGAGTCGCCCTCGACGATGAAGAGCTCGCTGCGGTCCACGTCGTCACTGCGGCAGTCGGCCAGCTTCGCCGGCAGCGAGGAGGACTCCAGCGCCGTCTTGCGACGCTGCGCCTCCTTGTGCTGGCGGGCGGCGATGCGGGTCCGGGCGGCCGCGACGATCTTCTCCATCACGGAACGCGCCTGCTGCTTGTCGTCCCGCTTGGTGGAGGTCAGGAACGCCTTGAGCTCCTTGGCGACCACGGCGGCGACGATCCGGGTGGCCGCGGAGGTGCCGAGCACCTCCTTGGTCTGGCCCTCGAACTGCGGCTCGGCGAGGCGGACGGTGACGACGGCCGTCATGCCCTCCATCGCGTCGTCCTTGACCACGTCGTCCTCGGCCACGCGCAGCAGCTTCGCCGAGCGCAGCACCTCGTTCACCGTCTTGGCGACCGAGCGTTCGAAGCCGGACACGTGGGTGCCGCCCTTGGGGGTGGCGATGATGTTCACGAACGACTTGACGTTGGTCTCGTAGCCCGTGCCCCAGCGCAGGGCGATGTCCACGCCCAGTTCGCGGGTGACCTCGGTGGGGGTCATGTGGCCGCGGTCGTCCAGGACCGGCACGGTCTCCTTGAAGGTGCCCGTGCCGGTCAGGCGCAGCACGTCGCAGACGCCCTTGTCCTGGGCCAGGTACTCGCAGAACTCGCTGATGCCCCCGTCGAAGCGGAAGGTCTCCTCGGTCTTGCCCGCGCCGTCGATGCCGCGCTCGTCGCGGACGACGAGGGTCAGGCCGGGCACGAGGAAGGCGGTCTGGCGGGCACGCTGGTAGAGCGTCTCCAGGTTGAGCTTGGCGTCCTTGAGGAAGATCTGGCGGTCGGCCCAGTAGCGGACCCGGGTGCCGGTCTTCCCCTTGGCGACCCGCTTGACCTTGCGCAGGCCGTTGGCGGGGTCGAAGGGGCTGTCGGGCCCCTGCTCCGTGAACATCCCGGGGACGCCGCGGCGGAAGCTGATGCCGTGCGTCGAGCTGTTGCGGTCGACCTCGACGTCGAGGCGGGCCGAGAGGGCGTTGACCACGGAGGCGCCGACGCCGTGCAGACCGCCGGAGGCCGCGTACGACCCGCCGCCGAACTTGCCGCCGGCGTGCAGCTTGGTCATGACGACCTCGATGCCGGACAGGCCCGTCTTGGGCTCGACGTCCACGGGGATGCCGCGGCCGTTGTCCCGAACCTCGACGGACGAGTCCTCGTGGAGGATCACCTCGATGTGGTCGCAGTACCCGCCCAGGGCCTCATCGACGGAATTGTCGATGATCTCCCAGAGGCAGTGCATCAGTCCACGACTGTCGGTGGACCCGATATACATGCCGGGGCGCTTGCGGACGGCCTCGAGGCCCTCGAGGACGAGCAGGTGCCGCGCGGTGTAGTTGGAGCCGTCCCGGTCTGCTCCGGACAGCAGCGCGCTGGAAGGCACGGACGTGTCGGCGGTCACGCAGTTCGCTCCTCGCTGAATTTCTTTTCTGGCCCGGTCGGGCTCAGGGGTGCATCGGTTGCCGGTCAGAGGGTACCGAGGCCTGGTAGAGCCGATGCAACGCCACCCTCGTGGCTTCCACAGCCTAGTGCAGGCCCGCACGGGTGTTCGATCCCCCGTGGGGGTGAAGCAAACATCACGTTCCCTTCCAGGCATGAACCATTTAGTGTTCGGGCACGTCCTCATCAACAACCGGCACTCACGCCGGGGGGACTGAACTGCTACAAGCGAACGACTGACAACGCGAAACCGTAAAGCAACGCAATACGGCTCCTTCGCCGCCAACCGGCAACAGCCGGCCAGCTTCGGAAGGAAGTTTCGAAAGAAAGCCGCGAGCGGGAACGTTTTCGGCCTGGTTGGATGTTGACCCTGGTACGACAGCTCGTCGAGCTAGAGAAGAGGCGACGTGACTACTGTTCTGACACCCGCGACCCCGCTGACGGCCGCTGACCGATGCGACCGTTGCGGCGCCCAGGCATATCTGCGCGTCGTCCTGCTGAGCGGCGGTGAACTGCTCTTCTGCGCCCACCACGGGCGTAAGTTCGAGCCGGAACTCAAGAAGATCGCCGCGGAAATACAGGATGAGACCGAGCGGCTCACGTCCGCTCCGGCTGCGAATGCCGCCGACACCGAGGACCGCTGACACAGGCCTAGACCTCGCATCCGACGAGCAAGGACCGGCCAGGCCGGTCGACGGGCGACACCTCTGTGACCCAGGGGTGCCGCCCGTCCTCATGTCCGCCCCACGTTCAAGTTCATCCTCGGCCGCCCTGGCGATCCGGCGACCGACCCCCTACCCCCATGCCGGGCCTCACGGGGCCCGAGGAGCCCCTGGGGGCTCCCTACGGGGCCTCCCGCCCCCCGACCGGCCGCGTGCCCCTCTCGGGGCCGCTCACGAAGCCGACCAGCGGGGAGATCCGGGTGTACACGCCCGGGCTGTCGGCCCGGCCGCAGCCTCGCCCCCAGGACACGACCCCGATGAGCCGCCCCCGCGCCACGAGCGGTCCACCGCTGTCCCCCTGGCAGGCGTCCTTGCCGCCGCCCCTGTCCCCCGCGCACACCATGGAGCCGGCCCGGTACTGCCCGTCCGCGTCCCCCGGGTACGCGTCCTCGCAGACCCGGTCCGCGAGGATCTCCACGCGCGCCGCCCGCAGGCCGTACGCGTAGTCGCCGAAACCGCTGGTGTCCCCCCAGCCGTACACCGACGCCTCGGTGCCGGCCTCGTAGGCGGGATGACCCTTCTCCGCCATGGGGAGCACCTGGGCCGCCGGCACCGCCTCCGCGAGCTCCAGGACGGCGAGGTCGCCGGCGTTGGTCGCGGAGTCGTACGCCGGGTTCACCCGCGCCGCGCGCACCGCGATCTCCCGACCGTCCGTCGCACGGAGCTCCGTACGGCCCGCGATCACACGGAGGTCCGGCACGGATTCGACCGGGCCACCCAACACCTGGCGACCCAGGCAGTGGGCCGCCGTCACCACGGTCGTCGGGGCGACGATCACGCCCCCACAGAACTGACCGCCCCGGGTACCCCCGAACCGGTCACGGCTGGCCAGGGCCACGACCCAGGGGCTGTCCGCCACCTTCACCGGCTGCCCGCCGATCACCACGCTGTCCGCGGCCGCCTGCGGCATCCGGGCCAGCGGCGCCGCGGCCGCTCCCGCCACCAGGGTCAGCGCGCCCGCCAGGGCACGGGCAAAGGGACGACGCATGAGGCCTCCTGACTCCGAGTGTTCATGACTCCACCCAGAGTGGGATGCCCGGTGGTCGTGCGCACCCGCGCGGCCACCGGGCGTACGCCCCTCGGCGTCGGTCCCCTCAGTCGAGGTAGTCGCGCAGCACCTGCGAACGCGACGGGTGACGCAGCTTCGACATCGTCTTCGACTCGATCTGGCGGATGCGCTCGCGGGTGACCCCGTAGACCTTGCCGATCTCGTCGAGGGTCTTGGGCTGCCCGTCCGTCAGGCCGAAGCGCATCGAGACCACGCCCGCCTCGCGCTCGCTCAGGGTGTCGAGCACCGAGTGCAGCTGTTCCTGCAGGAGCGTGAAGCTCACCGCGTCGGCCGGGACGACGGCCTCGGAGTCCTCGATGAGGTCACCGAACTCGCTGTCACCGTCCTCGCCGAGCGGGGTGTGCAGGGAGATCGGCTCGCGGCCGTACTTCTGGACCTCGATGACCTTCTCGGGGGTCATGTCGAGTTCCTTGGCCAGCTCCTCCGGGGTGGGCTCGCGCCCCAGGTCCTGGAGCATCTGCCGCTGGACACGGGCCAGCTTGTTGATCACTTCGACCATGTGCACCGGGATGCGGATGGTGCGGGCCTGGTCGGCCATGGCGCGGGTGATGGCCTGCCGGATCCACCAGGTGGCGTACGTGGAGAACTTGTAGCCCTTGGTGTAGTCGAACTTCTCGACCGCGCGGATCAGACCGAGGTTGCCTTCCTGGATCAGGTCCAGGAAGAGCATGCCGCGGCCCGTGTAGCGCTTGGCGAGGGAGACCACGAGGCGGAGGTTGGCCTCCAGCAGGTGGTTCTTGGCCCGGCGGCCGTCCTCCGCGATGATCTCCAGCTCGCGCTTGAGCTTGGGCGCCAGCTTGTCGGAGTTCGCCAGCTTGTCCTCGGCGAACAGGCCCGCCTCGATGCGCTTGGCGAGCTCGACCTCCTGTTCGGCGTTGAGGAGCGGGACCTTGCCGATCTGCTTGAGGTAGTCCTTGACCGGGTCCGCGGTGGCCCCCGCCACGGCGACCTGCTGGGCCGGTGCGTCGTCCTCGTCGTCCGAGATGACGAAGCCCTTGCTCTCGCCGCCGTCCTCCTCCTCGGATTCGGACTCGGCCTTGACCGCGCCGGGGGCTTCCTCGGTCGACTCCTCGTCGGCCTCGTCGGAGCCCTTCTTGGCCGCGGTCTTCTTCGCGGCCGTCTTCTTCGCGGCGGTCTTCTTGGCAGGGGCGGCCTTCTTGGCCGCCGTCTTCTTCGCCGCGGTCTTCTTGGCGGCGGACTCGGTCCCGGGCTCCTCCGCGAGGGCGTCCACGGTGTCCGGTTCGGCCGGCACCGCCTCAGGGGCGGCGTCGGTGACGGTCCGGGCGACGGTCGTCTTGGTAGCGACGGTCTTGGTGGCCGTCCGCTTCGCCGGGCTCTTCGCTGCGACGCTCTTTCGGGTGGTGCGCTTGGGCGACTCCGCGGCACTGACCATCAGCGTCACACCCTCTTCCTCGAGGATCTGGTTGAGGCTGCGCAGAACATTCTTCCACTGGGTCGCAGGAATCTGGTCAGCCTCGAAGGCCCGACGCACGTCATCGCCGGCGATCTGCCCCTCGGCCTTGCCCCGCTCGATGAGCGCCATCACAGACTCGGAATCGGCGATCTCCGGCGGGAGCGTACGGGATGTGCTGGCCGACACGAACAACCTCTCGGAACGATGGGAACGGCTTCCGACCCCGGGCCTGGTGGTGCTGGACCGGAGCCGACGACCACCGACTGGGGATGGGCCGGGGGCGCGGGCAGGGGCCGGGGAGCTGTACAGCACCCGCAGGGGCTGCTGTCTTCCCTCCGTCGGCCATCACCACCTAAGTCATCGCGTGACGTCGCGGAGCGTTACGCCCAATCTTCGTGGCCCGAGTCACACCACTTTTCCGCCAATGCCGCACATACATCCATACACGCTGATCCAAGGGCTTCGAACACCCCCGCACACGGCTGTCGCCGGGCCCGAACCGGACCCGGCGACATGTGGTGCACCCCCGCTCCCGTGCGCGTCGAGCCCGTCAGTGCTCGCGCGGGGCCGGAACCACACGCTCGACCTCCGGATGCACCGTCAGGAGCTGACGCATGGCGTTCTCGGCGCCCAGGGCATCGCCGGCGGCGAGGGCCTCGACCATCCGCGCGTGGTGCGCGACGCAGGTTTCGCTGGGGCGGTCGCACGCGGTGACGGGGCTGCCGGAGACCTGGAGGGCGGAGGAGACGATGCCCGACAGGTGCTCCAGCATGCGGTTGCCCGCGACCTGGATCAGCAGCGCGTGGAACTCGTTGTCGGCGCGCGCGAAGGTGATCGAGTCACCCTGCCCGAGGGCGTGACCCATGATCTCGACCATGTCGGCGAGGCGCTGCTGGATGTCGGGGCGACCGTGTCCGGCGGCGAGCCGGGCGGCCAGCGGTTCGATGGTCCAGCGGAGCTCGTTGAGCTCGCGGCGCTGGTCGTCGCGCTGGGGACCGAAGGCCCGCCATTCGATGATGTCGGGGTCGAGCAGGTTCCAGTCGGCGACCGGACGGACCCGGGTGCCGACATTGGGTCGGGCGCTGACGAGGCCCTTGGCCTCCAGAACGCGCAGGGATTCGCGGACGACCGTGCGGGAGACCTCGAAGCGCTGCCCGATCTCCTCGGGGACCAGCGGGCGGTCCGCGCCGAGGTCGCCGGAAACGATCATCTGGCCGAGCTGCTGGACGAGTTGGCCGTGCAGTCCGCGGCCGCGGCTTCCGGTGGCGCGACGGCCCACGCGGCTCAACTCGATGTCGGCGCCGTCCCAGTGAGGCGGTCCGACCCGGTCGGCCCCCTGGGTCTCCGCGTAGGGGTAGCGGTCGAGGTCGCCCGAGCCGGCGAGGCCGGAGTCGGCGTGGCGGGCGGCGGTCATCATGGTGTGCGCAAGGGTACTCACGAATCCTTTGTCGGTCGTGCTCCCGTCACCCTTGAGGTCTTTGGTGAAAAGCACACGAAAGGGTGATCGGTGCCACCCACGCAATTGACGACTTATCGTAAAGAACCGGGCCTTTTGCGGGGAGTTGCGATCCTCTCGGGTTGGCGTGGACCAGATCGGTCACTTTGATGATCGACTCGATCCGAAACGATCACTCACGGTCGTTCACCAGCGGACTCGGCTGCGCAGTCCTGTGAACCCATAGGCGCACAACAGGACCATCAACGACAACACCAGTGCCGTGCCGACGGGTTGGGCCATCACCCGCAAGACGCCCAGCACCAGGCGATCGACCTCCGGTGGCCACTGGGCCCAGGACAACTCGCGCAGCCGGGAGGCGAGCCCGTCCGTCGGGTGGGCGGACGGCCCGTGCAGCGACTTGCGCACCAGCGGTACGACCATCACCGGCACGACGAGCACCGCCGCCAGGCCGGCCGCCGCGGATCGGAAGACACCGGAGGCCAACACCCCGGCCCAGGCGCATCCGATGAGCAGTCCGGCCCAACTCGCCGCCGGTGCGACCCACTCCGCCGGCCGGTCGAGCGGGCCGGAGTCGAAGACCAGCCTGAGGGCCGCGGCGTCCGCGGTGACGGCCAGGCCCCCGAGCGACAGGGCGAGTGCGGCGCAGACTCCGAGCTTGGCGGCGAGCAGGCCCACGCGGCGCGGAACCGTGCCGCGGTCCGCCGACAGGGAGGGATAGCGGTACTCCTCGCCGAAGGCCAGGGCGCCGAGCAGCCCGGCGCCGAGTGCGGCGGGCGGCAGCGGCAACGACAGCGGCCAGGCGGCGAGCAGCCGGTTCTGCGGAGTGTGTCCCATGCGGGCGAGGACGAGCGTGATCGCGACGGAGACGACGACGACCACGGCCGAGGTCAGCAGCGGGGTCGCCGTGCCGAAGGTTCGCAGCAGTTCGTAGCGCAGGGGCCGCAACGGGCCGCTGACCCGACGCACCGCCCGAGCCGATCGTCCGGAGCCGATCCGCGGGGACCGACCCGGCTCAGCCCTGCCCCCGGCGGTGGGAACCGAGGTGCCCCCCGACCCCGCTCCCGGCCCGATCTCCGACGGGCCCGAACCGGCCCCGAATCCCGGCGCCGGCCCGACCTCCGGTCCGGGTTCGACCCCGGGGCCGGTGGTGGAGCCCGATTCGGCCGTGGCGCCCGCCTCGGCGTGGGCGGCCGCCACGGTCGAGGCGTGGGCGGCCGTACGAGCCTCCGAGCGAGCCTGCGGAACGGGCGGGACCGGCGTTCCGGTGTCTCCGGTCTCGTCCGCGAGTTGGTGGACCAGCACCCCGTGTCGGAAGGCCGCCTCCCCCACCTCCGCGCAGTTGCTGCCGTAGACCGACAGGCGGCTGCCGCTCTCCGCGACGATCTCCACCGCGCGCCGGGCCGCCCGGGCCTCCCGGCCCAGGACGTCCGCGAGTCGGGCCGCGTGCGGGGTGCGCACGGCGACGCGGGGACGCAGTCGGGTTCGCGCGAATTCCGCCGCGTCCTGGTCCGCGACCAGCCGGCCGGCCTTGATGGAGACGACCCGGTCGGCGTTGCGGGCGGCTTCCTTCGCATCGTCGGTGGTGAAGAGGACCGCGCCGCCGAGGGCGGCGTGCCGGCGCAACAGCTCGTACATCCAACCGCGTTCACGTGGCGAGAGCCCGGCGGCGGGCTCGTCCAGGAGCAGGGTGCAGGGGTCCGCCAGCAGCGCCGCGGCGAGTGCGACGCGACGCTCCATTCCGAGCGAGAGCGAGCCGAGCCGTTGGTCGCGCAGGCCGCCGATGCCGACGACCTCCAGCATGGCGTCGGCTCGCGACGCCGGGACCCCGTAGGCGGCGCACAACATCCGCAGCTGGTTGAGCACCGTTCGCGCCGGATTACCGGGGACGTCGCCGAGCAGCACGCCGACCTCACGGCCGGGATGCCCGATCCGGTGCAACGGACGGCCCCGGAAGTAGGTGATGCCGCGGCCCGGTTCGAGTTCGAGCATGAGCCGTAGCGCGGTGGTCTTGCCCGAGCCCGGATCGCCGAGCAGGGCGGTCACGCACCCGGGGCGGGCCTCGAAGGTGAGGTCGTCCACCAGGGGCGGGAGTTCTCGACGCGGTGTACTGGTGAGTCCGATGGCCTGGAGCATCGCTTCTCTCGCGGGGTGTGAGACCGCTCTGCGGCAGCATGATTACCGCAAGCAAGATAACGCGATATGTCCGATTTTCAACGCATGAGGATCTCAGGCGCGTCGGTGTCGGCGGCCTGGCCGGCGACAACGCCCCCACCCGGGCCCCGGCCCGGGTGGGGGCCGCTCGCCGGGGCCGTGGGACGTCAGACCTCCGGGCGCAGCATCGGCGGGTTGAGCAGGGTCGCTCCGCCCGCTCGGAACAGTTGGGCGGGCCGGCCTCCCTGACGGGTCGTGGTTCCTCCGGCCGGCACCAGGAACCCGGGGGTCCCGGTGACCTTGCGGTGGAAGTTGCGCGGGTCGAGCGCCACGCCCCACACGGCCTCGTACACCCTTCGCAGCTCGCCCACGGTGAACTCGGGAGGGCAGAAGGCGGTGGCCAGGGAGGAGTATTCGATCTTGGATCTCGCCCGCTCGACTCCGTCGGCGAGGATGCGCTCGTGGTCGAAGGCGAGTCCGGCGGGAGCCTCCCCGCCCGCGGCGAGGAGTTCGTCGACGGGGGCCCAACGGGCGCTGTTCGCGTCGCCGCCCGCGCGAGGCGCGGGGAGATCCGGAGCCAGCACCAGGTGAGCCACGCTGACCACCCGCATCCGGGGATCGCGCTTGGGGTCTCCGTACGTGGCGAGCTGTTCGAGGTGTGCCCCGTTGCCCACGTCCGGCACGGCCGGGTCGTGTGCGCAGAGGCCGGTTTCCTCGGCGAGTTCCCTGGCGGCCGCGCCGGCGAGGTCCTCGTCATCACGTACGAAGCCTCCGGGCAGCGCCCAGCGTCCTTGGAACGGCGGCTCACCCCGTCGGACGACCAGCGCGCAGAGCGCGTGACGCTGCACGGTGAGCACGACCAGGTCGACGGTGACGGCAAAGGGCGGGAAGGCCGACGGGTCGTAGGGCGACATGCCGCGATCATAGTCGTCTGCCTGACGATAAACAGAGCTTTGGTGATCCCGCCGGCAGTGATCCGAAACTCAGCCTCCCAGTTGGAGCGCATCGGCGGCCTCCTCCACCATCCCGAGACCGAGGCGACTGACCCGGACGCCGAACGGTCGCTCGGACACCCGCAGCCCCGAGAGCCTCAGGGAGCCCAGCGGGGCGCCGGGGAGCGGGTGCAGGGCGACCGTGCCGGCGGGGGCGTTCGGGAGGATCCCGGCGAGGGCGACCAGGGCGTGGACGCCGCCGGCGGCGGCCACCGCGGCCGGCCGGCAGGCCGCGGGGTGCGGGAGCGGTGCGCTGCCCGTGGTGCGCTGCCCGGCGGCGTACATCTCCGGCAACCTGTACCCGAAGGTCTCGGCCGCGTCGAGGAGTCCCCGCAGCAGGCCGGCGGCCTCCTTCGCGAAGCCCGCCCGGGCCAGGCCGGAGAGCGCGATGACGCTCTCGTGGACCCGTACCGCCCCCGAGCGGTGCCCGAACGGATTGTGGTCGGGCTCCCGGCTCGACATGCTCCTCAGCCCCCACCCCGAGTCCATGGCGGGTGCTCCGAGCAGCCGGGCCAGTTGCTCGGTGCGTGTCCGGTCCAGCAGGCCCGGGGCCGTCCGGCCGCCGCTCAGCAGTCCGGTGTCCAGCAGGTGCGCGGCGGCGCCCGTCAGCCGGAGCAGGGGGCGGCCGTCGGGATGCAGGGCCGCCGCGGGACGTCCGCCGTCCGGGCCGTCGATCCAGAACTCCGCCCGGAACCGCTCCCGCAGGCGGGCCGCCCGATCCCGCCATTCCTCGGCGCCGGGCCGTCCGCACCCGTCGAGGAGGTCGGCGCCGAGGAGCGCGGCCCGGTGCACGTGGGCCTGGGTCTCGCAGCGTCGTGGCCCCGGGTCGGGGTCGGCCAGGAACCCGTCCTCCCCCAGCGCTCCGCGGAGCCATCCCAGGCAGCGTTCCGCCGCGGGCAGCAGCCGGGCCATCTCCTCCTCGGGCAGACCCCAGAGCCGAGCCTCGGCGAGGACCACGGGGAAGGCGAGCGTGGCCTCGGTCCCGGTACATCCGGGCGGTAGCTGTGGTCCGGCCCCGCGCAGTGGTCCCGGGATCATCCCGGCTCCGGGCCCGCGCCCCTCGGCCTGGGCGCGGGCGAGGACGCGCAGGGTGGCCGCGGCGAGCCCGGTGCCGAGCGGCAACGCCATCCGGGCGGCCCACAGCGACTCCGCCTGGGCCAGGCCGAGCCGCCAGGGCGCTCCCGCCGCCGCGAACGCGTCGCCCGGCTGCTCGGGATCCCTCAGCAGCAGCGCACCGAGGTCTTCCACGCTTGTCCGGAACCATGCCTCGACCCTCGGGTCGTCCCCCTCGGCCCGGGCGTCGGCCAAGGGGTTCGCCACCTGGCCGGCCGACGCCCGCGTGGTGCGGTCCCGGCCGGTCCGCAGCTCGATGGTGCGGGCCTCGCCGGGGCCAAGTTCGAGTTGCCAGCGCAGCAGCCCGGTCGAGGCGAGCGCGTCGTCGGGGGCGGGGTCGGCGGTGACGACTGCCTGGATGCCGCCCGTGCTCCAGCGCAGGCCGGCCGCGTGCACGGCGGCGGGGAGCTCGGGCCCGGCGCGGCCCGCGGCGATCGCTGCCAGTTCGGCCAGGTCGGTACCGAGCGCCAGTTCCACGGGGACGCGCACGGAACGGGTGGCGTAGCTGCGCAGGGTGATCCGTTCGGTGCCGTCGGCGTGCCGGACGCGTTCGACGCCGATGTCGGGGTCGGGGCCCGCCTCGGCTCCGGTGCGGACCGTTGCGGTGAATGCGGCCCGGTCGGCGCCGAGGCTGCGCCCCTGCACGGCTACCGGGTCCCGGCCGCCGACGCGCAGCACGCAGCGGGAGAGGAGCCGCAATCCTGCGCGGTAGACGCCTTCGATTCCCCGCCCGGTCAGTTGGCCGTGCTCGGGCGAGATGGCCAGGCACGGCGCGGCGAGACAGATGACGGCTCCGTGCACGGGCGGCAGCTCGGGCCTGCGGGCGGGTGGTACGGGGTGGGCCATGCGTCGCCTTGTCTGCGCTCCGGTCGGTTTCGCTGGGCGGCGGCGCGGCCGGGCCCCCACCACCCCACAGCTGAACGTCCTCACCCCCGCCCGGGTCACGGGCCCCGGCGGCGGCTGTCCCCGGCGGGGGTCCGGTGGGGGGCCGAGGGCGTCACGAAGTCGTCGCAGGAGAGGACCCCGAGCCCGGATCACTGTTCGCTCCTCGTGGTGCGGCGGGCGTCCCCGCGCTCGGCCTTGGTGCGCCGACCGGGCGGGCGGCCGGCGCCCACCGGTCGCTTGCGGCGGGGCTCCCTGCGTTGCCGTTCCTCGCGCAGACACTGCCGCAGGCCCTCCGGGTCGATGCCCTCGTTGCAGGCGTGGTGGAGCAGTTGGGCGAAGCGGTAGTCGGCGTCGGCGCGCAGCGCCAGGTCGAGCGCGATGCGGGCGGTCGGTTCGTCGCCGGTGGACCAGGAGACCCATCCGGCGAGGGTGAGCGGAGCCGCGGCGTGCTCCGCGTAGATCCCGACGCAGCGCCGGGCCAGGGCGCGCCACAGGCGCAGCGCGGGCCCGGCCTCCTCGCCCTCCATCCATTCGGCGGCGATGTCGCGGATCTCGCGGTCCTGCAGGCCGATGATCACGGCAGCCGCCTCGTCGTGTCCCAGCAGCGCGTCGTCCCAGGCGTCCCCACCAGGGCCTGTCTCGGCCGGTGGCGGGGGCGACGTCATGCGCCGCATGAGGGTCCGGGCCAGGGCGATGGTCTCGGCGCCGATCTCCTCCCGCGTGGCTCCGTCGAGGATCTTCGGCACCAAGGCGACGGCGGCCCGTTCCAGGGCCGCCTCCTGTTCCCTGGCCGCTGCTCCGCGCGGCGGGGTCAGCCTTCCCTCGATCTCCCTCAGGGACCCCCTGACCTGGAGCCCGGCGAAGGTGGCCGCGGCGGCCATCACGGAGGTGCCGGGCATGACCAGCGGGTTGCCCTCGGCCGGGCAGCAGCGCGCGTCGGGGCAGACGTAGGACCAGTAGCGGCCTTCGGAGAGACACAGGGCTTCCAGGACGGGCACGTCCAGCGCCCCGCAGGCAACGCGGAGCCGTTGGGCGAGGGGCCGCAACCGGGTCATCACGCGTTGTCCGCTCTCTCCGTCGCGCGGATCCTGGCAGAGGAAGACGACGATGCCGTCGGGCTTGCCGCCCCGTCGTTCGCTGCCTCGGACCAGGGTTTCGGCGACCTGTCGGGCGGTTCCCTCCCACTCCGCTGGAACGGTGGGAATCCCGACGCGCAGCCGACCGCCGAAGCGCCCGCCCTCGCCGTGAACGGCGACCATGACGAGAGAATCGGTCGGGTGGAAGCCGAGCATGTAGGGCAGCGCGTCGGCGAGTTCCGCCGGGCTGCGCAGGGTGATCTGGGATTCGGTGGGCGTTCCGGACGTGCCGATGGGCGGCTGGTCGGACGGGCTCGGTGATGCGTGGTTCTTCGTCATGCGTCGACGGTCCCGTGTGGGGGAGAATCGCGAAACCCCTGTGGATAACTCCCCGAATCAGACCTAACTGGTCCAATCTTCAATATCCACAGGTTCAGGGCGGCATTGGCGCGATGTCGGCGCCATCAGGTTGCATGGGGGCATGAACCCAGACCTGAGGTCCTCAGCCGATTCCGTACTCGCCCGCCTGGTGGGCGATCCGACGGGCACCGCTCGGCTGCGCGAGGACCAGTGGCGGGCGATCGAGGCCCTCGTCGCGCACAAGCGACGGGCGCTGGTGGTGCAACGCACGGGGTGGGGCAAGTCGGCGGTGTACTTCGTCGCCACTTCCCTCCTGCGGGCGAGCGGCGCCGGCCCCACCGTGATCGTCTCGCCGCTGCTCGCGCTGATGCGCAATCAGGTCGAGGCCGCCGCCCGGGCCGGAATTCGCGCCCGCACGATCAACTCGGCCAACCCGGAGGAATGGGAGGGCATCCAGGCCGAGGTCGCCGCCGGCGAGGTCGATGTCCTGCTGGTGAGCCCCGAGCGACTCAACAACCCGGACTTCCGCGACCAGGTCCTCCCCAAGCTCTCGGCCGCCACGGGCCTGCTCGTGGTCGACGAGGCCCACTGCATCTCCGACTGGGGCCACGACTTCCGCCCCGACTACCGCAGGCTGCGGACGATGCTGGCCGATCTCCCGCCGGGGGTTCCGGTGCTGGCCACGACCGCCACCGCCAATGCCCGGGTGACCGCCGACGTCGCGGAGCAACTGGGCACCGGCGCCGGCACGGACGCGCTCGTGCTGCGGGGCGCGCTGGACCGGGAGAGCCTGAGCCTCTCGGTGCTCGCCCTGCCCGACGCCGCGCACCGGCTGGCGTGGCTCGCCGACCACCTCACCGACCTGCCGGGTTCCGGGATCATCTACACCCTGACGGTGGCCGCGGCCGAGGAGGTCACCGCCTACTTGCGCCACCGCGGCCACACCGTCTCCTCGTACACCGGCAAGACCGAGAACGCCGACCGCGAGCAGGCGGAGAACGATCTCCAGGCCAACCGGGTCAAGGCGCTGGTGGCCACCTCGGCCCTGGGCATGGGCTTCGACAAACCCGACCTCGGTTTCGTGGTGCACCTGGGGTCGCCCTCCTCCCCCATCGCGTACTACCAGCAGGTGGGCCGCGCCGGCCGCGGTGTGGAGCACGCGGAGGTCCTGTTGCTGCCGGGCCGGGAGGACGAGGCCATCTGGCAGTACTTCGCCTCAGTCGCCTTCCCCCCGGAGGAGCAGGTCCGCCGCACCCTCGACGTGCTGGCCCAGGCGGGCCGCCCGCTGTCGCTGCCCGCCCTGGAACCGCTGGTCGATCTACGCCGCACCCGCCTGGAGACGATGCTCAAGGTGCTCGACGTGGACGGCGCGGTGCACCGGGTCAAGGGCGGCTGGACCTCGACGGGCGAACCGTGGGCGTACGACGCCGAGCGCTACGCGTGGGTGGCCCGTCAGCGTTCCGCCGAGCAACAGGCCATGCGCGACTACGCGGCGACCGACGGCTGCCGCATGGAGTTCTTGCGCCGCCAGCTCGACGACGAGGAGGCGACACCCTGCGGGCGCTGCGACAACTGCGCCGGGGCCCGGTTCACCGCCGAGGTCTCCGGCACGGCCCTGGACACCGCCCGAGGCGAGCTGGGGCGTCCGGGCGTGGAACTGGAGCCGCGCAAGATGTGGCCGACCGGGCTCGTGGCGGTGGGCGTGGATCTCAAGGGGCGGATCCCCGCCGGGGAGCAGTCCGCCACCGGCCGGGCCCTGGGCCGCCTCTCCGACATCGGCTGGGGCAACCGGCTCCGCCCGATGCTCGCCCCGCAGGCGCCCGACCAGCCCGTCCCGGACGACGTCGCGCAGGCGGTGGTGGCCGTCCTGGCCGACTGGGCGCGGGGGTCGGGCGGCTGGGCCTCCGGGGCCGCGGACGCCCCCGCCCGTCCGGCGGGTGTGGTCTGCCTGCCGTCGCGCTCGCGTCCCCAGTTGGTCGGCTCGCTCGCCGCGCGGATCGCGGAGATCGGACGGATGCCGTTGTTGGGCTCGCTCGCCTACACCGACCAGGCACCGGAGTTCGGCCTGCCTTCGTCCAACAGTGCCCAACGCGTCCGGGGACTCCACCAAGCCTTGACGGTGCCTCCGGCCCTCGCGGCGACGCTGGCCGAGACTCCGGGTCCGGTTCTTCTCGTGGACGACCGCGCGGAGAGCGGTTGGACGCTCGCGGTGGCTGCCAGGCTGCTGCGCCGGGCCGGTGCGAAGGGGGTGTTTCCGCTGGTACTCGCGCTTCAGCCGTAACGGATGCGTCATCTTCGGCGTGGCGGGGCAAGGATATGAGCGGCATACCGGCGAATTCCGGTCGGCGGCCCCAAATGCTCATTGCCCCATCCTCGCGGGCCACGCGAGAATCGGAGTGCTCCCGCTCGGCTCGCCGGCACTCTCCAGGGCCGTGCTGCGGCGCGCCCGCATCCCAGCCGTGCCCGTACGCGGGCGTGTACCCGAAGGGAGGACCGTGACCTTCGGTTTCGCCCCGACCTCCACCACGTCCCTGACAACGGCCACCGGTGGCGCCATCCGGCACGGAAGACTTCTCGAACCGGCCGAGTGGACGTCGGCGGGGGTGCCCCTGCTGACCAATCCCCGCGAGATCGTCACCGGTCTGCACGCCCGGCACGGTCCGGTGCCGACCACCGCGGTGATCGCCGTCCTCGGCCCCGACGAACGCCTGGTCGCCAGTGCCTCGTTCGTCCACCGGTCGGCCTCGGCCGACGGGTGGGAGTACCGCAACGCCCTGCTGTCGCGGTTGCGCCGGGTGCTCCCGCACGACCTGCGTCGACGGACGCCGGTGCGGACGGCGGTGCTGATGTACTGCCGTGACGGCGACGAGCGGTGGACCGAGGAGGACGGGGCCTGGATGTGGGGGCTGCGGGACGCCTGCACCCTGCACGGGCTGCGGTGTGGCGCCTACATCACTCTGACCCCGGGCGGGTGGCAGGTCCTGGGGGAGGATCGTGGCGGGCGGCGGCCCGGATCGGACTCCCGGCCGGAGCCGCTGGGCTCGACCGCGGCGGAGTTCGCTCCGGTGAGCCTGCGTACCGGCGGCGGCGCGGCCGAGGCCCTGCGGCGTACCGCCGCGCGCTGATCGGCGTACCGTGCCCCGCCCGCCGGGGCGCGGAACCCGTACGGGCACGGAATCCGTGGGGCCACGGCATCCGTACGGTCGCCACCGGGTCCGCGTACGCCGCGTGCGCGGATCCCACCGGCCACAGACCAGTGGCCTGCGGCCCGGTGGGGTGCGCGCACGCACGCGGACGGGCGCACGAACGCGGCACCACCCGGCACCACAAGCCTGTCCCGGGGCGCGTGCGGAACACGACACCCACGGGCAGCCCTCACGGCCGCGCCCGAGGATCCGGGCGCACGGCGGGTCGGGCCTCGGACTTCAGCGGGGCCGCCTCACGGCCTGCCCCGCCCCCGTCCGCACCAATGGGCGGGCGTCAGACGCCCGCGCCCAGCACGGAGTTGATCCGCTGCGCGTCGCCGCACACGATCAGCAGCGTGCCGGCCCGGGCGAGTGCGACCGGCAGCGTACGGGCCGCGTCCTCGACCGATCCGCCGTTGACCGCGAAGACCACGACGGGACGGCCCGCGGCGCGCTGGACCTGCGCCGCGTCCGCGTAGAAGACGTCGTCCCCGGCGTCGTGCTGAGCCCAGTACGCGGCCTCGCCGAAGGACAGTTCGTGCGCGGCCCACGGGTGTGGGTCGCCGGTGGTGAGCACCAGGATGTCGCCGGGCGCGCGCCCGGTGTCGAGCAGCAGGTCCACGGCTTCCTCGGCCGCGTCCAGCGCGCCCTCGGCGGATGCCGGGATCAGCTGGACCTGTGGGACCGCCGCGGAGACGGACGGGACGGTGGCCTCAGGGATGGGTCCGGGGGTGGCCTGCGCCGCGGGCGGGGCGGGTCGGACGGGACCGGGGCGGCCGGGCCGGGGTACGGCGGCGGGACGCGGACCAGGTACGGGGCGGGGGGTCTGCGCGGTGCGGCTCGCGGCCGGCGTGACGCGGGGACCCTGGGCACTCTCGTGAATCTGAGACTCCTCGGTTGAGAGGCTTGAGTTGACATCTTTCAAACACCGGTACGAAACGTACCGGCGGGTGGCACGTGGACGCGATCAGAAATCGAACCCGAGTTGGCCTCCGTTTTCCAGCTCCACGCTCTCCTCGCTGCGACGCACCTTCTTGAGGTGCCGCCAACGGGGCAGCGCGTCGAGGTACGACCACGAGAGCCGGTGGTACGGGGTGGGCCCCAGCTCCTCCAGCGCCGCCCGGTGCACGGGCGAGGGGTAGCCGGCGTTCGCGGCGAAGGCGAAGTCCTCGATTCCACCGCCCTGTTCGGCCAGGTCGGCCATCATCCTGTCGCGCCGGACCTTGGCGATCACGGATGCGGCCGCGACGGCGACGCAGGACTGGTCCCCCTTGATCACCGTCCGGACCCGCCAGGGCGAACCGAGGTAGTCGTGCTTGCCGTCAAGGATCACCGCGTCGGGCCGCACCGGCAGGGACTCCAAGGCGCGCACCGCGGCGAGCCGCAGGGCCGCCGTCATCCCGAGCGCGTCGATCTCCTCGGGGGAGGCGTGCCCGAGCGCGTGCGCGGTGACCCAGTCCTCCAGGACGTCGAGGAGCGCGTCGCGTCGCTTGGGGGTGAGCAGTTTGGAGTCGGTGAGTCCCGCGGGCGGCCGGCGCAGGCCGGTGATCGCCGCGCACACGGTGACGGGTCCGGCCCAGGCCCCTCGTCCGACTTCGTCGACCCCGGCTATGACCTTGGCGCCGGTGGTTGCACGGAGGGAGCGTTCGACGGCGTGGGTGGGTGCTTCGTACGGCATGGCGCCAGCAAGGGTACGCCGCCCCGCGCCGCCTGCACACCCCGCCCCGGGCCGGGGCGTGGGGCGAGACCGGCCGGCCGGTTCACGGTCTGAGCATCGGCACCATGACGCGGTCGATCAGTTCCGCGATGTCCGGGTCCTCCCATTCACTTCCGTACACCTTTGCGCGATACATGAACATGGCCGGGATCACGTCGGTGACGAATGGAGCCGCTGCGTCCACACGGACGTCACCCCGCTTGATTCCGCGTTCCACCAGATCCCTGATCAGGTCTTGAGCGGGTTCGTGCAGCCCTTTCCAGATCACCCCCCGAAAGCGATCGGCGTGAATGTGATCGCATTCGTGAAGCACCGCACGCAAGGCCTCGCCGGCTCGCGACCTCATCACGTCACGCATCCGCGCACACAGCCGGTGGAGGTCCTCGCGAATCGATCCGTGATCCTCGATCTCACCCAGTGACGGCAATCCGGCCCGCAGCACCTCCACGACCAGTTCCGCCTTCGACGGCCAGCGGCGATAGACGGCCGCCTTGCCGGTGCGCGCGCCGGCCGCGACGGCCTCCATCGTGAACGCGTTCCAGCCGACGGTGCTCAGCTGTTCCAGGGCCGCGTCGAGAATCGCCCTTTCGAGCTCCGGTCCCCGTCTGCGCCCCGGCGCGGCCTCCGACCAGCCTGAACCCGTCATGCCCCCACCCCCCACCGTCCCGTGCGTGCCCGTCGCACGAATTTTCAGCCTTAGTGAACGCTTGTGTTCACTAAGCGCCGGCTCCTACCGTGGACCCGCAGTGAACGGATGCGTTCACTATTTCACTTTGGGGGGATCCTCAGTGACAAGCACTCAACTGGCCACGCCACGAATACCCGGCGCCGCCCGACATCCCGGGCGCCCGGGAGTGGCACTCACGGTCATCGCCGCCTGCCAGCTCATGGTGGTTCTCGACGCGACGATCGTGAACATCGCGCTCCCCCACATCCAGACCGCGCTCTCCTTCTCCACCACCGACCTGTCATGGGTGATCAGCGCGTACACCCTGGCTTTCGGCGGCCTGCTGCTGCTCGGCGGCCGGGCCGGCGACATCCTGGGACGGCGTCGCGTCTTCATCACCGGCATCCTGCTCTTCACCCTCGCCTCGCTCCTCGGCGGCTTCGCCCAGGAGCCCTGGCAACTGCTGGCGGCCCGCGCCCTCCAGGGAGTCGGAGGGGCGATCGCCTCCCCGACCTCGCTCGCCCTGATCACCACGAGCTTCGCCGAGGGCCCCGAACGCAATCGCGCCTTCGGCGTGTTCGCCGCCGTCTCGGCGGGTGGTGGCGCGATCGGCCTGTTGACGGGCGGCATGCTCACCGAGTGGCTCAACTGGCGTTGGGTCCTCTTCGTCAACGTGCCGATCGGCATCCTGATCGCCGTCCTCGCGCCGCTCTACATCAGCGAGTCCGAACGCCATCCCGGTCGCTTCGACATCGCCGGGGCCCTCACGTCCACCGGTGGCATGGCCTCGCTCGTGTACGGCTTCATCCGCGCGTCGGAGGACGGTTGGCGCGACGAGCTCACCCTCGGCTCCTTCGCCGCCGCCGTCGTACTCCTCGGGTTGTTCGTGCTCGTCGAATCGCGGGCACGCGAACCGATCATCCCGCTGCGGATGTTCGCCGACCGCAACCGCGCCGGCACCTACGTGATCATGCTCGGCCTGGCCGCCGCGATGTTCGGCATGTTCTTCTTCATCGTCCAGTTCGTCCAGAACGTGCTCGGTTTCTCGCCGATCCGTTCCGGGCTCGGCTTCCTGCCCGTCACCGTCGCCATCGTGACGGCCGCCGGACTCTCCCAGCGTTTCCTGCCGCGATTCGGGCCCAAGCCGTTCATGGTCCTCGGGTCCGCGCTCACCGGGGCGGGCCTGACCTGGCTGACGTTCATCCGCACGGACAGTTCCTATGTGTCCGGGGTGTTGGGTCCGATGCTCCTCTTCGGCTTCGGCATGGGGCTCAACTTCGTGACCCTCACCCTCACCGCCGTCTCCGGGGTGGCGCCGAGGGAGGCCGGCGCGGCCTCCGGTCTGCTCAACGCCGCCCAGCAGGTCGGCGGCTCGCTCGGTCTGTCCATCCTGGTCACCGTCTTCGGCACGGCCGGTCGCGACGAGGCGGAGAAGCAGGTCCCCGCGTTCCTCGCGCAGGCGGAACCGGAGCAAGTGGCGGCCTTCAAGGCGACCGGCCGGCTGCCCGACCCGTGGGGCGACATCGTCCTCACCCAGGGCATCTCCACCGCTTTCATCGCCGCCGTGGCGATGGCCGGACTCGCCTTGGCGACAGCGCTGTTGGTGATCCGGGTACGCAAGAGCGACCTGGAGGCCCTCAACGGAACCGCCGAGAAGGCCGGCCCCGTGGGCTGAGCACGGCCCGATGGAGGGCCGCCGGGCGCATGCGGCACGGCGGCCCTCCCCCGGCGCCCCCTGCGTGCGGACCTCAGTACTCGCTGCGGCCGCCGTACAGGCCGAGCCGTACGCAGTCGCGGGCGGTGGCCGTGACCGGGCGGGCGTCGAGAATCCGGCGCGCGCGGGACTGCGCCAGGCTCGTCGCGTACCAGGGTGCGCCCTCGGACTCCGCCAGGTCGTCGCGGACGCCGATCAGGGCGCAGGAGCGCTGGGGCTCGGGCAGGCGGTCCAGCGCGGGGGCGGCATCGGCCGACAGATGGCGGAAGTACTCCACGTCGATCTTCTCGTCCGACGTGTACCGGGCGACGTTCGTCTCGGCGATGATCCCGTCCGGGGACATCAGCCCGAAGACCAGGACGGTCGCGGCGGCGCTGCCGGCCACCGCACGGGCCAGCCAACGCCCGCCGAACACGCCGGCCGCCATGAGCAGCACGATCACGAGCCCGAGCCACAGTTCCACGGTGACCACCGACAGTCGTAGGCGGGTCAGCCCGTACGCGTCCACGTACAGGTCCATCCGGCGCACCGCGGAGGCGACCACGACCAGTGTCAGCAGACACAGGGTGCCCAGGACCACCCGGACGAAGCGGCGGTCGCCCGCACCGCCGCGGGGCGCCCAGCGCAGCGCGAGGGCGATGACGGCCAGGACGAACACGGTGGCCCAGAGCAACTGCCAGAAGCCCTGGCGGGCGTACTCGGCGTAGGGCAGGTCCGTGCGGTCCAGGACCTTGTCGTACCCGCCGAACAGGACGGCCAGTTGCACGGCGATGAACCCCGCGAACAGCAGATTGAGCACGACGAGAGGAAGTGCCCACTCAAGGCGGGAGCGCGGCTTGCCGGGGGTCGTCGCGACGCGATCCCAGCGCGGCGGAGCCGCGGCGGTCCGGGCGACGGACAGGGCGCAGAGCGCGCCCACCAGGAACAGGGCGACACGGAGCGGGCTCTCCCCGACGGAGACATCCGGGGTCAGGCCGCCCAGCAGGTCCGCGAACGCCGCGTCGGCGGAGGCGAACAGCGCCCCGAACACGAGCAGGAGGACGACGGCCACGACCATCGCCTTGGCAATGGGCAGCCAGCGCGTACGGTCCACCCCGCCCCCGCGCGAACGCACCCCCGCCCACGCCCAGCCGACCCCGGTGACCGCCGCGT
Organism: Streptomyces sp. NPDC002602; assembly: GCF_042889445.1. Lineage (NCBI taxonomy): Bacteria > Bacillati > Actinomycetota > Actinomycetes > Kitasatosporales > Streptomycetaceae > Streptomyces > Streptomyces sp. NPDC002602. Next base: position 84,129 of record NZ_JBIAQX010000001.1, on the reverse strand, counting down.
CGACCAACCCGAGCGGGCTGAGCAGCACACCCGGCCAGCGGCGCGTTCCGTGCAGGGCCAGCGCGGCCAGGAGGACTGCGGCGAGGACCGCGAGCGTGGACGGCCAGGCGGAGTCGCGCAGGGCAGGGACGGCGAGCAGGGCCACGCAGCCGAGGGACCAGACCACGGTCCAGGGCCGGACCGTGCGACCGGCCGCACGGGCGGCGACGTACGCGGCGACCATGGCGGGCAGCGCGGCGAGCACCAGCCCGGGGCCGACGCCGTCGCCGAGGAAGACCGCGGTGGCGAGACCGGCGACGAGCACGGCGACCAGAGTGGCGGTGCGGATCGGAGCGGGCGGCGCGGACCGGACCCGCCCGGCCAACGACGCCCGCGCCCGCGCCGCGGCGTCGGCCTGGGCCTGCTGCCACCGCGGACCCTTCTGCTGGGCCACCCAGACGTGCCAGGCCACGGAGTCGAAGCCGGGCGAACCGGGAGGTGCCGGCGGCGCCGCGGCCGCGGGACCGGGGCTCGCGGCGTCGACCGGCGTGATTGCCTCGGCCGGAGTGGCTACCGGAGTGGCTACCCGAGGCGTGGCTCCCGGGGCCCCCGCCCCCGAGGCCCCCACCCCGGGAGCCCCGGCGCCGGACGCACCGACTCCGGACGTCCCGGTCCCGGTCCCGGTCCCGGGTTCCGCGGACCCCTCGGCGGCGGACTCGCCTCCGGTCGCATCGCGTTCGGCCTTGTCAGCGTTCTCAGACATCAGGTCCCTCCCCTGACAGCCGCTCCCGGAGTGCGTGAGACGAGAGCGGCGAAGCGGACAGGGTAGGCCGGGGCCAGACAGTTTTGAACATATTCAAGAAGCCCTTGTGTCAGGACCGTGACATTCGGATCGACTCGCCCCCGCCACGTCCACGCACCGGGCCGCCCCACGGCAGGACAACGCGAAGGGCGCCCGGGTACCAGAGGTACCCGGGCGCCCTCGGCCCGTAGGGTTCGAACCGGACGAACTAGCGCGCCGCGTCCGGCAACCACGCGGGAAGGGCCTCGGTGCGCGCGCGCCACGCCGCAGGCAGCACCGCGTCCCCCCGCGCGCCCAGCACCCCGCCGACGATCGCGCACGTCGTGTCCACATCCCCGCCCACCTGCGCGGTGGTCCAGAACGCCCGCTCGTAGTCGTCCAGTGCCCGAGCCGCCGACCACAGCGCGAACGGCACGGTGTCGTGGGCGCTCGTGCGCCGGCCGCAACCCAGGACCGCCGCGACCGTGGTCGCGTCGTCGTAGTCGAGCATTCCGCGCGCCCGTCGCAGTCCGGCGCCGACCGCGCTGCGCGGCACCAGCGCGATCACCGCGTCCAACAGGTCGGCGGCCTTCGGCGGGCCGGCCGAAGCCGCCGCCAGCGAGGCGGCCGCGGCGACGGCCATCGCCCCGCAGACCGCCTCGCGGTGCTGGTGGGTGGTGTACGCCGAGATCTCGGCCTGGTGGGTGGCCTGCTCGGGGTCGTCCGCGTACCAGGCTCCCAAGGGCGCGATCCGCATGGCGGCCCCGTTGCCCCACGAGCCCTGGCCGTTGAACAGTTCGGCCGCCTGCGTGCGCCAGTCCGCGCCTTCTCGGATCAGCCGCAGCATCCGGTTCACGGCGGGCCCGTAGCCGCGGTCGAAGTCGTGGTGGTGGGCGAAGGACAGCGCGAGCGCGTCCTGGTCGATGCGCCCGTGCTCGGCGAGCACGGCCACCACGGAGCAGGCCATCTCGGTGTCGTCGGTCCATTGCCAGGGCTCGGTGCCGGCGGGGACCTCACGCCGCTTGAGCCGTGGATAGTTCACGGGAACGAAGTACTGGGAGCCCAGGGCGTCACCCAGCGCCAGCCCTCGGAGGCTGGACATGGCGCGTGCGTAGCGCCTTTCGGAGGAGGAATCAGCGGTCATCGCGCGCCACTCTAGCCGTCCAGGTCATAAGGCTCGGGTGTGGTCCACCGCTCAAATGGGCGGTCCATCCGGTACCGGCCGTCCGAGCCGAGCAGCAGCGCGCGGAATTCCCCGTTCCCGGGGTTGGACAGGCACTCGAACTCGGCCACCGACCAGTGGAACCAGCGCATGCAGAACAGCCGCATCGTCAGCCCGTGGGTCACCACCAGAACGTTCTCCGGGTGGTCCTCGGCCTCGAAGCTCCGGTAGAGGCTCTCCAGAAAGGAACCGACGCGGTCATAGACGTCCGCGCCCGATTCCCCCTGGGCGAATCGGTAGAAGAAGTGCCCGTAGGCGTCCCGGTACGCCTTCTGCAAGCGCACGTCGTCACGGTCCTGCCAGTTGCCCCAGTCCTGTTCACGCAGTCGGGGTTCCTCGCGCATCCGGACCCGGGTCGGGTCCAACCGCAGCTCGCGGAAGGTCTGCAGGGTCCTGCGGTACGGGGAGACGTAGGCGCTGATCGACTCGTCGCCGAAGAGTTCGCGCAGCCGTACGCCGGCCTCGGCGGCCTGTTCCCGGCCGGTCCGGGTCAGGCGCAGGGCATGGTCGGGCTCCCGCTCGTACACCGTGTCGTCGGCGTTCCCCTCCGACTCCCCGTGTCGAACAAGGACGATGCGCCGTGGTCGAACCATCCCACGACCCTATTCGGACATCTCGTCCCCCGCGCACCGGGCTCGCCGCTCACGCCCGCGTTCGTCGTACGGTCATACCGTCCAGGAGGGTTCGAGGTCGACCACGTCTCCCGTGAGCGCCTCCACGTCGGCCTCGGTCTGGGCCCGCAGCGACAGTCGCTCCACCCGCTCCTGTCTGTACTTGCCGTGTTCGGCGGCCGCGCGCCACATCGACAACACCAGGAACTCGCGGCCCGGGGCCTCCCCGAAGAGACCCCGGATCATGCCGGGCGAACCGGCCATGGCCGGGTTCCACACCTTCTCCTGCATGAGCGCGAAGTGGTCCACGCGACCCTCACGCACCCGGGTGTGGGCGACCCGGACGACATCGGCGTCCGAGAAGCGTGGCTCGAAACCGGTCTTCACGTCGAAGCGGTGATCGAAGAGCGTGACCCGCGCGTCGGTGAAGGTGCCGTTCTGGGACGCGGCCAGCCGGTCGTGCGAGCGGGCCATGAAGGAGTCGTAGAAGGAGCGGCTCTCCCAGAACGCGAAGACGTGCGCGACGCCTTGCCGGCCCCGGCTCCATCCGCCGCCCTGTCCCCGGAAACCCGGCTCCCCCGGAAGCCCCGCCCATTTGCGCTGCCCACGCTCGAACCCGCGTCGGTCCGTCACCGTGCAGCGAATCCACTTGACCAGCACCGCGCCATCGTACGGGCCAGGCGCGGTCCGGGTCAGTCCCCGGCGCGGTGGATCCGCACCAGTTCGGCGGCGTCCCGCTCGGGCAGTCGAAGCCCGAACTCGCGGTCGAGCACGGTGATCAGCTCGTCCGGTTCCACGCTCTCCCGAGCGAGGCGTCCGTCCGGATACAACCGGGTGAGTTCCCTCCCCACGAGGGCCACGCGCACGGAGTCCCCCGGGTACTGGACGATGACCTTGCCGACGAACGCGGAGCGCGGGTGCGAGGAGCTGTAGTGGTTCAGCACCACGTAGTCGACGGGGTGGTAGGCCTGTGGCGAGAACGCGTAGAGGTCACGCCACTCCTCCCCGCGCGGTGAGCGGAGCACCAGGACACCGTCCTCCTCCGCTCGGACGGCATACGTCCACTGCCCTTGCCGCACCTCGACTCCGGTACGCGCGAGCGGTACGGGCTCGCGCGGTCCGGGGTGCCCGAACCCGGCGTCGCACAGCCATGGTTCGCCCTCGACGGTGACGACGAGGACGGCGTGCGTCACCGCGAGCAGCGTGTCACCCCGGGTGCGGTTGCGGGCCCCGCGTCCGGCGACCTCGAAGCCGATCCGCTCCAGGGCGGCGGCCAGCAGCGAGTTCTGTTCGTAGCAGTAGCCGCCTCTGCGGCCGTGCACGATCTTGTCCTGCAGTGCCTTGACGTCCAGCGCGACGGGACGGCCGAGCGTGACGTCCAGGCTCTCGAAGGGAATGGCGGCGATGTGCGCCCGGGTCACTGCGTACAACGTCTCCAGGTCGGGCCGGAGTTCCCGGCCGCCCGCCCCGGTCTCCAGGCCGATCCTCGCCAGATAGGCGTCCAGATCCAACTCGTCAGAACTCCACACGTCTTCCCGCTCCCCCGCGAACCCCATGGCACCCGATCGGCGCGCCCCACACAATGATCGGCATGACGGCACTCCACACCAACCCACTCTTCGACCGTCTCGCCGATGCCGAGCGGATCCTGGTGGCCGGGGCGGGAGGCGGCTTCGACGTCTACGCGGGCCTGCCGATCGCGCTCTCCCTCCTCCACCAGGGCAAGGAGGTCCACCTGGCGAGCCTGTCCTTCAGCGCGCTCGCGGGCCTGCCCACCGAGGACTGGATCGTCCCCGACGTCGCCGTGATCACCCCGGACACCGCCCCTCATCAGGCGTACTTCCCGGAACGCGCCCTGGCCCGATGGCTGAAGCTGCACGGCTATCCGGCCGTCGTCCACGCCTTCCCCCTCATCGGGGTACAGCCGCTCCGGGCCGCCTATCGGGCACTCATCGACCTCCACGACATCGACGCGGTGGTTCTCGTCGACGGCGGCACGGACATCCTCATGCGGGGCGACGAAGCCGGTCTCGGCACCCCGGAGGAGGACCTGACCAGCGTCGCGGCGCTGGCGGCACTGGACGACGTACCGCAACGCCTCGTGGTCTCGGTCGGCTTCGGTGTGGACGCCTACCACGGGGTGAGCCACGCCCTCGTGCTGGAGAACATCGCGGCGCTGGAACGCGAGGGCGCCTACCTCGGGGCGTTCTCGATATCCCGCGCCACCCGTGAGGGCGCGCTCTTCGTGGACGCCGTGGCCCACGCCCAGGACCAGACCCCGGATCGCCCCAGCATCGTGAACGGCTCGATCGCGGCGGCCGTGCGGGGCGAGTTCGGGAACGTCCAGTTCACCCGGCGCACACGTTTCAGCGAGCTCTTCGTGAATCCGCTGATGTCCCTGTGTTTCGCGTTCGAGCTGTCCGGTCTGGCCGCCCGGTGCCTCTACCTGGACCGCATCGAGAACACCCACCTGATGCGACAGGTCCATTCCGAGATCTCGGCCTTCCGGGACGAGACGATCACCCGCCCGTCGCGCACCATCCCGCACTGACGCCCTGAGCCCTGAGCCCTGACGCTCTGCGCCGAGGCCTCGTCCCCGGATCGGCCGGCCCTTGACGCGTACGGCGAAGGGGACCGACCACCAGGTCGATCCCCTTCGTGAGCCATCGCTCAGCCGGCCGTGCGTGATCGCGCGGGACGACCGTCCCGCGCGATCACGCCCGGAGTCAGCTGCAGCCGCTGGTGGAGCCGCAGCCCTCGCAGATGTAGCAGGAGCCGGCGCGCTGCATCTTCGTACCGCAGGAGAAGCACAGCGGGGCGTCGGCGGAGACACCCAGCTGCATCTCGACGAGTTCGGCGCTGGAGTGCGCCGTCTTCGGGGCCGCGGCCGTGCCGGCCGTGACCGGCTTCGGAGCGGGAACCGCGGCGAGCGGGGCCGACTGGGCCAGCGTCTCGGTGTCGATCTGCTCGCCGTCCAGCGGCTCGTAGGAACCGGTGTCGAGGTGACGCTGACGCTCCTCGGCGGAGTGGATGCCGAGGGCGGAGCGGGTCTCGAAGGGCAGGAAGTCGAGCGCCACGCGACGGAAGATGTAGTCGACGATCGACTGCGCCATCCGCACGTCCGGGTCGTCCGTCATACCGGCCGGCTCGAAGCGCATGTTCGTGAACTTGGAGACGTACGTCTCCAGCGGGACGCCGTACTGCAGACCGACAGAGACGGCGATGGAGAAGGCGTCCATCATGCCCGCGAGGGTCGAGCCCTGCTTGGACATCTTCAGGAAGACCTCGCCCAGACCGTCGTCCGGGTAGGAGTTCGCCGTCATGTAACCCTCGGCGCCACCGACCGTGAAGGAGGTGGTGATCCCCGGGCGGCCCTTGGGGAGGCGCTTGCGGACCGGGCGGTACTCGATGACCTTCTCGACCGCCGCGCGGATGGTCTCCTCGGCCTTCTCGGTGACCTCGGCCTTCTCCGCTTCCTTCTTCTTCGCGGAGAGGGGCTGACCGACCTTGCAGTTGTCGCGGTAGATCGCCAGCGCCTTGACGCCCAGCTTCCACGCCTCGAAGTAGATCTCCTCGATCTCCTCCACGGTCGCCGTCTCCGGCATGTTGACCGTCTTGGAGATCGCACCGGAGATCCAGGGCTGGATCGCGGCCATCATGCGGACGTGGCCCATCGCGGAGATGGAACGCTCGCCCATGGCGCAGTCGAAGACCGAGTAGTGCTCCGCCTTCAGACCCGGGGCGTCGACGACCACACCGTGCTCGGCGATGTGGGTGACGATCGCCTCGATCTGCTCCTCCTGGTAACCCAGGCGGCGCAGGGCCTGCGGGACGGTGCCGTTGACGATCTGCATCGAGCCGCCGCCGACGAGCTTCTTGAACTTGACCAGCGCCAGGTCCGGCTCGACACCGGTGGTGTCGCAGGACATCGCGAGGCCGATGGTGCCGGTCGGCGCGAGGACGGAGGCCTGGGAGTTGCGGAAGCCGTTCTTCTCGCCGAGGCGCAGGACGTCCTGCCATGCCTCGGTGGCCGCGGCCCAGATGGAGTTGTCCAGGTCCTGGGTGCGCGGTGCGACGGCGTTGGCGTCGGCGTGCTGCTTCATGACGCGCTTGTGCGAGTCCGCGTTGCGGGCGTAGCCGTCGTACGGACCGACGATCGCGGCCAGCTCGGCGGAGCGCTTGTACGCCGTGCCCGTCATCAGCGAGGTGATCGAGGCGGCGAGGGTGCGGCCGCCGTCCGAGTCGTACGCGTGACCCGTGGCCATGAGCAGGGCGCCGAGGTTGGCGTAGCCGATGCCCAGCTGACGGAAGGCGCGGGTGTTCTCGCCGATCTTCTGGGTCGGGAAGTCCGCGAAGCAGATGGAGATGTCCATCGCGGTGATGACGAGCTCGACGACCTTGGCGAAGCGCTCGGCGTCGAAGGCCTGGTTGCCCTTGCCGTCGTCGTCGAGGAACTTCATCAGGTTCAGCGAGGCGAGGTTGCAGGACGTGTTGTCCAGGTGCATGTACTCGCTGCAGGGGTTGGACGCGGTGATGCGGCCCGACTCGGGGCAGGTGTGCCAGTTGTTGATCACACCGTCGTACTGGATGCCCGGGTCGGCGCAGGCCCACGCGGCCTCGGCGAGCTTGCGGAAGAGCGCCTTGGCGTCGACCTTCTCGATGACCTCGCCGGTCATGCGCGCCCGCAGGCCGAACTCGGTGCCGTTCTCGACGGCCGTCATGAACTCGTCGTTCACGCGGACGGAGTTGTTGGCGTTCTGGTACTGGACGGACGTGATGTCGTCGCCGCCCAGGTCCATGTCGAAGCCCGCGTCGCGCAGGGCGCGGATCTTCTCCTCTTCCTTCACCTTGGTGGCGATGAAGTCCTCGACGTCCGGGTGGTCCACGTCCAGGACGACCATCTTGGCGGCGCGACGGGTGGCACCACCCGACTTGATCGTTCCAGCGGACGCGTCCGCGCCCCGCATGAAGGAGACCGGGCCGGAGGCGTTGCCGCCGGAGGAGAGGAGCTCCTTGGAGGAGCGGATGCGGGAGAGGTTCAGGCCGGCGCCGGAGCCGCCCTTGAAGATCATGCCCTCTTCCTTGTACCAGTCGAGGATCGACTCCATGGAGTCGTCGACGGCCAGGATGAAGCAGGCGGAGACCTGCTGCGGCTGGGGCGTGCCGACGTTGAACCACACCGGCGAGTTGAAGCTGAAGATCTGGTGCAGGAGGGCGTAGGTCAGCTCGTGCTCGAAGATCTCCGCGTCCGCGGGCGAGGAGAAGTAGTCGAAGTCCTCGCCGGCCTTCGTGTACGTCTTCACGATCCGGTCGATGAGCTGCTTCAGGCCGGTCTCGCGCTGCGGGCTGCCGACCGCGCCGCGGAAGTACTTGCTGGTGACGATGTTGACCGCGTTCACCGACCAGAAGTCGGGGAACTCGACGCCACGCTGCTCGAAGTTGACCGAACCGTCGCGCCAGTTGGTCATGACGACGTCACGACGCTCCCAGCTCACCTCGTCGTACGGGTGCACGCCCGGGGTGGTGTGGATGCGCTCGATCCGCAGGCCGCTCTTGGTGGCCTTGATTCCCTTGGCTCGGGAACCTCGCGCCGAGCTGCTCGCCGTCTCTGTCATGGCCGCCTCCCATATGCGGGCAAAAACGCCCTAAAGTGCCAGCGCTATTCCGCGGCACGGTGCTGTGTGTCTTGTATCTACGAATCTGCTCCCGGCTACCGCCGGGAGGCGCCTCGAACCGACCGGGCAGACCGGGTGCTGAGCGGCCCGTCAGGTCAGTCGGAGGCGGAGGCGGGCACGGGGACGACCGAAGGGGTCCCACCGGGCTCGACCTCAGGGGGATGAGGCCGCCGCTCGCGCAATTCCACGATGGCGGTCTCGAAGTCTTCAAGGGTGTCGAACGCTTTGTAAACGGATGCGAACCGCAGGTAGGCGACGAGGTCGAGTTCCTGCAACGGGCCGAGTATGGCCAGACCCACGTCATGGGTGGTCAGTTCGGCACTCCCGGTGGCGCGCACCGCCTCCTCGACCCGCTGGCCGAGCTTGGCGAGGGCGTCCTCGGTGACCGGTCGCCCCTGGCACGCCTTGCGGACGCCAGAGATGACCTTGGAGCGACTGAAGGGTTCGGTCACCCCACTGCGCTTGATCACCATCAGCGAGGCCGTCTCCACCGTCGTGAAGCGACGGGAGCAGTCGGGGCACTGACGGCGCCGCCGGATCGACGTCCCGTCGTCCGTGGTGCGGCTGTCGACCACGCGGCTGTCGGGGTGCCTGCAGAAGGGGCAGTGCATGGTTCCCTCACCCTCCTTCTCGGCACGACTGAATCACCCCACGGAGCCCCTGAACGGCGGAGAAAACGCCCCGCCGGGGGCTCGTGAAGCAGCCACCAGCATATGCGATGTCGGGGGCTCCGGCGGACCGAGGACCACAACTTCTGGGCGGCAGCGCTCATCCAACCACTAGATCTTGGGTTGCGGTGGATTTACATCGCTCAGCGTGTCGCGTCGTGAGCCGACCGCGTTCGGGTGCCCTCCGGTGCCACACTGGACGCCGGCCCGGACCCCGGCGATCCAACCCGGAAGGGTACCGTAAGCAGCGAGCGCGGGACCGAATCCGCGTTCGACGGACGGCCTGCCTATACACCTCCCACGGCATCTCAAGTGAACGATCCTTGCTTTTTCACTCGAACGTGTGTTTGGCGCAACCTTTCGAAAGCTACTACCGTTGTCCAGCTAGGGAGAACATTTCGAGAGGGGCCGACGTGACCACGACCGCAGACAGTGCCACCATCACTGCCCAGAACCGCTCCCAGAGCCGACTTGAGCCGGTGCATGCCATGAATGACGCAAGTCAGAATCCGGAGACGGAGCCCGCACGCCCCGCTCGCTCGCTGCCAGGGCGACCTCCAGGCATCCGCGCCGACAGTTCCGGACTCACGGATCGGCAGCGGAGGGTCATCGAGGTCATCCGCGACTCCGTGCAGCGCAGGGGCTACCCGCCGTCGATGCGGGAGATCGGCCAGGCGGTGGGGCTGTCCAGCACCTCGTCGGTCGCGCACCAGCTGATGGCCCTGGAGCGCAAGGGCTTCCTGCGCCGCGACCCGCACCGCCCCCGGGCGTACGAGGTGCGCGGCTCGGACCAGCCCAGCTCGCAGCCCACGGACACGACCGGCAAGCCCGCCGCGTCGTACGTTCCCCTGGTGGGCCGGATCGCGGCCGGCGGCCCGATCCTCGCCGAGGAGTCCGTCGAGGACGTCTTCCCCCTCCCCCGCCAGCTGGTGGGTGACGGCGAGCTCTTCGTCCTCAAGGTCGTCGGCGACTCGATGATCGAGGCCGCGATCTGTGACGGTGACTGGGTCACCGTCCGGCGCCAGCCCGTCGCGGAGAACGGCGACATCGTCGCCGCGATGCTGGACGGCGAGGCCACGGTCAAGCGGTTCAAGCGCGAGGACGGCCATGTCTGGCTGCTCCCGCACAACGCCGCCTACCAGCCCATCCCGGGTGACGAGGCGACCATCCTCGGCAAGGTCGTCGCCGTACTGCGCAGGGTCTGACCCTCGCGCCCTCAGCCAGCTCCGGGACCTACTGCGCCGGTCCCGGAGCTGCTTCGTGTCCGCCTCCGTTCGGTGCCCCTGCCGGCTCCGCCGCTTTCTCGGGTACGGCTACTTGCCGTCCGCCTGGGCGGTCGCGTCGATGGCGGCCAGCGAGCGACGGACCTGGTTCCGGTCGGTGGTGTACCAGAAGTCCGGGAGCGTGGCCCGCAGGAAGCTGCCGTAGCGAGCCGTCGCCAGTCGGGGGTCCAGGACCGCGACCACGCCCTTGTCGCCCGTTGCCCGGACGAGTCGGCCCGCGCCCTGTGCCATCAGCAGCGCCGCGTGTGTGGCGGCCACCGCCATGAAGCCGTTGCCGCCCCGTTCCTCGACCGACTTCTGTCGCGCGCTCATCAAGGGGTCGTCGGGACGTGGGAACGGGATCCGGTCCATGATCACGAGCTGACAGCTGGGACCCGGCACGTCGACGCCCTGCCACAGCGAGAGCGTCCCGAACAGGCAGGTCTTCGGGTCCGAGGCGAAGGCCTTGATCAACTCGCCGAGCGTCTCCTCGCCTTGGAGCAGGATCGGGTGGTCGAGTCGCTCGCGCAGTTCCTCGGCTGCCGCCTTGGCGCCCCGCATGGAAGAGAAGAGGCCGAGGGTGCGACCACCGGCCGCCTCGATCAGCTCGGCGAGCTCGTCCATCATGTCGCCGCGGGTGCCCTCCCGGCCTGGTGTGGCCAGGTGCTTGGCGACGTACAGGATTCCCTGCTTGGGGTAGTCGAACGGGGAACCCACGTCCAGTCCCCGCCAGACGGGAGCATCGTCGCCCTCCACCCCTTCCGGGGACAGGCCCATCGACGCGGCCACCCCGTTGAAGTCCCCGCCCAGCTTGAGCGTGGCGGAGGTGAGGACCACCGAGCGGTCCTCGAACAGCTTCTCCCGCAGCAGCCCGGACACCGACAGCGGTGCGACGCGCAGGGTGGCACCGAAGCGGTCGTGCCGCTCGTACCAGACGACGTCGTATTCGGAGCCGAGGACGATCCGCTCCGCCACGCCGTGAATGCTCTCCACGGCGGCGAGGGCCTGCTTGCGCACGGCGTCCTCGTCCTGAACGGACTTGTCACGGGTGTTGCCGATCGCCGAGATCACGTTGCGCGCGGAGTCGCGGAGGGACATCAGGGCGTAGCCGAGGTCTTCGGGGACCGTCTCCAGCCGGCCCGGGAGCGCCAGTTCCATGACGCGCTCGAACGACTCGGAGGCGGTCTGCAGGGCGTCGGCGGTCTTCTCGTCCACGAGCTTCGCGGCGCGCTTCACGGCCCGGTTGACCTGCCCCGGGGTGAGCTCGCCGGTAGCGACGCCCGTCACCCGGGAGACCAGCTCGTGGGCCTCGTCCACGATCAGTACCTCGTGCTGCGGCAGCACCGGGGCGCCTTGGATGGCGTCGATGGCGAGCAGCGCGTGATTGGTGACGACCACGTCGGCGAGTTTGGCCCGTTCACGGGCGGCCTCGGCGAAGCACTCGGCGCCGTAGGCGCACTTCGTCGCACCCAGGCACTCGCTGGACGAGACGGAGATCTGTTGCCACGCCTTGTCGGAGACGCCCGGCGTCAGGTCGTCACGGTCGCCGGTCTCGGTCTCGTCCGCCCAGTCACGCAGGCGCAGGAGATCCTTCCCGAGCTTGCTGCTGGGGGTGGCCGCCTCGAACTGGTTGAAGAGGCCCTCCTCCTCGTCCTGCGGTGCGCCCTCGTGCAGACGGTGCAGGCACAGGTAGTTGGAACGGCCCTTGAGCATGGCGAACTGCGGGCGGCGCCGGAGCTGCGGATGCAGTGCCTCCACCGTCCGGGGCAGGTCGCGCTCGACGAGCTGGCGCTGGAGGGCCAGGGTCGCGGTGGCGACGACCACGCGCTCGCCGTGTGCGAGGGCGGGCACCAGGTAGCCGAGGGACTTGCCGGTACCGGTGCCTGCCTGGATCAGCCGGTGGGAGTTCTCGTCGATCGCTTCGGCAACGGCTTCGGCCATGGCCACCTGGCCGGGCCGCTCCGTGCCGCCGACGGCGGAGACGGCGGCATGCAGCAGGTCGGGGAGGGAGGGCTTCGTCATAGCGCTGCCAAGCCTACGGGGCGCCACTGACAGTGCCCGCACCGACGAGTGATCACGATCGGTGAAGGGGGTTGGGGACGGTGCCGTGCGTGACGGCGTGCGGGCGGTCCGGACGGTCGCGGTAGCCGTCCTCGTGGAGTCGGTTCCGGTTGAGGCAGAGCCGGTCGATCCTCTCGCTGAGCAGGTCGAAGAGCTCGAAGCGCTCCTTGAGATCCGGGAACCGGGACTGGTGGTGGAGGATTTCCGCCCGGACGAGGGACCAGAAGTCGTCCTCGGGGACGCCGAGCCGGTCATCACAGATGGCGGACAGGTAGCGGAAGACGCCGATGAACAGTCCGGAGTGGATGAACTGGGTGAGGAAGGCCGGCGGCTCGGTGAGGAGGGCGGCGCGGACCTCCGCGGGCATCGACTCGTGTTCGGGCAGCGGCTCGCGGCTGATGTTGATGTCGTCCACGAAGTCCTTGACGGCCAGCCGGACGGGGACGTCGTTCTCGTCGAAGACCACGATGGCGTTCTCCCCATGCGGCGAGAAGACGGTTCCGTAGCGGTAGAGGAAGTGGAGCAGCGGCGGCAACAGGGCGGCGAAGAGTCGCTGGAGCCACACGGCGGGGGTGAGCCCGGAGCGGGCGACCAGCTCCGCGGTGAAGGAGCGACCGCGTGGGTCCGTGTGCAGGAGCGAGGCGAGGGTGCGGGCCCGCTCGCCGGGGGCGAGACGGCCGGTCAGCGGCTCGCGCCAGATCGCCCCGAGGAGTTCCTTGTACTGGTACGGGACCTCGGGGAGCCGGTCGTAGACGGGGTGGCGGACGGTGACGGACGCGACCTCGCCCAGCAGGATGACCCCGCATTCGTCACGCAGGAAGGGATCGGAGTCGCGAAGGGAGTGGATCCATCCGGTCACGGCGGGGGCGGCGAGCGCGAGATCCGAGGGCAGGCCCCGCCAGACCATGGTGTTGAAGACGGAGAGCGGCAGTTTGACACTGTGCCGGTCGGGTCGGGTGAGGTTGAGGAAGGTGCGGATCGACTGTTGCGGAAGGCGCATGTCGAGGTCCGCGGGCAACGGCACCAGGGCGCCCGACGCGAGGGCCGGTGCGAACAGGGGCAGCACGATCTCGTCCCACTGCCAGGGGTGCACGGGAAGGTAGAGGTAGCCGCGCGGGTCGAGGCCGCGGACGCGCAGGACCTGGTCGAAGCCGGCCCGGGTGACGGGGTCGAGTTCGGCGGAGTAGAGCCGGGCGGGGTCTTCCAGACCTGCCACGCCGCGGTACTCCGCGAGGGAGGTGTGCGCGGCGAGCCAGGGCAACCGCTGTCGGGTGCGGGCCTCGGGGGCCCAGGCGGCGGTGTCGGAGGCGGACAGTCCGATGCGGCCTTTGTTGAGGACGAGCCAGGGGTGGCCCGTCTGGTGTCCTTCCAGCGCGGCGTAGTCGAGGTCGGCGAGTACGTCGGCGGTCAGGGCGTGGTGATCGAGGCGGGCGTCGGCGGCGAGGGTCGCGCTCAGCTCGCGGACCAGATGGCCGAGGGTCTCTCCGTCGAGTCGGAGGAGGGTGCGGGCTCGGACGAGGAACTCGTACGGATCACCGAACGCGGTCGAGCTCTCCGAGGAGGAAGGCGGCGGAGTGAGCGTGATGGTGTCGGGGGCGACCTGCCAGCTCCCGTACGAACGCCGGCGCGCGCGGAACCCGAGACGACCGCCGTCGTCGAGGGTCAGGGTCCAGGCATCGCCCGCGGCGGACGGAGTCGGGACGGGGCTGACGATCTCCTCGTACGCGAATTCGCCGAGCATCTTGGCGAGCAGCGTGCGGGCCGCGAAGTCCCAGGTCGAAGCGTTGATCTCGGGCGGAGTGACCGGGTGCTGAGGCGACGGGGGCAGGGCGGGCTCCGGGGAGTCGGGGGCTTCGGGAAAATTCGGCACGGGACTCCTCGGAGATCGGGAACTTTGCTGCGTGACGCAGAGTTTTCGAAGGGAGAGGCGTGAGGCGGATGCTTCGGAGCGGTGGGGCGGCGATCAGATGAGGTTGCGCAGCGCCCGCTCCCGCATCATCAATGCCGCGCGCTTCTCGGGAAGGTCGATTTCGGCGGAATAGCGAAAGCCGGAGTTCAAGAAGGCTGATACGGAGGGGGTGTTGCGGATGTCCGGTTCGGCGATGACGCGTGTGCAGCGTGGACGGTTGTCGAGCAACAGGTCGGCGACGGCGCGCAGCAGGGTGGCGCCCAGACCTCGGCCGCGGTTCGTGCCGTCTCCGATGAGCAGGTGGATACCGGTGTCGTGGGGGCGTGCCGGGTAGTACCGGGCGAGCGGGTCGAGGTCGGCCCGGTAGATCTCCCAGTAGCTCATCGGCGTGCCGTCGAGGAGGCCGAGGCAGGGAATGTTGTGGCCGTCGCCGTCGAGCTGGGCCCGCAGGTGATCGGCGGTGGTCGAGGCCGGTCCGGCGAGTTCCCAATAGGCGGCCACCTCCGGGTCGTTCATCCAACCCACGAGGAGGTCCAGGTCTCGACGTGGGCGTACGGGTTCGAGGCGGAAGGCTCCGGCAGCGGTGGCGACGGCGCCCCATGTGGCCGGGGAGTCGAGCAGGTCGGCCTCGGCGAGCAGGGGCCAGCGCTGCGGGAGGCGGCGCATGGCGCCGAGGTAGTAGCCGGTTGTGGTGAGGGCTGAACCGACGGGACCGGACGAGGTGTCGGTGGAGGGCATGGGGCTCTTCTCCGTGTCGGTGCGGACGCTTCAGTCGTGGAGGGGGTTGGTGATGGTGACGTAGACGGACTGGGTGTCGACGGGGCCGACGAGTTCGTCGAGGCCGCCCAGGCGGGTGAGGAGGTTGGCTTTGCAGCGGAGGGTGGGTGAGTCGAGGAGTTGGGCGGGGAGCGGCCCGAGGCCCGCGTTCTTCCCGAGGAAGCGGCGGAAGGCGGCGAGGAGTACGCGTTCGTCGGCGAGGTGTTGGGATCCGAAGGCGCCGATGAGGCCGAGCACGTTGTTGATGCCGAGGTAGTAGGCGAAGCGTTCGTCGGTGACGGCGTCGGAGACGAAGGTGTCGCTGGCGCTGCCGATGCCGGGGAGCCGGTGGTGCAGTTCCGCCCGGTGGGAGTCGCGGAAGTAGTAGCCCTGGTTGTCGCGGTAGCGGCCGCCGATCGGCCAGCCGGCCGGGTCGAGGAGCACCAGGGTGTTCTGTTGGTGCGCTTCGAGGGCGACTCCGGCGAGCGCGTCGAGGGCGAGGATCGGCAGGACCACGTGGTCGAGGTAGCGCAGGAACCACTCGGCGGCGACGGCGGGGACGGCGCGCCCGGTGGAGGTGGCGAGCCGGGTGACTGTCTCGGCGAGCGGGGAGCGCATCGTGGTTCCACCGGGCCACGGGCGCGGAGTGGTCAGCGCGGCGATGCAGAGGGCGTCGTTGCCGGAGCGGAAGGGGTTGTGGCGCAGCAGGGCGTCGAGTCCCGGGACGGGTGTGCCGTCGAGGGAGTCGACGGCGACCCAGGCGGGGTCGCGGACGATGTCGAAACCGGGGTGGGACGACTGCCACTGCTCGGCGAGTCCGGTGCGCAGGAGGCGGTGGACCTCGACGCCGCGGTGGAGTTCCTTGCGGAGGTTCTCCCTGCGGGAGTTGGTGATGCGCAGGCCCAGGGACAGCTTGAGCATCGCGGGGGAACCGGGGCGGTGGACGGTGCGAATGGAGGAGGTGGGGTACCAGGGGTCGCCGTACGGGCCCAGATCGGTCAGTAGTCCGGCATCGCACAGGGCGGCCACGGCCGGGCGTTGGAGGAGGTCGCGGGCCTGCCAGGGATGCAGCGGAAGAAGGGTGGTGCCGGTGGGCGGTTGGAGGCCGGGCGCGAGGCGGACGAACAGTTGGGCGGCGGAAACCGGGCGGCCTCGTTCGGTCCAGGCGGAATCGGTGGCGAGGACGGCGGGCGCGACCGCGAACCAGTGCAGGGGGAAGGAGCCGTGGAGTTCGGGTGAGTAGCGGCGCACCTCGGCTTCGGAGAGGCCTTCGCGGCTCTTCGGGGTCGGGTGCAGGGGATGACCGAGAAGGAGGGACTGTTCGGCGGTGAGGAATCGGTCCTCGGCGACGGGCGCGGGGGCGGCGGGGCGGGCTCGCCGGTCGGCGATGAACTCCGCCGTGCGCTGGACCGAGTCGGCGACCCGGCCGACCAGATCGGCGCCGCCCCGGCCGGTGCCCTCACGTGCGATGAGCGCGGCGAGGGTCACGGCGTCCAGGGCGGGGGCTTCGGCCGGGGCGCCTTCGATCCGGGCGGGAGCGAAGCGGTGCCAGCCGGCCTTGGACCAGTGCCGGACGGCGACGAGCACCGCCGTGCCGGATGCGGGGAGGGGGATGCGGAGCGGTGTTCCGGCGGGCCCGTCGGGGCAGCCGAGGCCACTTTCGCGGACCCAGCACCGCAGCAGGTTCTCCACCGCGGCGGCTTCGGCGGCGACGGCCGGGTCGGGGTGGTCGAGGAGATCGGGGAGCATCGCCGATTCCGGTCCGACAGGACCGGCTCCTGCTGCTCCGGATCTACGGTTCCCGCCCAACTGCCGTGGCACGCCAACACCCGGGGACACCGCCGTGTGGTGTGGTTCGGCCGCCACCTCGTCCCGGACCACCGCCTCGGCCGGGGACGCTGGATCGACTGTGGATGTCGGGGCGGCTTGGGAGCGGTCGGCTTCCGGGGCGGCCGGGGCGCGGTGGTGTCCCGGCAGGTCCGGTACGCGGTCGGGCTCCGGACCTGCCGGCGGAGCGGCCTCGGGCGCCGGAGCGATGGCAGGACTGGAACCGGAACTAGGGCTGAGGCTGGGGCTGGGGCTGGGGCTGGGCACAGCCTCGTAAGTGGGCGGGGTGTCGAAGCCAGGTGCGGTGTCGGAACCGGGCGGGTCCTGGCGGGTGTCCGCTGTCGGTGTCGACTCCGGCCGGGCGCCCGGGGTCGGCGGGTTGGGTGCCGAGGTGGGGGCGGTATCTCGTACCGGATCCGGTACGAGAGGGAGTGAAGGGGTGTCCTCCCGGAACGACGCCTGGCTCGGGGACGACGCATGGGCCTGGCCGGGTCCGCCCTCTCCCGGGTCGAGGGACCGGGCCTCGGCCGGAACAGGTCCCGAGCCGAGCGAAGTGGGGGCGAGCCAGAGAAGCGGGGTGAGGTCCTGGCCCGTGACCCCCTGCGCGGGCGTGCCGTGTGGGGGCTGGGCGGCGGACAGGGGACCGTTGTTCGGGGCCGGCCGGGCCTGGCTCGCCGCCGGGGCGGGATCCGGGGCCGGCCAGGAGGCCATGGTGGCCAACGCCGGGATCCGGTGACGTGTCGCCAAGTCCGGGACGGGCGTCCGTGTACCCAGGGGCGCGTGGGTTGAGGCCCGGATGCCAAGGGGCTCGGACCTGACCGGGACGTCCGGGTCGGTGTGGTCGGGGGCCTGTGCGGGGCGAGCCACCGCCCAGTCCAGGGCCGCCGTCGGCGCCAGAACCGGTACTGACCACGCCTCCGCCGCCGGGGTCTCCCGAGCCGGCGTCCCGCCCGAAACCGAGGCTAGGCCGGGGGCGAACGCCCTCGGCGTCGAAGTCGCAGTCGCAGTCGTATCCAGCGTCGAGACCGAGTCGACCGGGTTCGCGACCTCCGGGGCGCTGGCCGTGCCCGTGGTCGGGACGGCCGGACCGGCGCCCCGTGGCGAAGTCGAGGGAGCCGACACCTCGGCAGCCGAGGTGGCCGAGGTGGCCGAAGCCGGGCTCGGGGTCCTGACCAGTGCGGCCGCAGCCGAGGCGGGCGGACCCGCGGTGGCCGGGGCTGAGGCCATAGGGGCGCCGACCGGGTCGGGGGTACGGACGGCCGGGGCCGCGCGGTCGAGAGGAAGGACCGGGTCGGGAGCTTCAGGCGCGGCAGCGAACGGGGCGGGGTGGGCCGTGCCGGAAAGCGGGGAGGGCCCCGGGCTCGGATCGCAACCACCGCCCGGGCTGAACTCCGGGCCTGGCACCTCCACAGGGCCCGAGACCTGCGCTCGGCCCGGAACCTGCGCCGGGCCCGAGACCTGCACTGGGCCCGGAACTTGCGCCGGGCCTGGCACCTGCGCCGGGCCCGAGACCTGCGCTCGGCCCGGAACCTGCGCCGAGCCCGGGCCTGGCACCTCCACCGGGCTGAGGCCCAAGCCTGGATCGCCGCCCGCTCTCCCGCCAAACTCCAAGGCCGGGCTCTCCCCCGGCCGGAGGGCCCGGCCCGACCGGCGGCCCTCGGCCGGACTGGCTTCGGGGCTCGGAGTCGGCCTCGGGCTGAATTCCGCCCTCCGGCCCGGCTCCGGGCTCCGGCCCGACTCCGGGCTTGGGCCCGGCCCAGGGCTCGGGCTGAACCCCGGGCTCGTGCCGGGCGCCGGCGTGAGGTTTGGCGTGGGCGTGAGGTTCGGCGTCGGGCTGCCGGCCCTCGGGGACGGGGTGGGGTGGGGGGTGGAGGAGTCCGGCATCGGGGGTCCTTGGGGTGCGGGTGAGATCAGTGGGTCCGTCGGGCGGTGGCGGCGATGGCGTCGGCCAGCCGCTCCAGGACGGCTGCGGCCTGCTCGTCGGTCAGGGTCAGCGGGGGTAGCAGGCGGACCACACAGGAGTGACGGCCCCCGAGTTCGACGATCAGCCCGCGGTCCAGGCACTCCTGGCGGACGGTGCTGGCGAGGTCCGGGGCGGCGTCCCCGGTGTCGGGGTCCACGAGTTCGATGCCCAGCATCAGGCCGCGTCCTCGTACGTCGCCGATGCACGGATGGTCGGCGGCCAGTGCGCGCAGGGCGGTCAGCATGCGTTCGCCCAGTACCCCGGCGCGTTCCGCGAGGTTGTTGCGGCGGACGTAGGAGAGGGTGGCGGTGCCTGCGGCCATGGCCAGTTGGTTGCCGCGGAACGTGCCGGCGTGGGCCCCTGGCGCCCAGACGTCGAGTTCGGACCGGTAGACGATCACCGCGAGCGGCAGGCTGCCGCCGATGGCCTTGGACAGCACCATCACGTCGGGCACCACTCCCGCGTGGTCCACGCCCCAGAAGGCCCCGGTGCGCCCCACACCCGTCTGGACCTCGTCCGCGATCAGGGGGATCCCCCGGGCCTGGGTGATCTCACGCATCCGCCGGAGCCAGTCGTCCGGGGCGGGGTGGACGCCGCCCTCTCCCTGTACGGGTTCGACGATGAGCCCGGCAGGGGTGGGTACTCCGCCCTTCGGATCGTCGAGCAGGCTCTCGGTCCAACGGGCTCCGAGTCGGGCGCCCTCGGCTCCGCCGACGCCGAACGGGCAGCGGTGGTCTTGTGGGTACGGAAGCCGGGTGACCCGTACGTCGGGGGCTCCACCGGAGGCGTCCAGTGCTCCCGCCGTCATGCCGTGGTACGCGCCCGTGAAGGCCATCAGCCCGGAACGCCCGGTGGCGGTGCGGACCAGTTTGAGCGCGGCTTCGACGGCGTCCGTCCCGGCCGGCCCGCAGAACTGGATCCGGGCGTCGGCCGCGAGCGCTGCCGGAAGGTTCGCGAACAGCTCGGTGGTGAAGGCGTCCTTGACCGGGGTCGCCAGGTCGAGGACGTGTAGCGGTGCCCCGGAGTCGAGGACGCCGCGGATGGCTTCGAGCACCACGGGGTGGTTGTGCCCGAGGGCGAGGGTGCCCGCACCGGACAGGCAGTCGAGGTAGCGGCGTCCGTCCGCGCCCTCGATCGTGAGGCCCCGGGCGCGCACCGGAACGATGGGCAGCGAGCGCGCGTATGTCCGGGCGGCGGACTCTCGTTGTGCCTGCCTGCGCAGGATGGTTTCGGCGGCGACGGGTCCTCTGGTTCCTTGCGGCGGGATCTGCTCCGCGGCCGCGGCCGACTCGGTGAAAGCCTCGCTCAAAGCCACGAGTGTCGGTCCTCCCGCACGGATTCTCTTCCGGATTGCGTTTCGAACATGAACGCTGCTCCCCCGTCCCCCGTACGTACCAACGACGGCGGCGGCCACGGATCACGGGTGGACCGAAGATCCTTGTCCGTCGCGAAGTCCGTTCCGAAGTCCGTCGCGCACCCGTCGCAAACCCGTTGCGAAGTTCGCCCCGATATCCGCCGCGACATCCGCCGTAAAGCCCGCCGCGATGTCCTCCGAGATGTCCGAATCGAACAAGTTCCGAGGATGGTTCGAAGGGCAGGAACCACGGCCCCGGGCTCTGCCGTCCTTGGAGGCAGCGGCATAGTGGGGTGCTGCGCTTGCCGTACATCCGTGCGGCAACCGCACTCCACCCCGTTCAACGCCTCGAAACACCAGGGGGATTTACGACATGCGACCGATCCGACCGGTCACCGCGATCCTGTGCGCGGCCGCGCTCGCGCTGACCGCCGCAGCCTGCGGCCCCGGCGACGGGGAGGCCGGCGGGGACGCCAAGCCGACCGTGGCCGCGAGCCTTCCGTCCGGTGCCACGGACGGGATCACGATCCCGGACGAGCTCAAGGACAAGCTCAAGGAGCACGGCGTCGACCTGGAGAAGTGGCGGGGCGGTGCGTGGAAGAACTGGAAGCAGGAGGACTGGCTCCGCGAGGCGGGCGACTACATCAACCCGGTCATCGAGGGTCTGTGGGACCCGGACCGCATGCGTGACGCCGACAAGACTCCGCAGCCTCCGGCCGTGGACCAGGACGCGGGCAAGGACCAGGGTGTCACGGACCCGACCCCGGCGCCGGTGCGGGCAAGGGGTGCGGCGGCGCCGTACCACTCCAGCATTCCGGTGTCGGGCAAGGTCTTCTTCGACGGCCCCGAGGGTTCGATGGTCTGCTCGGCGACCGTGGTGAAGGACCCGGCCCACCCGGGCAAGTCCAACATGGTCTGGACTGCGGGTCACTGCGTCCACGCGGGCAAGGCGGGCGGCTGGTACCGCAACATCGCGTTCGTGCCGTCCTACAACAACGCGGGCAGGGCGTCGGCCCAACTGAAGGGCGCGCCGCGCGAGCAGGTCGCCCCGTACGGCGTGTGGTGGAGCGACTGGGCGCAGACCTCGGACCAGTGGATCGCTTCGGGTGGTCCGACCGGCGGCGCGGGCGCGCCGTACGACTTCGCGGTGCTGCACGTCGCTCCGGAGAAGGGCAGCGGCAAGTCGCTGGAGGAGACGGTCGGTTCGGCGCTCCCGGTGGAGTTCAACGCGCCGGCGGTGGGCAAGGTCGCGGGCATCACGGCGACGGGCTACCCGGCGGCGGCTCCGTTCGACGGCCAGAGGGCGTTCCAGTGCACGGACAAGCCCGGTCGTCTGTCGTTGAAGGCGGCCGACCCGGTGATGTACCGCATAGGTTGCACCATGACCGGCGGTTCCTCGGGTGGCGGTTGGGTCGCGGCGGGTGCCGACGGCAGGCCTGCGCTGGTGTCGAACACCTCGATCGGCCCGGCCAAGGCCGGTTGGCTGGCCGGTCCGCGTCTGGGCCCGGAGGCCAAGGGCATCTACTCCGCGGTGAGCGCCAAGTTCAAGTAGCGGGTGGGCCGGGCGCGCGGCGCCCGGCCCGACGCGGAGCATGCGCCGCGCCCGGAACGGGACCGCGAGATGAGTCCGGTTCCGCGACGAGCCCCCTACGAAGAGCATCGGGCCCGGTACGAGAAAGCATCACGTGACGGAGGGCCCCCGCGGTCGCGGGGGCCCTCCGTCACGTGATGTCGCGCCGTGTCGCGCGTGTCAGCGCTTCACCGACGCCCTTCTCAACGCTTCACCGACTCGCGCCTCAGCGCTCACCGACGCACGTCTCAGCGCTTCACCGTCGTATGTCTCAGCGCTTCAGCGACACACCGGTCAATGCTTCGCCGGCACGTACGGCGCCAGGTCCGCGGCCAGTTCTTGGTGGACCCTCGCCTTGAGCAGGGTGCCCTCCGGGGTGTGCTCCTCGGAGATCACCTCGCCCTCGGCGTGTGCCCGGGCGATCAGCGAGCCGCGGGTGTACGGCACCAGTGCCTCCACCTCGACCTCGGGCCGCGGCAGCTCGGTGTCGATGAGCGTCAGCAGTTCCTCGATGCCCATGCCGGTGCGGGCCGAGACGGCGATGGAGTGCCGCTCGATGCGCAGCAGCCGCTGGAGAACGAGCGGGTCCGCGGCGTCCGCCTTGTTGATCACGACGATCTCGGGCACGTTGACCGCGCCGACCTCGCGGATGACCTCGCGTACGGCCGCGAGCTGCTCCTCCGGGGCCGGGTGGGAGCCGTCCACGATGTGCAGGATGAGGTCGGAGTCGCCGACCTCCTCCATCGTGGAGCGGAACGCCTCGACCAGGTGGTGGGGCAGGTGCCGGACGAAACCGACGGTGTCGGCCAGGGTGTAGATCCGGCCGGACGGCGTCTCGGCCCGGCGCACGGTCGGGTCGAGGGTGGCGAACAGCGAGTTCTCCACCAGCACGCCGGCGCCCGTGAGGCGGTTGAGCAGCGAGGACTTGCCGGCGTTGGTGTAGCCGGCGATGGCGACCGAGGGAACCTTGTTGCGGCGACGTTCCTGCCGCTTGATGTCGCGGCCGGTCTTCATGTCCGCGATCTCCCGGCGCATCTTCGCCATCTTCTCGCGGATCCGACGCCGGTCGGTCTCGATCTTGGTTTCACCGGGGCCTCGGGTGGCCATGCCGCCACCGCCGCCGCCACCCATCTGACGGGACAGCGAGGCACCCCAGCCACGCAGGCGCGGCAGCATGTACTGCATCTGCGCGAGCGCGACCTGGGCCTTGCCCTCTCGGGACTTCGCGTGCTGGGCGAAGATGTCGAGGATGAGCGCGGTGCGGTCGACGACCTTGACCTTGACGACGTCTTCGAGGGCGATGAGCTGGCCGGGGCTCAGCTCTCCGTCGCAGACGACGGTGTCGGCGCCGCTCTCCATGACGATGTCGCGCAGCTCGCGGGCCTTGCCGGAACCGATGAAGGTGGCCGGGTCGGGCTTGTCGCGACGCTGGATCACGCCGTCGAGAACGAGGGCGCCCGCCGTCTCGGCGAGGGCGGCGAGCTCCGCGAGGGAGTTCTCGGCGTCCGTCACCGTGCCGGAGGTCCAGACACCGACGAGTACGACGCGCTCCAGTCGGAGCTGTCGGTACTCGACCTCGGTGACGTCTTCGAGTTCGGTGGAGAGGCCGACCACGCGCCGCAGGGCCGCGCGCTCGGAGCGCTCGAACTGCTCGCCGTCCCGGTCTCCGTCGATCTCGTGGCTCCAGGCGACGTCCTCTTCCATCAGGGCATCGGCCCGAAGGCTCTCGGTGAAGCTCTGCGGGTCACGCACGTCCTGTGCGTCCCGCGCGTCCTGGGAAGGGGAAGAAGAGGAGGTCATTGGATCCTTACGTCGATTCGAATGCGTCGCGCCCGGCGATGGCCAACGCTACCGCCGAACGTCACATAACACTGTCACGTCCAACGCGTCACGCCGCCCGGTGATTCCCGGAACCCGAGCCCTGGCCCGATCAGGCCCGACCAGGCCCGATCACGCCCGATCGGTCGCCCCATGGGCTCGATCGGTCGCCGAACGGCCTCGTTGATGGTGACATGCCCGTTCCGGGCGCGTCACACGCTTTTCGGGCCGCCCCATTCCGGGTGCCCCGGCATCGCCGGGGTGGTCGTCCCGTACAGCCACGGCTTGAGGAAGGCCGTCAGGTCGCGCCCCGCCTCCTGTGACGCCAGGCGTACGAAGTCGTCCGTGCCGGCCGTGGAATCCGCGTGTTCGGCCACCCAGCGGCGCTCGATCCGGTCGAAGGTCGCGACGCCGACCTCCTGGCGCAGGGCGTACAGGATCAGCGCGGCCCCGTCGTAGACCACGGGCCGGAACAGGCCGATCTTCTCCCCGGGGGCCGCGGCCTTCGGGGCGGCCGGGGGGCCGCCGGCGGCCCGCCACTGGTCGGAGCGCTGGTACGCCTCGCGCATGCGCCGCTCCAGGGAGTACTTGCCGAGCCCGTCGGCGTACAGGGCCTCGTACCAGGTCGCGTGTCCTTCGTTGAGCCACAGGTCGGACCAGGTGCGGGGGCTGACGCTGTCCCCGAACCACTGGTGTGCGAGCTCGTGGACCATCACGGACTCGACGTACCACTCCGGGTAGCCGGCGTTCCCGGAGAACAGGCCGTGCTCGAAGAGCGAGAGGGTCTGGGTCTCCAGCTCGAAGCCGGTCGTGGCCCGCGCGATCAGCACCCCGTAGTTCTCGAAGGGGTAGCGCCCGACCCGCTCCTCCATCCACCGGACGTGACCGTCGGTCTTCTTCAGCCAGGGTTCCAGGCGCACCCGGTCGGCGGCGGGCACCACGTCGCGCAGCGGCAGTCCGTGCGGGCCCGTGTGGTGGACGACCTCCGAGGTCCCGACGGAGACCTGGGCCAGCTCGGTGGCCATGGGGTGCAGGGTGCGGTACGTCCAGGTGGTCGGGCCGCCCGCGCTCCGGGTCGGGAGGGCGCCCGGCAGTCCGTTGGCCACGGCCGTGAGTCCGGCCGGTGCGGTGATCCGGAAGGTGAAGTACGCCTTGTCGGCGGGGTGGTCGTTGCACGGGAAGACGCGGTGGGCGGCGTCGGCCTGGTTGGCCATGGCCAGTCCGTCCTCGGTGGGCACCCAGCCGCCGTCGCCGCGGCCGCGCGGGTCGCTGGTGTGGCGCACGGTGATGCTCAGCACGGATCCCTGTGTGACCGGGCGGGCGGGGGTCAGCACGAGGTCCTCGCCCGCGCTCTCGAACCGGGCCGGTTCCCCGTTGACCTCGGCGGACGCCACCTGGCCGTGGGTGAAGTCGAGGTTGATGCGGTCCAGCGCGTGCAGGGTGCGGGCGCTGATGACGGTGACGGCGTCGAGCGGGGTCCGGTTGTCCTTGTACGTGAAGGACAGGTCGTACGAGAGGACGTCGTACCCGGGGTTGCCGAGCTCGGGGAAGAGCCGGTCGCCGATGCCCAGCGACTGGGGCGGGGGCAGCACGGCGGCGACGAGGGTGAGCGAGGCGGCGGCGAGCAGGGCGGCACGCAGGCGGGGGGAGGTGAGCTGCATCCCCCATCGCTTACCAGCGCCCGGTATCGGGCCGCGAACGGCGCGCGCCGGGTGCACCCGAACGAGGGCGTCCGACGCCATGGCCGGGCCGACGTGCGTTCCGCCCCCGGATTCCCGTTCCCCCGAACCCCCGGGCCCCCCGGCCCCCTGTCTTCCCCGCTTCGCCCGGCTGTGCCGCTACGCCCGGCTGACGTCGTACACGCCCGGTACGTCCCTCATCGCCCGCATCAGGGCCGGCAGCCCCGTCGCGTCGGGCAGTTGGAGGGTGTAGGAGTGCCGGACCCGCTGTTCGACGGGCGGTTCCACGGTCGCGGAGACCACCTCGACCCCTTCGCGGGCGATCGCCTCGGTCAGATCGGCCAGGAGGTGCGGGCGGCCGAACGATTCGGCGAGGAGGGTCACGCGGCAGTCCGCGGTGGCCCGCCAGTGCACGGCGACGGACGTACGGCCGACGTCGCGCATCTGGGCCACCGCCGGGCAGTGGACGCGGTGCACGGTGACGGCCCCGCCGCGGACGACGAACCCGGCGACGGCGTCCGGCGGTACGGGGGTGCAACAGCCGGCCAGGCGTACGGGCGCGTCCGGCAGGTCTGCGACGGCGTTCGCCCCGCCGCCCCGCGCGCCCACGACGGAGAGCGGGGCCCGGGCGGCGGTGGTGGTGGCGGCCGCGGAGTCGGGGTGGGTCTGGAGCCAGCCGCTGATGGCGATGCGGGCGGCCGGGGTCTTGGCGTGGTCGAGCCAGTCGGCGGCGGGCCCGGAGGAGGCGTCGTGCGAGAGCAGGAGTTGAACGGTGTCCCCGTCGGACAGCCGGGACGAGAGCGAGGTGAGGCGCCCGTTGACCCGGGCGCCGATACATCCGTGCGCCGCCTCCCCGTACTGGGCGTAGGCGGCGTCGATACAACTCGCCCCGCCCGGCAGGCCCAGCGTCCCGCCGTCGGCCCGGAAGACGGTGATCTCGCGGTCCTGGGCCAGTTCGGCGCGCAGCACCGTCCAGAAGGTGTCGGGGTCGGGTGCGGACTGTTGCCAGTCGAGCAGTCGGGACAACCAGCCGGGTCTCGTCGGGTCGACCCGCTCCTCGTCGCCCTCGGCGGCGTCGACCGGCGGGGTGGTGTAGGGATTGCCGAGCGCGACCACACCGGCCTCGGCGACGCGGTGCATCTGCCGGGTGCGGACGATGACCTCGGCAACGTGCCCCTCGGAGGTGGCGACGGCGGTGTGCAGCGACTGGTAGAGGTTGAACTTCGGGGAGGCGATGAAGTCCTTGAACTCCGAGACCACCGGGGTGAAACAGGTGTGGAGTTCCCCGAGGACCGCGTAGCAGTCGGCGTTCTCGCCGACGAGGATGAGGACCCGGCCGAGGTCGGAGCCGCGCAGTTCGCCGCGCTTGCGGGAGATGCGGTGCACGGAGACGAAGTGGCGGGGGCGGACCACGACCTCGGCGGCGATGCCGGCGTCGCGCAGGACGCCCCGCACGGAGTCCGCGATGCCGGGCAGTGGGTCGCGTTCTCCGGCGTGGGCGGCGATGAGCGCGCGGGTCTCCTCGTACCCCTCGGGGTGCAGGATCGCGAAGACGAGGTCTTCCAACTCGGTCTTGAGGGCCTGTACGCCGAGCCGTTCGGCGAGCGGGATAAGGACGTCGCGGGTGACCTTGGCGATGCGCGCCTGTTTCTCGGGGCGCATCACGCCGAGGGTGCGCATGTTGTGCAGCCGGTCGGCGAGTTTGATGGACATCACGCGGACGTCGTTGCCGGTGGCGACGAGCATCTTGCGGAAGGTCTCGGGTTCGGCGGCGGCGCCGTAGTCGATCTTCTCGACCTTGGTGACGCCGTCCACGATGAAGCAGACCTCGTCGCCGAACTCCTCGCGTACCTGATCGAGGGTCACGTCCGTGTCCTCGACGGTGTCGTGGAGGAGGGACGCCGTCAACGTCGTTGTCTCCGCGCCGAGTTCCGCGAGGATCAGGGTGACGGCGAGCGGATGTGTGATGTACGGCTCACCACTTTTTCGCATTTGGCCGCGGTGAGAGGTCTCCGCGAGCAGATATGCGCGTCGCAGAATGGACAGATCGGCGTCCGGATGGTGGGCGCGATGCGCTTCCGCCACGTGTCCGATGGCGTCGGGAAGCCGGTCTCGGGACGTGGGCCCGAGCAGCGCCGCACGCCCGAGCCGGCGCAGATCAAGCCTGCTCCGGCCCCGTCTACGCAGCTCAGGGCGCGCTTCGGGGTGTGCTTCGGGGTTCGTGGCCTCTGCACTCATGGGCACCTCCGGCGGCTTCGACCGGCGGTGGTGGGCATGGGGTGAGCCCTCAGGGCCGGTGCCTGATGTTACCGACCCCACCACGTGGCGCAGTCCACCTCTCGCTCAGCGTGAAACGGATCACCCATTGGAGGGAACCTTCACGCGAAAGCCGTTTCGGTGAGCCAGGTCGGATCGAACTCGCCCTCGGCCACGATGACGGCCGGTCCGGTCATGTCGATCTGCCCGTCGGGGTGCTCGGTGATGACGAGTCGTCCGCCGGGGAGGTCGACGGTGTACGTGACCGGTTCGCCGGTCACGGCCGGGTCGACGCCGTCGCGTCGGATGGCGGCCACGGCGACGGCGCAGGCGCCGGTGCCACAGGAGCGGGTCTCGCCGGAGCCGCGTTCGTGGACGCGCATCGCGACGTGCCGGGGGCCCCGGTCGACGACGAACTCGACGTTGACTCCGGTCGGGTACGCGGACGCGGGGCTGAACGGCGGGGCGGTGTAGAGGTTTCCGGCGTCGTCGAGGCTGTCGACGAAGGCCACCGCGTGTGGGTTGCCCATGTTCACGTTCCGCGCGGGCCACGAGCGTTCGCCGACGGAGACGGTGACGTCGCCGACGGGCAGTTCGGCGCGGCCCATGGAGACCGTGACGTCGCCGCTCTTGTCGAGGTGGACGCGCTTGACGCCGCCCCGGGTGGCGACGGCGAGGTCGCCGGGCTCGACGTGGCCGGCGTGCAGGAGGTAGCGGGCGAAGACCCTGACGCCGTTGCCGCACATCTCGGCGATGGACCCGTCGCTGTTGCGGTAGTCCATGAACCACTCGGCCTCGTCGGCCAGGTGCGCCGTGTCGGGGTGGGCGGCGGATCGCACGACGTGCAGCACCCCGTCGGCCCCGATGCCTGCACGCCGGTCGCACAGGGCGGCGACGGCGGTCGCGGGCAGGTCGACGGCGTTGTCCGGGTCCGGGACGATCACGAAGTCGTTCTCGGTCCCGTGGCCCTTGAGGAAGGAAAGAGTGCGGTGCGTCACCAGGTCATCGTACCTTCGGGGCCCCTTCCGCCTCCGGGCGGACGCCCGGTGTCCGCGGCGTGCGGGCACGGCGGGGAGGGCGAGCGGACCCGCTCAGCGCAGGCGCGCGACCCGGTACACGGCCAGGGACACAAGGGCGATGGCCATCACCGCGTACAGCGCGGCCATGCGCCAATCGGGGCGGCGGCCGCTGCCGCGGGGCGGCAGTCCGGGCCAGGAGTGGCCGACGCGGCGCGCGGCCATCATGGCCCACCCGCCGGCGCAGCAGCTGATGAGGAAACCCAGCATGGCGACCACGGCTCCGCCGTCGCCGAACTCGAAGGCGAGCGGGAAGGCGAACATCAGGGATCCGGCGGCGGCGAGCATCACGATGGGGGCGATCTGCCAGATCCGCAGGCGGCGCTGCGGCCGCAGTTCGACCTCGAACTCGGGGCCCGAGGCGTCCAGGGCGACGATGTCCGGGGCGTCGGGGCCGTCGGGGGTCAGCCGCGCCGGGTCGGCGGGCAGGCCGAGGGCGTCCGGGCGGTCCGACCCGACCGGTTCGGCGATCCCGCTGTGAAGCATCGGGTCCGCTTCCCGTCTGGTGTCGTCCCGCCCGGTGTCACGGGGGCCGGCCTCCATAGCCACGCGCCCTCCCCACTCGGACTTCGTACGCCGCTGTTCAGAAGTTTGATGATGGCACGCCCCCGGCCCCGGTACGGGCGCACGGGGCGTCCCGATGCCATCACGTGATCAGGCTGTGACCGCTCGTTCGACCAACGTCTGCGCTAGTCCGACGAGTTCCCCGCGGTCCGCGAGGGCGCCGCTCAGCCAGTGCACGCGCGGGTCGCGCCGGAACCACGAGTCCTGTCGGCGGGCGAACCGCTTGGTGGCGCGGACGGTCTCGGCCCGCGCCTCGTCCTCGGTGCACGCGCCCGCGAGGGCGGACAACACCTGCTGGTAGCCGAGTGCGCGGGAGGCGGTGATCCCGTCGCGCAGGCCCCGGGCCTCCAGGTCGCGGACCTCGTCCACGAGCCCGGCCTCCCACATCCGGTCGACCCGCAGCGCGATCCGTTCGTCGAGTTCCGGCCGGCCCACGTCGACGCCGATCTGGACGGTTTCGTAGACGGACTCGTGGCCGGGCAGGTTCGCGGTGTACGGGCGCCCGGTGATCTCGATGACCTCCAGGGCGCGGACGATCCGGCGGCCGTTGCTGGGGAGGATCGCCTGGGCGGCGATCGGATCGGCGACGGCGAGCCGGGCGTGCAGGGCTCCGGGGCCGCGCAGGGTGGCCTCCTCCTCCAGCCGGGCCCGTACCTCCGGGTCGGTGCCGGGGAACTCCATCGCGTCGAGCGCGCCGCGGACGTACAGCCCGGAGCCGCCGACGAGGACGGGCGTACGGCCCTGCGCGAGGAGTCGGTCGATCTCGGCGCGGGCGAGGCGCTGGTACTCGGCGACGCTCGCGGTCTCGGTGACGTCCCAGACGTCGAGGAGGTGGTGCGGGACCCCGCCGCGCTCCTCCCGCGTCAGCTTCGCGGTGCCGATGTCCATCCCCCGGTACAGCTGCATGGAGTCGGCGTTGACGACCTCGCCGTCGAAATGGCGGGCCAGGGCGACGCCCAAGTCGGACTTTCCGGCCGCGGTGGGACCGACGACGGCGATGACCCGCGGGGCGGGGGCTGGATTCCTCACCGACACAGTCTCGCAAACCCGGCGGCCGGTACCCGATCGAGCTACGTGACGGGGCGTGGTCGGAGTCGTTGCCCTGGCGAGGTTCCGGCCCGGCGTGTACCCGGCGGAGGCCGTTTCGGCCACGGCGGAACTTCATTCGCACGAGTAACGTTACGGGAGTAGACATGGGCGTTTTCAGCCGGTTTTTTGGCCGTAAGGAGCAGGGCTCGACCGATGGGGTCGCGTCCGAGGACCTGACGGTCCCGTCCGAGGAAGCGACGGTCGAGGCGACTGGGGCGGAGGCTCCGGCGGCGACGGCCGCGGAGATTCCGCAGCAGAAGTCCGCGGAGGCTTCCCTGGACAACGAGGCCGGCGAGGGCGCCCGTACGTAGCCATCGCCACTGAAGGGTGACCCATGGGCCTGCTGGACAATCTGAAGGCCAAGCTCGCTCCGGCCAAGGACAAGGTCGGCGACCTCGCGCAGCAGCACGAGGGCAGGATCTCCGAGGGTCTGGAGAAGGTCGCCAAGACCGTGGACTCCAAGACCAAGGGCAAGTACAGCGGTCAGATCACGAGCGGGACGGGCAAGGCGAAGGACGCCCTGGGCAAGATCGCGCACAAGGACGCCCCCGGCGGGCCGACGCCGCCGGCGACTTCCTGACGTGGTCGCCGGAGAGGGGCGCGAGGGTTCGACGAACCCCGCGCCCCTCTCTCGTGCCCGGACGCGGGGGCCCGGGTGCCCGCCGGGCCGGCGTCAGGACCAGGCGGCGACGAAGTAGCCGACCCCGTACGGGGCGTCCTCGTACAGCAGCCGGCCGTCGAGGCCCGCGCCTTCGGCGGCGCCCGCGAGGACCTGCCAGGGAGCCCGCCCGGCGGCCTTGAGTTCGTGCGCGAGGTCCGCGTCGAGGGCGGCCAGCGCGGCGGTGTCGGCGGATCCGAGGGCGCGGGCGGCGGCCGCGTCGAAGCCTGCGGCCCGCTCGTCGAGGTAACCGGGGGCCTTGAGCGTGCGACAGGCGCTGCCGTCGCCCATCACGAGCAGGGCGACGCGTGCCTCCTCGCGGGCGGCGAGATCCCGACCCGCGCGCAGGCACTGTTCGGCTTCGAGCGATTCCCCGACCCCGAACCCTTCCACGGGGGTGGCGCCCCAGCGGGCGCGGCGCAACAGCCAGGCTCCGACGGCCAGCGGGGTCGGCAGCAGGCGCGGCCCCTCGTCGCCGTCGCCGAGTTGCACGTCGAGCTCCACGCCGTGGCCGCGGAAGGTGCCCCGGGAGCCCTGGGGGTAGGGCCCGCGGTGGTCCTGGTCGGCGGCGCCGACGACGACCAGCAGGTCGGGTCGGGAGGCGGCGAGCACGGCGAGCGCGTCGGAGCAGGCGGTACGGGCGTCGCCCAGTTCGGCGGCGGCTCCCGCGGCGACCTCCGGCACGAGGAGCGGCGGGGCGGGACAGACGGCGGCGGCTACGAGCATGATCCGCAGCCTAGCCGTCGCCGGCCGGGGCCGTGCGGCTCCACCGGGGCACGGGCTTTATCAGGGCACGGGGTCCTCGGTGCAGGGGGTCCTCGGTGCGCGGGTCCGCGGTCCGGCCCGTCGGGGCCGGACCGCGGGAGCGACCGCGCGTCAGGCGGACGCCGGGGCCGCGCAGCCCGAGGTGGCGGCCGGGAGGGGGGCCGGGACGCCGAGGGTGGGGATGCCGAGCATGACGCCCGCCGGCTGCGCCGGGGCCGCGTTGCGCTTCTCCCAGGCATCGCCCGCGCGGGTCCTGCGCACGGCCGACGTCGGGCCTTCGGCCAGCAGGTGGTGCGGGGCCGCGTACGTGATGTCCACGGTCACCACGTCGCCCGGGCGCACGTCCTCGTCCGGCTTCGTGAAGTGGACGAGACGGTTGTCGGGCGCGCGGCCGGACAGGCGGTGCGTGGCGCCGTCCTTGCGGCCCTCGCCCTCCGCGACCATGACCTCCAGGGTGCGGCCCACCTGCTTCTTGTTCTCCTCCCAGGAGATCTCCTCCTGGAGGGCGACCAGGCGCATGTAGCGCTCCTGGACGACTTCCTTGGGGATCTGCCCGTCCATGTCGGCGGCCGGGGTGCCGGGGCGCTTGGAGTACTGGAAGGTGAACGCGTTCGCGAAGCGGGCCTCGCGCACGGCGTGCATCGTCTGTTGGAAGTCCTCCTCGGTCTCGCCGGGGAAGCCCACGATGATGTCGGTGGAGATCGCCGCGTGCGGGATGGCGGCGCGGACCTTCTCGATGATGCCGAGGAAGCGCTCCTGGCGGTACGAGCGGCGCATCGCCTTGAGGATGGTGTCCGATCCGGACTGCATCGGCATGTGGAGCTGCGGCATCACGTTCGGGGTCTCGGCCATGGCCGCGATCACGTCGTCGGTGAAGTCGCGCGGGTGCGGCGAGGTGAAGCGGACCCGCTCCAGGCCCTCGATCTGCCCGCAGGCGCGCAGCAGCTTGCTGAAGGCCTCGCGGTCCCCCAGGTCGGAGCCGTAGGCGTTGACGTTCTGACCGAGCAGGGTGATCTCGGAGACGCCCTCGGCGACCAGGGCCTCGACCTCGGCGAGGATGTCGCCGGGACGACGGTCCTCCTCCTTGCCGCGCAGCGCCGGGACGATGCAGAAGGTGCAGGTGTTGTTGCAGCCGACGGAGATGGACACCCAGGCGGCGTACGCGGACTCCCGGCGGGTCGGCAGCGTCGAGGGGAAGGCCTCCAGCGACTCGGCGATCTCGACCTGTGCCTCCTCCTGGACGCGGGCGCGCTCCAGGAGGACGGGGAGCTTGCCGATGTTGTGCGTGCCGAAGACGACGTCGACCCAGGGGGCGCGCTTGACGATCGTGTCGCGGTCCTTCTGGGCCAGGCAGCCGCCGACGGCGATCTGCATGCCGGGGCGCTTGGTCTTCATCGGGGCGAGCCGGCCGAGGTTGCCGTACAGCTTGTTGTCGGCGTTCTCACGGACGGCGCAGGTGTTGAACACGACCACGTCGGCGTCACCGTCGGAGCCCTCGGGCGCACGCGTGTAGCCCGCGCCCTCCAGCAGACCGGAAAGCCGCTCGGAGTCGTGCACGTTCATCTGGCACCCGTAGGTGCGCACCTCGTAAGTTCCCTTGACGTCCACTGCCGTGCTCCGGTCGCTGCTGCTGGTCATGCGACAAGGGTAGGCGGTACCGGGGAGCCCTCCGCGCCCCCGTGCAGTCGCCCGGCGGGCAGCCGGCGGCCGAAGAGGACGAGCAGCCCCGGCGGCTGAGGGCCGCGCCGCTCCCGCCCGGGGGCGGGACGGGGCCGAAGGTAGGATCGCGAGCATGCCGCTCCTGCCGTCCCGAGTGCCCCGGATCAGCCGGCGCCGCGCCCTGTGGGGCCTGGCGGCCGTACTGACGGTGTTCGGCGTGCTGGCCTGGTGGCTGAGGCCTTTCGGGGAGCCGGAGCTCAAGGGCGACCTCGTGTTCAGCACGGGTGTCCCCACCGGCGGCGTCTACCACCGCTACGGGCAACTCCTGAAGGAGGACCTCGCCGAGGACATCCCCGGCGTGAAGGTGCGGCTGGACCCCAGTGAGGGATCGCAGCAGAACCTCCAGCGGGTGGCCGCCGGGCAGGCCGACTTCACGGTGGCGACGGCGGACGCGGTGTCCAAGTACCGGCTCGACGGGAAGCCGGGCGCCGACCGGCTGCGCGGGGTGGCACGGCTGTACGACGACTACGTACAGCTGGTGGTGCCCGCCGGGTCCTCGGTGCAGTCGACGCGGGACCTGCGGGGCAAGCGGGTCGCGGTCGGCCAGAACGGCTCCGGCGTGCGACTGATCTCGGAGCGGCTGCTGTCGGCGGCCAAACTGGACCCGAAGAAGGACATCACCCCCCTGTCCATAGGCATCGACACCATGCCGGCCGAGCTGGAGGCGGGGCGGATCGACGCCTTCTTCTGGTCCGGCGGTCTCCCGACGAACGCGGTGCACGCGCTGTCGGAGCGCTTCGAGATCCGGCTGGTGCCGCTGGGCGACCTGGTGGAGAAGCTCCAGGGCAGTGGCAGCCCCGCCCGCTACTACCGGGCGGCGGTGATGCCGCAGGACGCGTACGCGCGGGCCCGCAACACCGCGGCGGTGGCCACGCTCGCCGTGCCGAACCTGCTCGTGACCCGCGAGGACACGAGCGAGGAGCTGACGGAACAGTTCACCCGGACCGTGATCAAAAGCCGCGACCGGATCGGGCACGCGGTGCACGCCGCGCAGTTGGTGGATCTGCGGACGGCGATCTACACGGATCCGTTGGACCTGCACGAAGGCGCCCGGCGGTACTACCGCTCGGTCAAGCCGTAGCTCCCGGTCGAGCCGGGAGCGCCGGGTCTCGGGCGGAGCGCGGGCTCCCTGGTGCTGTGGCCGGAAGGGTTCACCGTGTCACGGCGCCCGGCAAACCCTTCCGGCCACGGCACCAGGCCGTCTCTTCCGGATCTTGCCTGACCCGCGCCGCCGCCCGGCAAGATCCGAAGGAGACGGCCTAGGCGGAAGCGCCCTCGGGCAGCAGCATCGCCGCGGCGGCCGCCCCGATGAGCCCCGCGTCGGTACCCAGGCTCGCCGGGACGACCTCGATGTCCCGGACGAACGACAGGGTGGCGTACGAGGCCAGGTGCCGCCGGATCGGTGCGAAGAGGGTGTCGCCCGAGGCGGCGACGCCGCCGCCGATGACCGCGATGCGGGTCTCGACGAGGGTGGCGGTGGCGGCGATGGCGGCGGCCAGGGCGCGGCCCGCCCGGTCGAAGGCGGCCTCGGCGACGGGGTCGCCCGACTTGGCGGCGGCCGCGACACCGGCGGCGGTGGCCTCCTGGCCGTCGGCCGGCGTCCAGCCCTGGGCGAGGGCCCAGGCGGCGATGGCGGTGCCGGAGGCGAGGGACTCCAGGCAGCCGCGGCCGCCGCAGACGCAGGGTTCCCCGTCGAAGGCCACGCTGATGTGTCCGATGTGGCCCGCGTTGCCGGTGGGACCGGGGTGGAGCCGGTTGTTCAGGACGAGGCCGCCTCCGACACCGGTGGAGACGACCATGCACAGGGCGTTGGCGTACCCCTTGGCGGCGCCCAGCCAGTGTTCGGCGGCCGTCATCGCGACCCCGTCGCCCGCCAGAACGGTTGGGATCCGGGCCCCGTGGGCGGCCAGTTCCGCCGCGACCCGGGCCTGTACGGGGAACTCCCGCCAGGCGCCGATGTTGACCGGGCTGACCGTGCCCCGGGAGGTGTCGACGGGGCCCGCACTGCCGACTCCGCAGCGGACCACCGAGGGCCACAGAGGGTCGCGTGCCAGGTCCGCGACGACCTCGGCGACCGCCGCCATCACCGCGTCGGCACTCGCCGCGCGCGGCGTGGGGCGGCGGGTGCCGGCCGTCATCGTTCCGTCCGGGTGCACCAGAGCTCCGGCGATCTTCGTCCCGCCGATGTCGATCGCCACGGTCGGGCCGCTGCCCGGGGCGGCGGCTCGAGCGGTGGGGAGGGCGGGGGTGGAACTGGTCACGATGGCGCTCCAGGGAGGGGTCGGAACTCAGTATGCGGCCGGGGGCGGCGCCGTACTCTCGCGGGGCTCCAGTCGCGGCAGCTCGCTCTGCCGGGTCCGGGGCACGCCGCCGGCGAGCACGGCCAGCAGTTCCTCGGCGGCGAGCCGCCCGAACGCGGCCGTGTCACGGACCAGGGCGGTGAGCCGGGGGTGGGTGACCCGGCACAGCGCGGAGTCGTCCCAGGCGACGATCGAGAGCCGGCCGGGGACCGGAACGCCCAGCTCGGTGGCGACGGCGAGGCCGGCCAGCGCCATCACGTCGTTGTCGTAGACCAGGGCGGTGGGGGGATCCGGCTCGGCGAGGACCCGGCGGGTCGCGGCGGCGCCCTCGGCGTCGGAGTAGTCCGTCACCACCGAGCGCACCCGGTCGGGGCCGAGCCCGCGCCCCTCGGACCAGGTGCGCAGCGCGGCCGTCCGCCGGGCGGTGTGGGCGAGGCCGGGAAGGCCGGCGAGGTGGGTGATCCGGCGGTGGCCGAGTCCGTGGAGGTGCTCCAGCACCTGGATCATCGCGCCGGCGTCGTCGGCCCGGATGGTGGACGGACGACGGGTCGACGGGACGGCAGGAGGAAGGGCCCGAGGAAGGGCCCGAGGAGCGGCCCGAGCGGCGGTCGACTCCATGGGATCCGAGTCCGTGATGTCCGGCTCCATGGGATCCGGGTCCGTGGGATCCGGCTCCGTGGTGTTCGGGTCCATGGGGTCCGGCTCCGTGGTGTCCGGGTCGTCCGCCCCGGGGACGTCCGGTCCGCCCACCATCACGGCCGGCAGACCCAACCCGGCGAGGAGCTCCGGTCGCGGGTCGTCGATCCGGGGATCGACGACGATGACCCCGTCCACCCGTCGTTCGGCCCACCACCGGCGGTACACGGCACACTCCGCGTCCACGTCCTCCACCACCTGGAAGAGCAGCGCGATCCGCCCCGCCGACAGCACCTCCTGGACACCGGAGACGAGTCGGAGGAAGAACGATTCCACCCCGAGGGTGTGCGCGGGTCGGGCGAGGACCAGCCCGACGGCGCCGGAGCGCTCCCCGGACAGCGCGCGGGCGGCGCTGTTGGGCTGCCAACCGAGCTCCTCGGCGATCAGACGGACCCGGGCACGCGTGTCCTCGGACACCCCCGGGCGGTCGTTGAGCGCGAAGGAGACGGCGCTCTCCGACACCCCCGACCGGCGGGCGATGTCCTTGATGGTGGGTCTGCGCGCCATGCCTGCCTCATCCTTCGCCGCCGCGGACTCCGATGGCGGGACCGTACGCGATCCGACCCCCGGCAGGCGGCCACCACCGGCGGCGGGCGCCGGCCGAACGGCCTTGCCAGGGGCTTCGATTCGGTCCGCCCCGGCGCCTTACCGGATTCCGCGCACGCCCGTCAACACCCCTGTTATCGACATTGGCCATTTCGCTGCCCTTTCCCCGTGGCCACCGGCATTCGGTTCACGGCTAAACCGCATTAGCGCGGAAGTCTCGATCGTCAACTCCCCTACTGCGGCTTGCGTTGAGGCGCATGAGTGGTCAACTGCCCTGCGGAAGCAGCCTATTCAGTCTCAGGGTGTCGAGATCGCCCGCACCCGACCTGTTGACTTTCCCTCGGAACGGGCGGCAGGTTGTGGGGCGTCCGGTGAATTCCCCTGAACTCCAGGATCATTCATGCACGACGGCAGCGCCCCTCCCCTCCCCCGCCGGCTCCGGTTCGGCGCCAACTACACGCCGACGCGTGGGTGGTTCCACCACTGGCTCGACTTCGATCTCGACGAGGTCCGGGCCGACCTCGACTCGATCGCCGCGCTCGGGCTGGACCACGTACGGGTCTTCCCGCTGTGGCCGTTGTTCCAGCCGAACCGCACGCTGATCCGCCCGCGCGCCGTCGAACAGCTCGTCGCGCTCACCGACGCCGCCGCCGAACGCGGTCTCGACGTCAACGTCGACGGGTTGCAGGGGCACCTGTCGAGCTTCGACTTCCTGCCCGCCTGGACCGGGACCTGGCACCGGCGCAACATCTTCAGCGACCACCATGTGGTGGAGGCGCAGGAGGAGTACCTGCGCACGCTGGCCGCCGCACTCGCCGACCGGCCGAACTTCCTCGGGATGACCGTGGGCAACGAGATCAACCAGTTCTCCGACTCACCGCACCCCGACCCCGACCGGATCACCCAGGCGCAGGCGCGGCGGTGGCTGGAGCGGATGCTGGCCGCCTGCGAGAAGGGGGCCCCGGGGCGGTTCCACGTGCACGCCGAGTACGACGCGGCATGGTACCGGGACGGGCACCCCTTCACCGCGGCCCAGGCGGCCCGGCTGGGCGCGTCCACGGCCGTGCATTCCTGGGTGTTCAACGGGACCGCCCAGCGTCACGGGCGCACCGGGACGGCCACTGAGCATCACGCCGCCTACCTGGTCGAGCTGTCCAAGGCGTGGGCCGCGGACCCGCACCGCCCGGTGTGGCTCCAGGAGGTCGGGGCCCCCGCGCCGCTGATCCAGCCGGAGCACGCGGCGGAGTTCACCGAGGCGACCGTGGCCAACGTGCTGGACTGCCCGGACGTGTGGGGCGTGACCTGGTGGTGTTCGCACGACGTGTCCCGGGACCTCGCGGACTTCCCGGAGCTGGAGTACGGCCTGGGGTTGCTCACCAACGACCGCCGGATCAAGCCCCAGGGGGCGGCCATCGCCCGGATCGCCGAGTGGTGGCGGGGCCGGGAGCACCGCCCGCCCGTCCGGTCCACCGCGCTCGTCGTGGACGTCGGCGGCGCGCGCACCGCGCCCGAGCGGTCGGTGTGCGCCCCGGGCGGGGCCTTCTTCGAGGCGTGGGCCGCGCTCACGGCTCAGGGGGTGCGCCCCGCGGTGGTCCTGGCGGAACACGCCGAGGACCGGGCGCACCTGTCCGCGCGCGGCATCACCGAGGTGCTGCGCGTGACCGAGGTGACCGAGGTGACCGGGGTCTGACCGAGCGTCCCTTCCGCAGAGGAGCCCCGCATGTCAGAGCCCGATCGCGGTGTCGACCCGCACACCGCTCCGCTCCCTCGCAGGTACCCCGCCCGGCCGACCCGGCGAGCGGTGCTCACAGCCGGGGCGGGGATCGCCGCCGCGCAGGCATGGCCCGCGCGAGCCATGGCCGCCGGGGAGGGGACGGCCGCCGGGGAGCGGATGGCCGGCGGCACGGCCGTGCCGGCGACCGGCGGCCCGACGCCCCCGGCGGATCTCGCCCCGTACGCCTCGTACTGGTTCCCGGACTCGCTCCCGGAGGGAACCCCCGGCCCCGGGATCACCTGGCGTTCCCTCAGCGCCTGGAGTCCCGCCTCGGATCCCGACCTGGCCCACAACACCGCCACGGTGCCCCTCGCGCGCCGCTTCACTCCCGTGCCGCCGCATCCCGGCGCCCGGCTCGGGCAGGCCCGGATCTCCTCGCTGGTGTCCTTCGGGCCGACCGCGGGGAACCCGTCGCAGGGTTCCGCGACCGCCGACCACTACGCGCTCACGCACTGGGCGTACATCGACGAACTGGTCTTCTGGGGAGGGTCGTCCGGGGAGGGGATCGTGCTGGCCCCGAACGCGCCCGTGGTCGACGCGGCCCATCGCAACGGGGTCCGGGTGCTGGGCAACGTGTTCCTGCCGCCCGTCGCGTACGGCGGTGACCTGCGGTGGACCCGCGACCTGGTGCGGCGGGACGCCTCGGGCCGGTTCCCGATCGCGGAGAAACTCGTCCGGGTGGCGCGGACGTACGGGTTCGACGGCTGGTTCGTCAACGCCGAGACGGACGGCGGGGACAGCGCGCTCGCGAGCCGGACGCGGGGGTTCCTGCGCGCCCTGCGGGCGGCGGGCGCAGCGCACGGGCTGCGTGTCACCTGGTACGACGCGATGAACACCACCGGTCGGGTCGGGTGGCAGGGGGCGTTGAACGAGCTGAACCGGGACTTCTTCGAGGACCGGTTCGGGACGGTCGCGGACAGCATGTTCGTGGACTTCCGCTGGACGGCCCGGACCCTGGCGGAGTCCGGCGCCCTCGCCGAACGACTGGGCCGCAGCCGTCACGAACTGTGGGCGGCGGTGGACACCGAGTCCCGCGGCTGGAACGCCGAGGTCGACTGGGACGCCATCGTCCCGCGCGGGCGGGACCATGTCGTCGGCATCGGGTTCTACCGGCCCGAGTGGACGCGCAACCACCTCACCGACCGGTCCCCGGGCGCCTTCCACCGGGCCGACGACCGGTTCTGGACGGGCGATTCCCTGGACCCGGCCCGCCCGGCGCCGGAGAGCGGCTGGCGCGCGCCCGCGACCGTCGTCGCCGACCGCTCCACCGTCACCGCGCTCCCCTTCGGCTGCTCGTTCAACACGGGGCACGGGGAGCGCTGGTACGAGGCCGGCGAGGTCACCTCGTCGGCGCCCTGGAACCGGCTCGGCCTCCAGGACGTGCTGCCCGGGCGGCGCTGGGTGGTCGACACCGACGGCCCGCGGCCCTCGGTCACCCTGGACTTCGACGAGGCGTGGCGCGGCGGCTCCAGCCTCCTGGTCGACGGCGTCCTCACCGCGCCCGTCGCCGTCGGGCTGCACGCCACCCGGCTGCCCCTGACCGGTACGACGGTCCTGGACCTGGTCCACGCCCGCGCCCCGGGCGGCGTCCCGGTCACCGTGGAGGTGGGCGTCGCCGTGCGCGAGCCCGCCGGCCCGGGCGAGCCGGTCCCGTACACCTGGTTCGGGATCGACGGCCCCGGCTCCGGTCCGGGCTGGCGCACCGACCGGGTCGCTCTCGGGGCGCGGGCCGGGAGAACCGCGTACGCCCTGGCCGTACGGATCACGGCTCGCGGGACGGGACCGGTGCGCTGGCGGCTCGGGGCCCTGTCGGTCCACGACACCGCCGTGCGGCGCGGGCCCGCCGCCCCGAGCGCGCTGCGGGTGGACGCGTCGGCCCAGCGGGACGGCGAGGCCTCGGTCCGCCTGTCGTGGCGCCGCGCGCCCGGGCCGATCCGCCACCACGAGGTGTACCGCCTGCTGCCGGACGGGGCCCGCCGCTTCCAAGGCGGCACCTGCGGCGCGGCCCTGCACCTGCCGGCCGTCATCCGCGCCGGACGGGAACGCGCGGCAACCTTCGAGGTACGGGCCGTGGACGAGCTGTACGCGCTGTCCGACCCGGCCCGCACCGCCCTGGCCTGGGACGATGCCGAGTGAACCGGCCTGACTAGTCCGCGTGGGGGTCGGTGTGCGGAACGGCCACCGTCACCCGCAGTCCGTGCGGCGGGTTCGTCTCGTACGCGAGGGACCCGCCGCCCGAGGCGAGCAGGGCACGGGAGATGGACAGGCCCAGCCCGGAGCCCTTGATGTTCTGGTGGCGTCCGCTGCGCCAGAAGCGGTCGCCGACGCGCAGCAGTTCCTCGGGGGTGAGGCCGGGGCCCCGGTCGGCGACGGTGACGAGCGCGGAGCGCCCCTCGGTGGAGACCTCGACCTCGACGCGTTCTCCGCGGGGGGTGAACTTGAGGGCGTTGTCGATGACGGCGTCGAGGGCGCTGGACAGGGCGATGGGGTCGGCCCAGCCGGTGACGGCCTCCGGGCCGGGCTCGGTGAGCTCCACGCCCTTCTCCTCGGCGAAGGGGCGCCACGCGGTGACCCGCTCGGCGGCCAGCCCGCCGATGTCGATCAGGCAGATCTCGGCGGCGGCGTGCTCGGCCAGCGCCAGGTCGAGCAGGTCGTCGAGGACCTGGGTCAGGCGTTTACCCTCGGTGCGCACCGAGGCGATCTCCTCGTTCCCCTCGGGAAGTTCGAGGGCGAGGAGTTCGATGCGCAGGAGCAGCGCGGCGAGCGGGTTGCGCAGTTGGTGGGAGGCGTCCGCGACGAACGCCCGCTGCTGCTCCAGCACCTCTTCGACGTTGTCCGCCATCTCGTTGAACGAGTGGGCCAGTCGTCGTAGTTCCGGCGGTCCGCTGTCGGCCGCGACCCGGGAGTTCATCTTGCCGGTGGAGATGCCGTGGGCGGCGGCGTCCAGGGTCTGGACGGGCTTGAGCACCCAACTGGTGAGCCGCAGCGCGGCTCCGAAGGCGACCAGCATGGCGGCGGCGAGGCCGCCCGCGATGAGGAGCCATCCCTGCAGGATCCGGCCCCGCATCTGGTCGGTGGGCGATTCGGTGGCGACGACGGCGACGACATCGCCGTCGAGGACGACCGGGGAGACGACGAGGAGCCTGCCGTCGGTCTGCCAGGGCCACACCTGGCCCGGGTCGTGGCTGCGCCGCCCGGCGAGGGCGTCCTCGAAGGCGCGGCGCCCCTCCCTGGAATCGGGGAGCTGCCACCAGCCGGGCGCGCGGGCCATGGCGTTGTCGTCGCGGTAGAAGATGCCGACGCGGATGCCGTACAGCTCCTGGTAGCGGGCGAGTTCCAGTTGGAGGGTGTCGCGGCGTTCGTCGGCGCCGGTGGAGCCGGAGCCCTCGGCGTCGATGACGAACTGGGCGAGGGCGGCGAAGCGGGCGCTGTCGTCGATCCGGTCGACCACGACCCGCTGCTGTTGTCCGGCGGCGAGGCTGACGGCGAGCGGGAAGCCGAGCGCGAGCAGGACGCCCGCCATGAGGACGACGAGGAGCGGAAGCAGTCGGGCGCGCACGACGGGACCCCGCTAGGGGGCGGCCGGGGTGACGAGCCGGTAGCCCACCCCGCGGACGGTCTCGATGAGTGCGGGCATGCTCAGCTTGGAGCGCAGCGAGGCGACGTGGACCTCCAGGGTCCGGCCGGTGCCTTCCCAGCTGGTGCGCCACACCTCGCTGATGATCTGTTCGCGGCGGAAGACGACGCCGGGCCGCTGTGCGAGCAGGGCCAGCAGGTCGAATTCCTTGCGGGTGAGCGGTACGTCGGTGCCGTCGACGGTGACCCGGCGGGTGGGCAGCTCGATGCTGACCGGGCCGAGCCGGACGATGGCGGGGGCTCCGGTGCCGGTGGCGGCGGCCTCCTCGGAGGCGCCGGTGCGGCGGGCGACGGCGTGGATCCGGGCGAGGAGTTCGCCGGTGTCGTAGGGCTTGACCACGTAGTCGTCGGCGCCCATGTTCAGGCCGTGGATGCGTGAGCGCACGTCGCCACGCGCGGTCACCATGATCACGGGGGTGGCGGTGCGCTTGCGGATCTTGCCGCACACCTCGTAGCCGTCCTGGTCGGGCAGGCCCAGGTCGAGCAGGACCACGCCGAAGGGCGGGGCGTCGGCCGGCAGGAGCGCCTGCAGCGCCTCCTCGCCGTTGCGGGCGTGGGTCACCCGGAAGCCGTGCCGGGCGAGGATCGCGGACAGCGCGGCGGCGACGTGGTCGTCGTCCTCGACGAGCAGCAGTCTCACTGCGTCACCCTTCCCTCGTCCGTCCCGTCCGGTCGGCGGGTGGCGCCGTTGTGGCGGTTTCATTGCGGCGTCATGTCGGTTTCATGGCCACCATGCATCCACGCTGATGCAGAGTCCCACGTCAAGGGAGTTCCGCGCCCGCGAGTCTTCCGTTATGCACCCGGTACGAGTACAGGGGCGCCGTCGTGGGTATCGCGCACGGAGCGTATCCGGGCGAGGCCGGATCGTTATGCTCAATTCTCCCTCAGATGTGATGACGGTGTGCGTGCCTCGTCACTACTGTCCTCCCAACCGACGGAGGACGGAGCAAGAAGCCGATGAGCGGAGTATCAGTGACCAAGGACGTACAGGACGCGGCCGCTGCCGCGGACAGCCTGGTCGTACTGAGCAACGTCAACAAGCACTTCGGCGCGCTGCACGTGCTTCAGGACATCGATCTGAGCATTGCCCGCGGTGAGGTCGTCGTGGTGATCGGTCCCTCGGGATCGGGCAAGTCCACGTTGTGTCGGACGATCAACAGGCTGGAGACCATCGACTCGGGAACCATCACGGTCGACGGCAAGGAACTGCCCTCCGAGGGCAAGGAATTGGCGCGACTGCGAGCCGATGTCGGCATGGTCTTCCAGTCGTTCAACCTGTTCGCGCACAAGACGGTCCTGCAGAACGTCATGTTGGGCCAGTTGAAGGTCCGCAAGACGAACGCGGCGGAGGCGACGGAGAAGGCGAAGGCGCTGCTCGACCGCGTCGGCGTCGGTTCCCAGGCGGACAAGTACCCGGCGCAGCTCTCCGGTGGTCAGCAGCAGCGCGTGGCCATCGCCCGCGCACTGGCGATGGACCCGAAGGTGATGCTGTTCGACGAGCCGACGTCGGCTCTCGACCCGGAGATGATCAACGAGGTGCTGGAGGTCATGCAGCAGCTCGCCCGGGAGGGGATGACCATGGTGGTCGTCACGCACGAGATGGGCTTCGCCCGCTCCGCCGCCAACCGGGTCGTCTTCATGGCCGACGGAAAGATCGTCGAAGAGGCGGTGCCCGAGCAGTTCTTCAGCAACCCCCGCAGCGACCGCGCCAAGGACTTCCTGTCGAAGATCCTGCATCACTGACGGTCTCGTCTGGTAGTGATCCGGTGTCAGAACCCTGACACGACCGGGCCCGCCGACGCGACACGTCTCGCTCGGCGTTCAACCACGTCTCATCCGAGGGAAGTTCACCATGAAGCTTTACAAGGCCGGAGCGGCCGTCGCCGCGGCCGTGGCTCTCGCACTGACCGCGACCGCCTGTGGCGGCAGCGGCGACAAGGCGTCCGGCGAAGCCGGTTCGAGCGGTGGCGCCAAGAAGGACAAGGTCGTCATCGGCATCAAGTTCGACCAGCCCGGCATCGGTCTGAAGACCCCGGACGGCAAGTTCACCGGGTTCGACGTCGACGTGGCGACCTACGTGGCCAAGGAACTCGGCTACCAGCCCGA
The DNA here is from genome assembly GCF_042889445.1 of Streptomyces sp. NPDC002602. Lineage (NCBI taxonomy): Bacteria > Bacillati > Actinomycetota > Actinomycetes > Kitasatosporales > Streptomycetaceae > Streptomyces > Streptomyces sp. NPDC002602. The sequence goes on along the minus strand of NZ_JBIAQX010000001.1, from coordinate 39,809 downwards.
CCAGATCGAGTTCAAGCAGGCCATCAGCGCCGAGCGCGAGAACCTGATCTCCAACGGTGACGTGAAGTTCGTCGTCGCGAGCTACTCGATCAACGAGAAGCGCAAGGCGAAGGTCGACTTCGCCGGCCCGTACCTCATCGCGCACCAGGACCTGCTGGTCCGCGCCGACGACACGTCGATCACCAAGGCCGAGGACCTGAACAAGAAGAAGCTCTGCTCGGTCACCGGCTCCACCTCGGCGCAGAACGTCAAGGAGAAGCTGGCCCCCGAGGCCGACCTCAAGCAGAACGCCGGCTACTCCGAGTGCCTGACCGCCCTGGAGAGCAAGGCCGTCGACGCCCTGACCACGGACAACTCCATCCTGGCCGGCTTCGCCGCGCAGGAGAAGAACAAGGGCAAGTTCAAGCTGGCCGGGCTGAGCCTGAGCAACGAGAACTACGGCATCGGTCTGAAGAAGGGCGACAAGGAGCTCCAGACCAAGATCAACGCCGCGCTCAAGAAGATGGTCTCGGACGGCGCCTGGGAGGCGGCCGTGAAGACGAACTTCGGCCCCGCCGGCTACAAGAACGAGCCTGCCCCGCAGATCACCGAAGGCAGCTGATTCCTCGGTGAGGAGCGTCGCCGCCCGCCTGCCGCGGGCGGCGGCGCCCCTCACCGGCCATCCTGGGGAGAGCGCAGGGCAACGTGTTCGACTTTCTTGATTCCGGGCAGTACGACGTGCTCGGAGCCTTCTGGGTGACGGTTCAGCTCACCCTCTACTCGGCGATCGGGTCCCTCATATGGGGCACCGCCCTGGCGGGAATGCGGGTCAGCCCGGTCCCGCTGATGCGCGGCTTCGGCACCACGTACGTCAACGTGGTGCGCAACACCCCGCTGACCTTGGTGATCATCGGCTGCTCGCTGGGTCTCAGCGAGACCCTCGGCATCACCTTGGGCGGCACCACGTTCAAGGAGACCGGTTTCCGACTGGCGGTCCTGGGACTGACGGCCTACACCGGAACCTTCGTCTGTGAGGCACTGCGCTCGGGCATCAACACGGTGCCCGTGGGCCAGGCCGAGGCGGCGCGCGCGCTGGGCCTGAGCTTCTTCCAGGTGCTCCGGCTGATCGTGCTCCCCCAGGCCTTCCGGGCGGTCATCGCGCCGCTCACCAACGTACTGATCGCGCTCACCAAGAACACCACGGTGGCCGCGGCCATCGGCGTGGCCGAAGCGGCCCTGCTGATGAAGGAAATGATCGAGAACGAGGCCGACGCGCTGTTCGCCGTCTTCGGGGTCTTCGCCCTGGGCTTCGTCCTGCTGACCCTGCCCACCGGCCTGCTGCTGGGCTGGGTGGCCAAGCGAGCGGCGGTGAAGCGATGACGTCCGTGCTGTACGACGCACCGGGTCCGAAGGCGAAGGCCCGGAACTGGATCTACTCCGGCGTCTTCCTCGTGCTCCTCGGCCTCGCCGTGTGGTGGGCGCTGGGGCTCATGGCCGAGAAGAACCAGCTCGAAGCCGACAAGTGGAGCCCCTTCGTCACCGACAGCCAGATCTGGACGACGTTCCTGATCCCCGGCCTGTTGGAGACCCTCAAGGCCGGCGTGATCGCCATGGTGATCGCCCTGCCGCTGGGCGCCCTGCTGGGCATCGGCCGGCTGTCCGACCACGCCTGGGTCCGGGTCCCCGTCGGCGCGTTCGTCGAGTTCTTCCGCGCCATCCCGGTGCTCATGCTGATGCTGTTCGGCTACGCCCTGTACGTCCAGTACAGCGGTGTGTCCTCCGACGTCCGCCCGCTGTACGCGGTGGTCACGGGCCTGGTGCTGTACAACGCCTCGGTGATCGCCGAGATCGTCCGGGCGGGCGTGCTGTCCCTCCCGAACGGGCAGACCGACGCCGCCAAGGCGATCGGCATGCGCAAGGGCCAGACCATGGTCCACGTGCTGATCCCGCAGGCCGTCACCGTGATGCTGCCGGCCCTGGTCAGCCAGTTGGTCGTGATCCTCAAGGACACCGCGCTCGGCGGCACGCTGCTCGGCCTCGGCGAGCTGATGTCGATGTCCCGGCAGATCTCGGCGAACTACAGCAACACGATCGCGACCTTCGTGGTGATCGCGCTGATCTACGTCGCGGTCAACTTCGCCCTCACCAGCTTCGCGTCCTGGATGGAGAGCAGGCAGCGCAGGTCGAAGCGGGGCACCGGCGCCGTGGTCCCGGTGCGGGTCGACGACATGGCCACCGGCGCCAACAGTGGTGGTGCCTGACCGACGGGTCGGCTGACACCAAGTCAGTCATGGTGCGTAGCCTGTGTGGTGCGGCGGAGACCTTCCGTCGCACCACACCGCGTTGCGCCGACGAGTGTCACTTGACGCAGGCACTTCCAGTCGGTTGCATACGTTGTGTGATCACATACCGGACATCGGGAGCCGCGTCATGGACCCGGTGATCGTCGTCGGCGCGGGCCCCGTCGGGCTCGCGCTGTCCCTCGCCCTGGCCGGCGCGGGCGTACCCACCGTCGTACTCGACGAGGGCCCGGGCAAGGACGACCCCCGCCCCGCCCGCTCCGTCGTCCTGCACGCCGACACCGCCGCGATGGCACACCGACTCGGCTGTACGACACTGCGCGACGAGGGCGCCTACTTCGCCGCGTGGCGCACCATGCGGCGCGGCCGGGACTCTCACCGGATCACCTTCGAGGACCACCCGGCCCCGCTGCACCTGCCCCAGCACGCCCTGACGCGCGGACTGCGCGACGCCGCCGGCGCGCATCCGCTGGTCCGGCTGGTGACCGACTGTCGGCTGGACGCCCTCGAACAGGACGAGCGCGGCATCACCGCGCACACCCGGGGCGGCGAGACGACCTGGTGGCGCGGCAGCCACCTCGTGGGCTGCGACGGGGCCCGTTCCACCGTCCGCAAGCTGCTCGGGATCCGCTTCCCCGGCCGGACCGCCGTGGAACGGCACGCGGTGGCCGCGCTGCGTACCGAACTCCCTTGGCCCGGTGAGGCGTTGCTGCACCGCGGCGCGGACCACGAGGTCACCGCCCGCCCGCTGCCTGACGGGGTGTGGCGGCTGGACTGGCTGCTCCCCTCGCGCGGCGAACTCGTCACCCCCGACGCCCTGGTGACCCTCATCCGGGACACCCTCGCGGCGTGGTGCGGGGGCACGACTCCCCCGTACGACCTGATCGACACCGGGGTGCACACCCTGCACCACCGGCTCGCCCGGCGCTGGCGCGACGGCCGGGCCTACCTCGCCGGGGACGCGGCGCACCTGTTGGGCGCGCTGGGCACCCAGGGCGTCGAGGAGGGACTGCGGGACGCCGAGAACCTGGCCTGGAGGCTGGCGGTGGCCTGGCACCAGGGGGCTTCCGAGGCGCTGCTCGACGGGTACGAGGACGAGCGCCGCAGGGCGGTCGCCGCCCGGCTGCGCGCCGCCGACCAGGCCATGCCCGCGCTGCGCGGCGGGGGCGGCCTGCGCACCTACCTCCCCGGCGCGGCGCGCTCCGCCGAGGGTCTGCTCACCGACGGCCACCTCGGCCGGGGACCGCTGGGCGCGGAGCCCGCGTACGCCCCACCGGTGGCGGTACGGGAGGTCCCGACGGCCACGGAACCGGGCGGCCCGGTGGCCGACGTCCCGGTGACCGCTCCCGACGGCACCACCGTGCCGTTGCGCGACCTGCTCGGCCGGGGCCGGCTGCTGGTGCTCCTCGTCGCCCCGGGCACCGGGGTCTGGGACCGCCGCCACTGGCTCGGCGCCGGTCTGATGCCCCGGCTCGCGGCGGCGGTCAGCGCGCTCCCGACCCGCGCGGACCTGCTGGTCGCGGACAGCTATCCGGGGGCTCCGGCCCACACCGTGCTGCTGGTACGGCCCGACGGCCACCTGGCGGCGACCTTCGCGGGGGTCCGCCCGGCGGAGTTGTACGAGGCGGCGGACGCCGTCCGCGGCGGGGCGCCCGAACCGGCGCGCGCGCCCTCGATCACCCCGGCCGTGACCACGCCCACCTCCGTGATCGATTGACCGGTCTCCCGCTCACGTGCTTGACTCGCGGACATGACCGGCAACGACGTACGCCTGTGGCGGAGGGTTCACATGGACCTGCTCCGCTACGCGGGCTGCGTGTGTCGCCCTTCCTGTTGATTCGCCCTTTCCCCCGCGCGCCCCGTGCCCTTCCGGGATCGCGCGCATCTTCGCGAACCTCCAGGACGGTCATTCCATGTCTTCCCCCACCCTGATCTCGGCCGGTCCGACGACCGCCGAGCTTCTCGACTTCGCGCTGCGCACTGCGGCGGACCCCGAGATCGTGGGCTCGCTCCCGCTCGACCCCGAGGGCCGTACGTGGGTACGGCTGAACGGGCCCGGCGGCAGCGAGGCCTGGCTGATCGGTTGGCCTCCGGGCACCGGCACCGGCTGGCACGACCACGCCGAGTCGCGGGGCGCGTTCGCCACCGCGCGCGGCCGGCTCACCGAACACTCCCTGGCCGTCCGCCTTCCCTCGGAAGGCTGGAAGTCCCTCGAACTGGCCCCCGACGTGGACCGCTGGCGCGATCTGACCGAGGGCACGGGCCGCAGCTTCGGCCTGCACCACGTGCACGAGGTGCTCAACGAGTCCCCGGCCGAGCACGCCGTCTCCGTCCACGCGTACTACCCACCGCTCCCGTTGATCCGCCGCTACAGCCGCAGCGGGCAGGTCCTGCGGCTGGAGCACGTCGAGCGTCCGACGGACTGGCAGTGAGCGCCGCGCCGGAGGGCATCGACGCCCTCGTCGACCGTCTCAGGACCACCTACACCCGGGTCTCGCCGGAGCAGGCGTACGCCGCTTCCGGCGAGGGCTCGCTCCTCGTGGACATCCGGTACCAGGCGCTACGCGACCGTGACGGCCTGATCCCGGGCGCACTGGTCGTCGAGCGCAACGAACTGGAGTGGCGCCTCGACCCCCAGGGGTCGCACCGGCTCCCCGAGGCGACGGGACATGACATCGAGGTCGTCGTCATCTGCAACGAGGGCTACGCCTCCACCCTGGCCGCGGTCTCCCTCCACGCCCTGGGACTCCACCGGGCGACGGACCTGACGGGCGGCTTCCAGGCCTGGAGATCGGCCGGTCTCCCCACCACCGCCGTCTGACGCACCTCGTACGCGCAAGCCCGGGCACACCAGCCCGGGCCTGCCTGCCCGCCCGGCCTGCCCATTGCCGGCCCACCTGCCCGCTCTCGGCCGCCGCACCGGCCCGCCGCCCGTCCCCCCGCGGGCCGGGCAGGAGACCGGTTCAGCCGCCGGAGTACTCGGGGGCGTCGACATCGTCGGCGTCCTCCGTCTCCAACGCGCGGCGGACCACCCGCAGGGCCATGCCCTCCGGGTACCCCTTGCGGGCCAGCATCCCGGCGAGGCGCCGGATCCGCTTGTCCCGCTCCAGGCCCCTGGTCGAGCGGAGCTTGCGCTCCACGAGCTCCCGGGCCGTCTCTTCCTCCTGCTCGGAGTCCAGCTGTTCCAACGCCTCCTGTACGAGGGTGGCGTGTACTCCCTTGGTCCGCAGCTCCTGCGCGAGCGCCCGTCGCGCCAGGCCCCGGCCCCGGTGGCGGGACTCCACCCAGGCACCGGCGAAGGCGGCGTCGTCGATCAGGCCCACCTCCTCGTACCGGGAGAGGACCTCCTGTGACACCTCCTCGGGGATGCCTCGCTTCTCCAAGGCGTCCGCGAGTTGCCGCCGGGTTCGCGGCATCCCGGTGAGCAGGCGCAGACAGATCGCCCGCGCCTGCTCCTCGGGACTCTGGGGCGGCAGCGCGCCGCGGGCTTCACGACCGCCCTCCCGGCGGCCCTCCCGACCGGCTCCGCCGCCCCTTTCCTGCTCCCGCACGGGTCAGCTCTTGGCTACGGCGGCCTTGGCCGTCGTCTTCGCCTTCGATGCCGGGGCGGGCACGGCCGCGGCATCGGCGGGGGCGTCCGCGCCGGTCTCGGCGGGGGCCTCGGCGTCCTTGCGCACGCCCACGCCCAGCTTCTCCTTGATCTTCCGCTCGATCTCGTCGGCCAGGGCCGGGTTGTCCTTCAGGAAGTTGCGAGCGTTCTCCTTGCCCTGGCCGAGCTGGTCGCCCTCGTACGTGTACCAGGCGCCGGCCTTGCGCACGAAGCCGTGCTCCACGCCCATGTCGATCAGGCCGCCCTCGCGGCTGATGCCCTGGCCGTAGAGGATGTCGAACTCGGCCTGCTTGAACGGCGGCGCGACCTTGTTCTTGACGACCTTGACGCGGGTGCGGTTGCCGACCGCGTCCGTGCCGTCCTTCAGGGTCTCGATACGGCGGATGTCGAGACGCACCGAGGCGTAGAACTTCAGCGCGCGACCACCGGTGGTGGTCTCCGGCGAGCCGAACATGACGCCGATCTTCTCGCGGAGCTGGTTGATGAAGATGGCGGTGGTCTTGGACTGGTTGAGGGCACCGGTGATCTTCCGGAGCGCCTGGCTCATCAGTCGAGCCTGGAGACCCACGTGGGAGTCACCCATCTCGCCCTCGATCTCGGCGCGCGGCACGAGCGCCGCGACGGAGTCGATGACGATCAGGTCGAGGGCACCGGAGCGGACCAGCATGTCCACGATCTCCAGCGCCTGCTCGCCGGTGTCCGGCTGGGACAGGATGAGGTTGTCGGTGTCGACGCCGAGGGCCTTGGCGTACTCGGGGTCCAGCGCGTGCTCGGCGTCCACGAAGGCGACGGTGCCGCCGGCCTTCTGGGCATTGGCCACGGCGTGCAGGGTCAGGGTGGTCTTACCGGAGGACTCCGGTCCGTACACCTCGATCACACGGCCGCGGGGGAGCCCGCCGACGCCCAGGGCGATGTCCAGCGCGGTCGACCCGGTGGGGATGACCTCGATGGGGTCGTTCGGCTTGTCGCCGAGGCGCATGACCGCACCCTTGCCGAATTGCCGTTCAATCTGTGCGAGAGCGGCGTCAAGAGCCTTCTCGCGGTCGGTGCCTGCCATGGGTTCCACCCGATTTGCTTGAGTCGATCGCTTCACGCCATTGACGCTAACGCCTGCCACTGACAATGCGCTCCCACGCACTGCTCAGCTGTGGATAACTCATGAGAATGGATGTTCGATTTCCCTGTCAAGCGCACCACACCCACCCCACCCCGCCCGCCTCCGACCTGCCGTGACGGCCGGCGCGGCCGTGAGGAGGGCACGCCGGCCCACCCGAGGGTGGGCCGGCGAACAAGGATCCGGAAGCATCCGCTCCGTCACGCCCGGCACCTCCGGCACGCGCGGCGGGCGGGGCGACGGGCGGGCGGCCCGGCGGACGGGCGGAGAGCGGCCGACCACCGGGCGGGCGAGCGGCCCGCGAGCCTTCCGCCGCGATCGGTTCATTAGGCTCGCGGCATGGCCAACGATCTCGGATTCACGTGTACACGCTGCGGCGAGCACCACGCGGAGCTCCCCCTGAGCTACTCGACGCTCGCGCCCGAGGCCTGGAATCCAGCCTTCGAGGCCGACCCGGACAGCACGCTGTCGTCCGAGCAGTGCGTCATCCAGGGTCGGCACTTCTTCATCAGGGGCCTGATCGAGATACCCGTGGTCGACAGCGGCGACGTCTTCTCGTGGGGCGTCTGGATCTCGCTCAGCAAGGAGAGCTTCGGCCGCGCCCTCGACCTGTGGCACGCGGAGGGCCGCGAGGCCGAGAAGCCTTGCTTCGGGTGGCTCAGCACGGAACTCGCGCTCTACTCCCCCGGCACCGTCAACCTGAGGACGACCTGCCACACGCGCCCGGTGGGGCGGCGCCCGTTCATCGAGCTGGAGCCCACCGCGCACCCCCTCGCCGTCGAGCAGCGCACCGGGATCACCCTCGACCGGGTCCGTGAGATCGCCGCGGCCGTGCTGCACCCGGCCTGACCGGCCCGGCGGCGACGCGGCGACGGCCGGGTGGCGACGCACGACCGCCCGCCCCCGCGCGCACCGGCAGACGGCGGACGCGACGACGGGCGGTCACGGGAGTGCTACGGCTTGGGCAGCGCGCAGCCGGGGCGGTTCAGGTCGATCACGTTGCCGGCGCCTATGCAGGGGACGATCGTGTACGTCTCCTGGGCGTAATTGATGCCCCGACGGACCGTCACGTTGCCGTTCTGGTCCACCTCACACGGGTTGTTGTCGGTGCACCGGCCGCCGTCCTCGTTGCCGGTGTTGTTGACGGCGACGACCTTGCCCGTCGTCGTGTCGATCACCGGTGAGCCCGAGGTGCCGCCGATGGTGTTGCAGGCCGAGGTGTAGCGGACCGAGTCCTTCCAGGTCCACTCGCCCTCCTTGAGCCGGTAGGCGAACCCGTCGACGTTGCAGCTGTAGGTGCGCTTCCAGTACCCCGACACCACCTTGATCGCCGAGCCCTGCACCGGGCGGACGTCGTTGAGGGTGAGCGCGCCGATGCCGTACTGGCTCTGTATCTGCGCGTACGTCTTGGTGAGTTGGTAGATCGACACGTCCGTGTCGGTCATCGTGCCGTACGCGATCTTGCTTGCCCGGAGGGTCGCCACCTTGGAACCCGAGGCGTTGAGGAGCGAGAAGGAGCGGCTGGACGCCCGGTCCTTGACGACCTCGCCGGCCGCCGGGAAGCCGGTCTCCAGGCAGTGTCCGTTGGAGAGGACCAGGGCGGGGTCGTTCGGCTGGGAGGCGGGGGCGCGGACCACGGAGCCGGAACAGTTGCTGAGCGCGACCGTTCCCGCGAAGGTGACGGCGACGGCCGGGGCCGCCTTCTCCTCCAGGGGTACGGAGGCCACGGCCGGGGCCGCCGACGCTCCCATCAGGAGCGCGGAGAGCAGGGCGCCGGCGAGAGGCTTGTTCACGTGGGGGGTTCCCCTCTCGAATCGAGGGCTGGGTTCGCCCGTGACAATGCGACCGAAGATCCTTCGGTTGTCATGCGCATTGTTAAGAGCCGGCGACCAACCCACAAGAGGGCATGGCGAGTCGAGGAAAGCCGTTATCACCGAAGGCGTGGCCGGATCCGAACCCCCGCACCCCCATGCGATTCCCCGCGCCCGACGCGACGCGAAAGACCGGTCGATACGACGCGACGCGAAAGACCGGTCGATCCACCCCTCGGGCGGATCGACCGGTCACCGGGCGGACGTCGCCGCCGCCCGCCCTACCTCCGGGACTTGGGGGTGGTGAGCCTGGCTCCGGCCCAGCGCTTGGTCACACTGACCGGCCGGGCCTGCGAGAGGCCGGCCGTCGTCACGGCCTCGGCGATGTCGCTGGGCTCGACGTGTCCGTCCAGCCCGACCTTCGGGGTGAGGAGCCAGATCACGCCACCGTCCTCCAGCAGCGCGATGCAGTCGACGAGTCCGTCGGTGAGGTCGCCGTCCTCCTCCCGGAACCACAGGAGGACGACGTCCACGACGTCGTCGTAGTCCTCGCCGACCAGTTCCTGACCGATGACCCGCGCGATGCCCGCGCGCAGCTCCTCGTCGACGTCGTCGCCCAGGCCGATCTCCTGGACGACCTGACCGGGCTCGAATCCGAGCCGGGCCTCGGGGCCGCCCGTCCGCTCGTCTTCCGATGTCGTCACTGCGGTCTCCTCCACTCCGGGCGCGCCCATCGCGCACGTGCGTAACGTAGCCGATCCGATACGGAACGTGGCGCGCCGAGCGCGGCAGTCGGCCCTGCGGACACGCCGGCCCCCTTCCCGCGACCCGGCCGCGCCGACCACGGAGCCGGAGCCGGAGCCGCGAACGACAAGACGAAGAAACGGCGCGAACGACGGAACGGCGGATCGACTGACAACTCAGGGTTGACAGTCGATCGACCGTCAACCTACGGTTGCCTACATGACGAACCCACCCGTGGAACCCGTTCGCATGACCAATCCGGTACGCCTCGACGACCTCATCGAGGCCATCAAGAAGGTCCACTCCGACACCCTGGAGCAGCTCAGCGGCGCGGTCGTCGCCGCCGAGGCGCTCGGGGACGTCGCCGATCACCTCATCGGCCACTTCGTCGACCAGGCCCGCCGCTCCGGCGCCTCCTGGACCGACATCGGCCGCAGCATGGGCGTCACCCGCCAGGCCGCCCAGAAGCGCTTCGTCCCCAAGAGCGACAAGGGCGACGGTGCCGAGGGCGACCTCGACTCCGCGCAGGGCTTCGCCCGTTTCACCCCCCGTGCCCGCAACGTCGTGATGACCGCGCAGAACGAGGCCCGCGCCGCCGGCAACACCGAGATCCGCACCGAGCACCTGGTCCTCGGCCTGCTCGCCGACCCCGAGTCGCTCGCCGGTCAGGCCCTGCGGGCCCAGCGGGTCGCGGCGGACGACGTCCGCGCCGCCGCCGGCGCCGCGCTGCCGGAGGCCGTCGCGGAGGTGCCCGACCTCGTCCCCTTCGACGTCGGCGCCAAGAAGGCCCTGGAGCTCACCTTCCGCGAGGCCCTGCGGCTGGGCCACAACTTCGTCGGCACCGAGCACCTCCTGCTCGCCCTGTTGGAGTTGGAGAACGGCGAGGGCGTGCTGAGCGGCCTGGGCGTGGACAAGGCCGCCGTCGAGGCGACCGTCACCGAAGCCCTGGCAGCCGTACTCGCCGACGCGGACGCGAAGAAGTAGAGGCGTCCGCGCCCTCCGTCAGCTCGTACCTCTTCACGTACGCGCCGAGGAAGGCCTGGAGCGTGGCGACGGCGGGGATCGCGATGAGCGCCCCGACCGCACCGAGCAGGGCGGTGCCCGCGATGACCGAGCCGAAGGCGACCGCCGGATGGATGTCCACGGTCCGCGACGTCAGCTTGGGCTGGAGCACGTAGTTCTCGAACTGCTGGTAGACCACCACGAATCCGAGGACGTACAGCGCGTACCAGGGGTCGATCGTGAAGGCGATCAGCATCGGCAGCGCGCCCGCCAGGTAGGTGCCGATGGTGGGGATGAACTGGGACACCAGCCCCACCCACACCGCGAGGGCGGGCGCGTAGGGCACACCGAGGACCGCGAACAGGATGTAGTGCGCGATCCCGGAGATCAGCGCCATCAGCCCGCGCGAGTAGAGGTACCCGCCCGTCTTGGCGACGGCGATCTCCCAGGCGCGCAGCACCTCCGACTGCTTGCCGGGCGGCAGCACGGAGCACAGCGCGCGGCGCAGTCGCGGGCCGTCGGCGGCGAAGTAGAAGGAGAACAGCCCGATCGTCAGCAGCCTGAAGAGCCCGCCGAGGACGGTGGCGGACACGTCGAGCACGCCGGTCGCGCTGTTCTGCACGTACTTCTGCAGCCAGTCCGAGTGCAGCAGGCTGTCCTGGATCGACAGCCGGGACAGTTCGGTGTGGAAGGTGTCGTTGATCGATCCGATCACCGAGTCCAGGTACTTCGGGAAGCCCTCCACCATGTCCACGATCTGCCCGGCGAGCATCGAGCCGAGCAGCGCGACGAATCCGGCGGTCGCGACGAGAACGCCCAGGTAGACCAGGAAGGTGGCGAACCCGCGGCGCATGCCGCGGGCCGCCATCCGCGCCACCGCGGGCTCTATCGCGAGGGCGAGGAAGAAGGCGATCAGGATGTTGACGAGCAGCCCGATCAGCTGGTGGAAGGCCCAGCTTCCGAGTTGGAAGCAGGCGACCAGGGCCAGTACGAGGATCACCGCGCGCGGCAGCCACCGCGGCATCCGCGCCTCGGCCGTGGGGCCCGCGGGCGACGGCACCCGGTCCGGGCCGCCGTCACGCGGCCGCTCTCCGGGATCGGCGGGGCCCGGCGCGGGCTGTTCGGTCGTCTCTTCTGTCGCTGCCACGCCGCCCAGTGTGTCCCACCTGCGGCGCTCGCGAGGAAACGGGCCCTCGGCTCAGCGCAGCGAGGCCGGCACGTCCATCGCCGCGCACACCGCGCGCCACACGTCCTTGGCCTCCCAGCCGGCGTCGAGGGCCTGGTGGACGGTGCGTCCGCCGAGTTCCGTCATGACGTGGTCCCGCGCGAAGGAGTCCGCGTAGCCCGCGCCGAAGTGCTCGGCCATCCGTTCCCAGAAATTCGTCAACCGCATGCCACCAGTATCGCGCCCCGGAGAGTGCACCCACCGCGTTCGGGCCCCGCCGCCGCATCCGTGCGTCCTACGGTTTCACGCATGCCTGGAGACGAAGCGTCCTCGCCGGCCCCGGCGGCCTCACCGGCCCCGATCGCCCCGCTGGCCCGTGCCGAGCAGTTCATCTGGCTCACCGCCCGGGTCCTGGAGCAGCGCCGGTTCGCGTTCCACTTCCTCGGCGGGGACGCCGACGCGGTGGACGCCGCCCTCGGCGCGTACCTGGGCGCGGACGGGGGCTACGGTCACGCGCTGGACCCGGACCTGCGCGGCCCGCTGAGCCAGCCCCTGCACACCGCGCACGCCCTGCGCGTCCTCGACGCCCTGGGCCGCTGCACGGGCCGGCGCATCGAGCGGCTCTGCCGCCACCTGACCCTGGTCTCCACCCCGGAGGGCGCGCTCCCCCTGGTCTTCCCGGCCCCGCGCGACTACCCGGCGGCCCCCTACCACCCGATGCGCGACGATCCCCCGAGCGAGCTGCTGACGACGGGGCCGATCGTCGGCCTGCTCCACCGCAACCGGGTCTGGCACGCGTGGCTGTTCCGGGCCACGGACTTCTGCTGGGACCGGGTCGAGACCCTGCGCCACTCGCATCCGTACGAGATCCAGAGCGCGGTCGCCTTCCTCGACGGGGTGCCCGACCGGGGTCGTGCGGCGGCGGCCGCGGACCGGCTCGGGCGGCTGGTGCGGGAGCGGGGGCTCGTGGTGCTGGATCCGGAGCGCCGCGAGGAGCAGCCTCCGGCCGCGGGCTACGCGCCGGACGAGCGGCTGTTCCCGTACGACTTCGCGCGCCGCCCGGAGTCGCTGGCCCGGGGATGGTTCACCGACGCGGAGATGGAGGGCGCCCTGGACTTCCTCGCCGCCGAGCAGCAGCAGGACGGCGGCTGGCCGGTGCGTCGCAGGGCCTGGGCGCCGGGCAGCTCCCTGGAGCGGCGGCCGATCGTCACGGTCGAGGCGTTGCTGACCCTGCGGGCGTACGGTCGCCCGCTCGACCCGGTCACCCGGTCAGGGCCCGCAGCCCCGCGGTGACGGCGACCGCGGCCCCGACCACCACCAGGAACGGGGCGCGCAGCAGCAGGGCGATCCCGGCGGCGGCCAGCCCGGCGGCCCGGGCGTCCAGCACCAGTTCCTGCCCGGTGCTGAAGGTCTGCTGGGCGGTGAGCGCGGCGAGCAGGGCGACGGGCAGCAGCGCGGCGAGTCGGCGCACCACGGGCCGTTCCAGGGCCTCGGCGGGGACGAGGAGACCGGCGAGTTTGACCGCGTAGCAGCCGACGACGGTCACCGCGATGGCGATCCAGACGTTCACGAGCGGCGCCCCTTCATCCACAGCACGATCGGCGCGGCCAGCGCCGCGATCAGCACGGGCACCCCGGAGGGCAGCACGGGCAGCAGGCCCAGCCCGAGCACCAGGGCGAGGGCGGCCACCGCCCGCTCGGTGGAGGTCTTCAGCATCGGCGCGAGCAGGGCCAGGAACACGGCGGGCCCGGCGGCGTCCAGCCCCCACACGCGGGTGTCCCCGATGGCCTCGGCGCCGAGGGCGCCCAGCAGCGTGGTCAGGTTCCACAGGACGTAGAGGGTCAACCCGGTCACGGTGAAGCCGAGCCGGGCCGACTTCCGGTCGCGCTGGGCCAGGGCCACGGCGGTGGTCTCGTCGATCACCCAGTGCGCGGCGAAGGGCCGTACCGCCCTGGGGAGGGACAGCAACTGCGAAAGCCGCAACCCGTAGAAGGCGTTGCGGGTGCCGAGGAAGAACGCCCCGGCAGCGGCGGTGAACGGGTTCCCGCCCGCCGCCAGCGCCCCGACCAGCGCGAACTGCGAGGCCCCGGTGAACACCAGCAGGCTCAGCACACAGGCCTGGAGCACGCTCACGCCCGCCCCGGCCGCGGTCACCCCGAACGCGAACCCGGACAGCCCGACGGCCACGCCGACACCGAGCGCGTCCCGGATGACGGCGGCCCGCGGCTTGTCGGCGACCCCTTCGTCGGGGGCCTCTCGTATCACCATCTGATGTTCTCCCACCCCGTGAACCTAGGCGGGGTGGGGTGATCCGGTCTTGTACGTTCTTGCGGCCCGGGTCCCCGCTCGTCTCGGACTTCGGGCGCGGACCGGCGCCTAGGCGGCGGAGCCCCCGGCGGCCCGCTCCCTCCGGTACGCGCCCGGGGGCACGCCCACGATCCGGGTGAAGTGGCGGTTCAGGTGCGGCTGGTCGGTGAAGCCGACGGCGACCGCCGCCTCGGCCGGCGGGGTGCCCGCGTCCAGGAGCCGGCGCGCCCGCCGGACCCGGGCATCGGTGAGCCAGGTGTGCGGGGGCATCCCGTAGCGCTCCCGGAAGGCCCGCAGCAGGGCGAACGGGCTCGTGCCCAGTTCCGTCGCGAGCCGCTCCAGCGAGGGCGGCTCGACCATCCGGTCCTCCAGCACGATCCGGGCCCGCTCGGCGTCCGCTGCGCCCGCCCGGCGGGACTCGCGGGCCGGCAGCGGTCCGGCGTGCCGGGTCAGCATCCGCGCGACCGCGCTCCGCAGCAGGGTGTCGGCGGCCAGCGCGTTGCCGGCCTCGGCGGCCCGGTGCACCTCGGTGATCACCCGGGAGGTGTGCGGATCGGTGACCATGTCGACCGTGAAGCCCGGCGTTCCCCGCAGGGTGCCGATCTCGGCGGCGACCTCGGTGATCAGCTCCCGGGACGGGTAGAGGGTGGCGTACGCCCAGCCCTCGGGGACGCCGGCGCGGGCGGTGTGCGGGACCTCGGGGTTGATCAGGACCACGCTTCCCGGGCCGGCGCGCAGGGTGGTGCCGGGCAGGCCGATCTCCTCGATGCCGCCGGTGACGGCCGCGATGACGTACCCGTCGTGGGCGTGGCGCGGAAAGGTGTGCCGTACGTAGTGGGCGCGCAGCAGGTCCAGGCCCGGCAGCTCCGCGTGCTGCCAGTGCCGTGCCCATTCCCGGCGGCCCTCGTCCGTGCCCATCCCCCCATTCTGCGCCCCGGGAGCGCGGCGCGTTTGCGCAGGTCCGGCCGGTTGTCAGTGGCCGGGTGCACGATGGGGGCATGTCCGGTAGCGCGCTCGACTCGTTCTCCCCCGCGACCCGCTCGTGGTTCACGGGGGCCTTCGACACGCCCACGGCCGCGCAGGAGGGTGCCTGGCGGGCCATCGGGGCCGGGTCGGACGTGCTCGTCGTGGCGCCCACCGGCTCCGGGAAGACCCTGGCGGCCTTCCTGGCCGCCCTCGACCGGCTGGCGTCCGTCCCGCCGCCCGCCGAGCCGAAGAAGCGCTGCCGGGTGTTGTACGTGTCGCCGCTGAAGGCATTGGCCGTCGACGTGGAGCGCAATCTCCGCAGCCCGCTGACCGGCATCCGGCAGGAGTCCGTCCGGTTGGGGTCGCCGGAGCCGGACATCCGGGTCGGCATCCGGTCCGGGGACACCCCGCCCGCCGAGCGCCGGTCCCTGGTGGCCCGACCGCCGGACATCCTGATCACCACCCCCGAGTCCCTGTTCCTGATGCTGACCTCGGCCGCCCGGGACGCCCTGGCGGGCGTCGAGACGGTGATCCTGGACGAGGTGCACGCGGTCGCGGGGACCAAGCGCGGTGCCCATCTCGCCCTGTCGCTGGAGCGGTTGGACGAGCTGCTGCCGCGTCCGGCCCGTCGGATCGGCCTGTCGGCGACGGTCCGTCCGGTGGACGAGGTGGCCCGGTACCTCGCGCCGCGCGGCAAGGTGGAGATCGTCCAGCCGCCCTCGACGAAGGAGTTCGACCTGTCGGTGGTCGTCCCCGTCCAGGACATGGGCGAGTTGGGGGGCTCCCCCGCGTCCGAGGGCAAGGACGGCGGTGACAAGCCGTCCATCTGGCCGCATGTGGAGGAGCGGATCGCGGACCTCGTCCAGGCGCACCGCTCGACGATCGTGTTCGCCAACTCCCGCCGGCTCGCCGAGCGACTCTGCAACCGGCTCAACGAGATCGCGTACGAGCGCGCCACGGGCGAGAAGCTGCCCGAGGACGCCCCGCCCGCCGAGATCATGGCCCAGTCCGGGGCCGCGCGGGGCGCCCCGCCGGTGCTGGCCCGCGCGCACCACGGCTCGGTGTCGAAGGAACAGCGGGCGCTGGTCGAGGAGGACCTCAAGGCGGGCCGGCTGCCGGCCGTGGTCGCCACCTCCAGCCTGGAACTGGGCATCGACATGGGCGCGGTGGACCTGGTGGTGCAGGTCGAGTCCCCGCCCTCGGTGGCCTCCGGGCTCCAGCGCGTGGGCCGCGCCGGACACCAGGTGGGCGCGGTCTCCACCGGTGTGGTCTTCCCCAAGTACCGGGGGGACCTGGTGCAGGCGGCGGTGGTCACCGAGCGGATGCGCACCGGCGCGATCGAGGCGCTGCGCGTCCCGTCCAATCCGCTCGACGTCCTGGCCCAGCAACTGGTCGCGATGACGGCCATGGACACCTGGCAACTGGACGACCTGCTGGCCTTGGTGCGGCGGGCCGCGCCGTTCGCGGCGCTGCCCGACTCGGCGTTCACCTCGGTCCTGGACATGCTGGCGGGCCGCTACCCGTCGGACGCGTTCGCCGAACTGCGACCGCGCGTGGTGTGGGACCGGGTCGCGGGGACGATCACCGGCCGGCCGGGCGCCCAGCGGCTGGCGGTCACCTCCGGCGGCACGATCCCGGACCGGGGGCTCTTCGGCGTCTTCCTCGCGGGCGCGGACCCGAAGAAGGGGGGTGGTCGGGTCGGTGAGCTCGACGAGGAGATGGTCTACGAGTCCCGCGTCGGGGACGTCTTCACCCTGGGCACCAGTTCCTGGCGGATCGAGGACATCACCCGGGACCGGGTCCTGGTGTCGCCCGCCCCGGGGGTTCCCGGGCGGCTGCCCTTCTGGAAGGGCGACCAGCTGGGCCGCCCCCTCGAACTGGGCCGGGCCGTGGGCGCGTTCCTGCGCGAGCTGGGGGCCCTGAGCGACGAGGACGCCCGACTGCGCCTCCTGGCGGCCGGCCTGGACGCCTGGGCCTCGGACAACGTCCTCGCGTACCTCTCCGAGCAGCGCGAGGCCTGTGGCCACGTCCCCGACGACCGCACCATCGTGGTGGAGCGGTTCCGCGACGAGCTGGGTGACTGGCGGGTGGTGGTCCACTCCCCTTTCGGTGCGCAGGTGCACGCCCCGTGGGCGCTCGCCCTCGGCGCCCGCCTCGCCGAGCGGTACGGAATGGACGCGCAGGTCATGCACGCCGACGACGGCATCGTGCTGCGCCTTCCGGACGCCGACCTGCTGAGCATGGACCTGCTGGACCACGACCCCGCGCAGCCCGACCGGCCCTTCGAGTTCGACGACGAGAAGGCCCCGTTGGGCGCCGCCGACGTCGCCTTCGACCACGGCGAGATCAACCGGATCGTCACCGACCAGGTGGGCGGCTCGGCCCTGTTCGCCTCCCGGTTCCGCGAGTGCGCGGCCCGCGCCCTGCTGCTGCCGCGCCGCAATCCGGGCAAGCGGACCCCGTTGTGGCAGCAGCGTCAGCGCGCCTCGCAACTCCTCCAGGTGGCCTCTGAGTTCGGATCCTTCCCGATCGTGCTGGAAGCCGTGCGGGAATGCCTCCAGGACGTCTTCGACGTGCCCGGTCTGACCGAGCTGATGGGGGACATCGAGGCGCGCCGGGTCCGCCTGGTCGAGGTCACCACGCCCGAGCCCTCCCCGTTCGCCCGTTCCCTCCTCTTCGGCTACGTCGCCCAGTTCCTCTACGAGGGCGACTCCCCGCTGGCCGAGCGCAGGGCCGCCGCGCTCTCGCTGGACTCCCGCCTGCTCGCCGAACTCCTCGGCCAGGCGGAGCTGCGCGAGCTGCTCGACGCCTCGGTGCTGGAGGAGTTGGAGCGGGAGCTCCAGTGGCTCACCGAGGACCGTCGGGCCAAGGACGCCGAGTCGGTGGCCGACCTGCTGCGCATGCTGGGCCCGCTGACCGACGCCGAACTGGCCGAGCGCGGGGCCGATTCCTCCTGGGCCGGTGAACTCGCCGCCGCCCGCCGGGCCATCCGGGTACGGATCGGCGGAGCCGAGCACTGGGCCGCGATCGAGGACGCCGGCCGGCTCCGCGACGCCCTGGGCACCGCACTCCCGGTCGGGGTCCCCGAGGCGTTCACCGAACCGGTCAAGGACCCGCTCGGCGATCTCCTGGCGCGGTACGCCCGCACCCACGGACCGTTCACCACGGCCGCGGCCGCCGCCCGCCTCGGCCTGGGCGGGGCCGTCACCGACGGCGCCCTGCACCGGCTCGCCGCGTCGGGCCGGGTGGTCCAGGGCGAGTTCCATCCGGCCGGCATCGGTCAGGAGTGGTGCGACGCGGCCGTGCTGCGCCGGCTGCGCCGCCGCTCGCTGGCCGCGCTCCGGCAGGAACTGGAACCCGTGCCGCCGACGGCGCTGGCCACGTTCCTGCCCCAGTGGCAGCACCTGGGCGGGACCCTGCGCGGGATCGACGGCCTGGCCCGGGCGGTGGAGCAGCTCCAGGGTGCCCCGGTGCCGGCCTCCGCGCTGGAGCGCCTGATCCTGCCCTCCCGGGTCGCGGGCTACTCCCCGACCCTGCTGGACGAACTGACCACCACCGGCGAGGTGATCTGGGCCGGCGCGGGGGCGCTGCCCGGCAAGGACGGCTGGGTCTCCCTCTACCTCGCGGAGACGGCGCCCCTGCTCCTGCCGCCGGCGCATCCGCTGGAGACGACCCCGATCCACCAGGCCGTCCTGGACGCCCTCTCGGGCGGGTACGGCCTGTTCTTCCGCCAGCTCACCGAGGCCGTGCGGGCCGGGCACCCCGCGGTCTCCGACGCCGAACTCTCCTCAGCCGTCTGGGACCTGGCCTGGTCGGGCCGGCTGACCAACGACACCCTGGCCCCGCTGCGGTCCCTGTTGGGTTCGGGCCGCACGGCGGGCGCCACCGCCCATCGGGCGCGGCGCACCGTCCCGCGCGGCCGCTACGGCACCCTGGGCGCCACCGTGTCCCGTACGGGCCCGCCCACGGTCTCGGGGCGCTGGTCCCTTCTGCCGACGCACGCCCCGGACCCCACCCATCGGGCCCACGCCCTGGCCCGCACCCTGCTGGACCGGCACGGTGTGGTCACCCGGGGCGCGGTCGCGGCGGAGGGGGTGCAGGGCGGCTTCAGCGCGGTCTACCGGGTCCTGTCGGCCTTCGAGGACAGCGGTCAGGCCCGCCGGGGCTATGTGGTCGAGGGGCTGGGCGCGGCCCAGTTCGCGATGGACGGCGCGGTGGACCGGCTGCGGGCGGCCGAGCGCACCCCGCCTCCGCTGGCGGCGGTGGTCCTGGCCGCGGCCGACCCGGCGAACGCGTACGGCGCGGCCCTGCCCTGGCCCGAGCCCCCGGCCGACGCCACCCACAAGCCGGGACGCAAGGCGGGCTCCCTCGTGGTGCTGGTCGACGGCGAACTCACCCTGTACCTGGAGCGTGGTGGCAAGACCCTGCTGTCCTGGCCGCCGGCGGACGATCCGCGCCTCGCGGCGGCGACGGCCGCGCTCGTCGCGGCCTCGCGCGCGGGCACCGTCCCCGACCTGACGGTGGAGCGGATCAACGCCGCCCCGGCGCTGACCTCGCCCCTGGGTCCGGCCCTGGAGGCGGCCGGCTTCCACGCGACCCCGCGGGGCCTGCGGCTGCGCAACTGATCTCCACGAAACGGACCCAAGTGTGCCGGTCTTGTATTGAACACGTCACGAGCCCCCGACCACCTGGCAATCGCGGCCTTTTGTGCGTTATCAAGATCGCATAAGGCGTCGCGTTCGACGCGATGCCCTCCGCACATCCAGATGCCCGTCGCACATTCATGGGGGACGAGAACAGTGAGCACCATAGGCACGCGCGGTACCGCCGTCGGCTTCATCGGCCTGGCGGTCGTCGGCCTGGCCCTGACCGGCTGCAAGAGCGGCAACGAGGAGAAGGACCCGGCGCCGGCGGGCTCCTCGGCCGCCGCCCAGCCCTCCAAGTCCACGGAGCCCGACACGAGCGCCTCCCCGTCGGCCGGAGGCGGCGACGCACCGGCCCCCGGGACCGCGGGTACCGCCAAGCCCGGCCAGAGCTTCAAGATCGGCGAGGCGGCCACCGTCCCGTTCAAGTACGGCACGGACAAGGGCGGCACCATCGCCCTCACCGTGACCGGCATCGAGCGGGGCCAGGCCTCCGACCTCGCCCCGCTCAAGCTCGGTGACAAGGCCAAGGGGATGGTTCCGTACTACATCCGCTACTCGGTCAAGAACGTCGGCACCACCGACCTGTCGCACACCTCCGTGAGCCACATCAGGGGCCTCCTCCCGGACGGCAGCGAGGCCCAGGGCATCTCGATCATCGGCACGTTCGAGAAGTGCGGCGAGGACTCGCTGCCGCGTGACTTCACCAACGGCAAGTCGCAGACCAACTGCGCCGTCGCCCTGGCCCCCTCGGCCGAGACCAAGGTGGTCGGCGCCGAGTACTGGGGCGAGCCCTACAGCTCCCTGAACGACAAGAAGGGCCTCACCTGGAAGTAGGCCCCACCCCACTCGGGCCCCGCGGCGAACGGCCGCGGGGGCTCGCCGTACGCCGGGGTTCGGCAGAGAATCCCCGCCCGGACGCCGACAATGGGCCCATGCCCGAAGGAGACAGCGTCTGGCGCGCGGCGGCCCGCCTCCACGAGGCCCTGGCCGGGAAGCGGCTCACCCGCTCCGACCTGCGCGTCCCCCGCTTCGCCACCGCCGACCTCACGGGCCGCACCACCCTCGACGTCACCCCCCGCGGCAAGCACCTCCTGGCCCGCTTCGAGGCGGGGGACGGGGACGACGGCCTCACCCTCCACACCCACCTGCGCATGGACGGCGCCTGGCACGTCTTCCCCGCGGCCGCGAAGTGGCACGGGGGCCCCGTCCACGAGATCCGCGTCGTCCTCGGCACCACCGACTCCACCGCCGTCGGCTACCGCCTCCCCGTCGTGGAACTGATCCGCACCGCCGACGAGGAGCGCGTCGTCGGCCACCTCGGCCCCGACCTCCTCGGCCCGGACTGGGACGCCGCCCGGGCCGCCGCGAACCTCCTCGCCGACCCCGACCGCCCGCTCGGCGAGGCCCTCCTCGACCAACGCAACCTGGCCGGCATCGGCAACATCTACAAGTCCGAGCTCTGCTTCCTGGCCCAGGTCACCCCCTGGACCCCGGTGGGCGCCCTCCCCGACCCCGAGGTCACGACCGTCCGGCTCGCCGGCGCCGCCCACCGACTCCTGCGCGCCAACGTCGGCGAGCGCGGCGGCCGCGGCGGGCGTGACGGCCACCGCAACACCACCGGCAGCCACCGCCCCGGCCAGGACCTGTTCGTCTACGGCCGCCTGCGCCGCCCCTGCCTGCGCTGCGGCACCCCGGTCCGCGAGGCACGGCAGGACGACCGGCCCACTTACTGGTGCCCGAGCTGCCAATCCGGCCCGACCCCGTAGTTGACGGTCCGTCAGGTTCGGTCGTACGGTCCCGACATGCCCACAGCCTCGTACGACCTCACCGGCCGCACCGCGCTGATCACCGGCGCCGCGAGCGGCATCGGCCGTGCCACCGCCGTGCTCCTCGCCGAGGCCGGCGCGTCCGTGCACTGCGCCGACCGCGACGCGCACGGCCTTCGGGAAACCGCCGACCTGGTCGCCAAGGCCGGTGGACGGGCCACAGTCCACGCCCTCGACGTCACGGACCGCGCCGCGCTCCGGGCAGCCGTCGCGGCGGCGGGTCCCCTCGACATCACGGCCGCCATCGCCGGGATCATGCACACCAGCAGCGTCCTGGAGACCACCGACGAGGACCTCGACCGGGTCCTGGACATCAACTTCAAGGGGATCCTGCGCACCTGCCAGGAATCCGCCCGCGCCATGATCGCCGCCGGCCGCCCCGGCTCGATCGTCACCATGGCCTCCGGCGCCGTGGACGCCGCCCAGCCCGGTCTGCTCTGCTACAGCGCCGCCAAGGCCGCCGTCGTCCAGTTGACCAAGACCCTGGCCACCGAGACGGGCCCGCACGGCATCCGCGTCAACGCCGTCGCGCCGGGGTGGATCCGCACCCCCATGACCGGCCGCCACGGCGCGCTGGCGCAGGAGCGGACCGAGGCGACGATGGTACGAATGTCCCCGCTCGGCCGGGTCGGCGAGCCCGAGGACATCGCGCAGGCCGTGCTCTACCTCGCCTCGGACGCCTCGTCCTTCATGACGGGCCAGATTCTTCGCCCGAACGGTGGAGTGTCGATGCCCTGGTAGACGCCGGACCGGCGGGCACGGCCGTGGTCGTGACGGCCAGCGCGACGGTTCCCCCGTCCCCCGACCCCCGCTTGCGGCGCGCCCGCTCGGGCCTGGGGGCACAGTGCACCGGCAGGAGCCCCAGCCCCCAGCCGCCGACCGCCACCGCGCCCTCGACGGGTCCGGACTCCGCGGGTGCCAGGGCCAGCCGCAGCACGGCCCACCACCACAACAGGCCCACGGTCAGCGCAAGGGGTATCAGTAGCCGCCGCACGGCTGCCTCCCGGGAGGCGGGGATCCGGACGCGCCCATCCTCCCGCACCCCCCTGCCCACCGCACCCAGAACGGTCCGCGGGACACCCTTGCGGCACGGTGCACGAGACACGGGGACGGGCACACGGCAAGGAACCCCACCCGATGCGTCTCGCACCGACCGGGGCTCCAGCCACACTCACACGCTTGGACTCACGCGGCTACGACGTTCACCGCTTCCACGGGGGCCTTGATGGTCACCCGTTCCGTGGTTCCCGCGACCGAGGTCACGGAGACCGAATTGAGCATCGGGCGCACCGGTGCCGGCACCGGTTCGCTTGCCGCGGCCGACTGCGCAAGCTCTGCCAACGACAGTTCGTCGCTGACTTCCCGCATCAGCTCGGACATCCGTACGTCAAGCGCGTCGCAGATCGCGGAGAGCAGCTCGGAGGATGCCTCCTTCTGCCCCCGCTCCACCTCGGAGAGATAGCCGAGCGAAACTCGGGCGGATGAGGAGACCTCGCGCAGAGTACGGCCCTGGCGCTGGCGCTGCCGACGCAGCACGTCACCCAGCAGGCGACGGAGCAGAATCATCGGTGGCTCCCTCCTCTGACCGTGTAGCCGTAACCTTCACGCCCCACCGTACCGCCTCGCGCCGCGGCCGTGCGGGGAGCTATGTCGTGTTCACTCAGGGCTGCAAACATCAAATCCCCCCGTTCTGTTCCGTATCCTGCCCCCGCAGATTCTCGCGGAGTTCGCTCGAGAGAAGTTCGAGCACTGTCCGTGCACTCTCCCTACGGATTTCCGTACGGGAGCCGTTCAACCACAGCCGGGCCGTTTTCCTGCCCCCGGGACCCGCCACGGCGATGAAAACCGTTCCCACCGGCTGCCCGTCCTGCGGGTCCGGGCCGGCCACTCCGGTCGTCGCGATCCCCCACGACGCCCCCATGATCCGTCGGACGCCGGTGGCCATCTCCAGCGCCACCTGGGCGTTCACCGCGCCCTCGGCCGCCAGCAGATCGGTGTCCACTCCGAGGACCCGGTGCTTGAGCTCCGTCGCGTACGCCGTGACCGAGCCGCGAAAGGACTTCGAGGCTCCGGGCACGGAGGTGATCGCCGCGGCGACCATGCCGCCGGTGAGCGACTCGGCGACGGCGACGCTCTGGTCACTCTCCGCGAGCAGTCGCAGTACGTCTCCGGCCACCTCGACGATCCCGGCGCCGGCTTCCGCCGCACCACCGGCCACCGAGAAATCACCCGCGCCGTCCGTCACCTCGCGGCCCGCTCCACGGCCAGCTCCGCGGCGAGGCCCTTGCGACGCAGTACGACGGCCTGCCGGATGTAGTCCAGACCGGTGACGACCGTCAGCACGACGGCGACGGCCATGACCCAGAACCGCAGCGTGGCCAGCGGTCCGGTCAGCGCGAGGACGTACATGCCCACGGCCGTCCCCTGCGCGAGGGTCTTCATCTTGCCGCCCCGGCTCGCCGGGATGACCCCATAGCGGATCACCCAGAAGCGCAGCAGCGTGATCCCGAGTTCCCGTCCGAGGATGACCCCGGTGACCCACCAGGGCAGGTCACCGAGCCAGGAGAGACAGATCAGCGCCGACCCCATGATCGCCTTGTCGGCGATGGGGTCGGCGATCTTCCCGAAATCCGTGACCAGGTTGTACGTCCGGGCGAGGTGCCCGTCGAAGATGTCCGTGATCATGGCCACGGCGAACGCCGCCCACGCCCATGCCCGCCAGACGGGGTCGTAGCCCCCGTCGGCGAGCAGCAGCAGGACGAATCCCGGCACGAGTACGAGCCGGAGCATCGTCAGGAGGTTGGCGATGTTCCACAGGCCGGCCTGATTGACGGCCGCAGCCCCGACCGTCGCGCCGGGTGCCGGCCGGCGGCCGGTCCCGCCCGCCGCAGACGCCGGGACTCCGGTCATCCGGCCGCCTCCTCAAGATCCAGGCCCAAGGGCTCCGCGACCAGGTCGACACCGAGGGTGCCGACCACCTTTGCCGTGACGATACGCCCGGGGACCAGACCCGCGCCGTCCGTGAAGACGACCTGGCCGTCCGTTTCGGGAGCCTGGTGGGCGGCGCGCCCGTAGGCGCCCTCGCCGTCCTCGTCCACGGACTCGACGGACTCCACGAGGACCTCCAGGGTCTCGCCGATCCGCTCCTCCGCGCGCTGCGAGGTGAGCTCCTCGGCCAGCCGCTGCATGTGCGCGAGCCGCTCGGCGATGGTGTCCTCGTCCAGCTTGCCGTCGTAGGTGACGGCTTCGGTGCCGTCCTCGTCCGAGTAGCCGAAGACGCCGATGGCGTCGAGCCTCGCGTGGGTGAGGAAGCGCTCCAGCTCCTTGAAGTCCGACTCCTTCTCCCCGGGGAACCCGACGATGAAGTTGGACCGGACGCCGGCCTGCGGGGCCTTGGAGCGGATGGTGTCGAGCAGTTCCAGGAAGCGGTCGGTGTCACCGAAGCGGCGCATGGAGCGCAGCACGTCGGGCGCCGAGTGCTGGAAGGACAGGTCGAAGTACGGGACGACCTTGGGGGTCGAGGTGAGCACGTCGATCAGACCGGGCCGCATCTCGGCGGGCTGGAGGTAGCTGACGCGGACGCGCTCGATGCCGTCCACCTCGGCCAGCTCCGGCAGCAGGGTCTCCAGCAGGCGGATGTCGCCCAGGTCCTTGCCGTACGAGGTGTTGTTCTCGGAGACCAGCATGATCTCCTTGACGCCCTGTTCCGCGAGCCAGCGGGTCTCGCCCAGCACGTCGCTGGGACGGCGCGAGATGAAGGAGCCGCGGAAGGACGGGATGGCGCAGAAGGAGCAGCGCCGGTCGCAGCCGGAGGCCAGCTTGACCGAGGCGACGGGGCTCTTGTCCAGGCGGCGGCGCAGGGGCGCGCGCGGCCCGGAGGCGGGCGCGAGCCCGTCGGGCAGGTCGGCCGGCGCCTCGGCGATCGGCTCCTGCGCGTGGCCGGGCAGGGCCACCTCCGCGTCCTGGCGGGCCGCGGGGCTGATCGGCAGCAGCTTGCGCCGGTCGCGGGGGGTGTGGGAGGCGTGGATGCCGCCGTTGAGGATGGTCTGGAGGCGGTCGGAGATGTCGGCGTAGTCGTCGAATCCGAGCACGCCGTCGGCCTCGGGGAGCGCTTCGGCGAGTTCCTTGCCGTAGCGCTCGGCCATACAGCCGACGGCGACCACGGCCTGGGTCTTGCCGTGATCCTTGAGATCGTTGGCTTCCAGCAGGGCGTCTACGGAATCCTTCTTGGCGGCTTCGACGAAGCCGCAGGTGTTGACGACGGCGACGTCCGCTTCGGCGGCGTCCTCGACGAGCTCCCAGCCATCCGCCGCCAAGCGGCCTGCGAGCTCCTCCGAGTCCACCTCGTTACGGGCGCAGCCAAGAGTGACAAGGGCGACGGTACGGCGTTCGGGCATGGACTCAAGACTACTTCGTCCCGAAGGCGGCCCCCGCCCCACGTCCCACCACGGCAAGATCCCCGGGACGCGGCGCGGCGTCCCGGGGATCCGGAATTGCTTGCTCCGTACAGGTCAGCCCGCCTGGGCCTGGCCCTGGCGGGGGTCGTCCTTGGTGTAGGTGAGACGTTCCACTTGACCCGCCTGGAAGGTGTCCTTGATCTCCTTGCCGTTCACGAAGAGGTGCACGGCCCCGGCGTCGCCGAGTACGAGGTCGATGGACTCCTTGTCGGTGAAGGTCTTCGACTCACCCTGCGCGAGGGTGCCGTCGAACAGGAGTCGCCCGTTGTGGTCCTTCGCGGAGATCCAGCTCTCGCCGGTGTCGGCCGTCAGGACCACCGTGACGAGGTCCTTGGGCGCGGCCGCGATGGCGCTGTCCGAGGGCTCGGGCTTGGGGGCCTTGGGGCTCTGCGACGGCGAGGCGGCCGGCTTCCCGGCCTGCTTGGGGGCGGGCTTCGGGGAGGCGGTTCCCTCCGCGACGGGTCGCTTGCCGTTCTCGTCGCCACCGCTGAAGGCGGTGAAGCCCACGAAGCCGATCACGGCGACGATGGCGGCGACCATGGCGGCGGTCCAGTTGGGCCGCTGCCGTTCCGGACGGATCCGCTCCGCTTCGAACATCGGCGCGGCGGGGGTGGGTGCCGGCCGGCCGCCGTGAGCCGCGTCGTAGGCGTCGACCAGAGGTTCCGGATCGAGGCCCACGGCGCGGGCGAGGGTACGGATGTGACCGCGGGCGTAGACGTCGCCGCCGCACCGCGTGAAATCGTCTTCTTCGATCGCGTGCACGATCGGGATGCGCACGCGGGTGGTGGAACTGACCTCGTCGACAGTGAGCCCGGCGACGATCCGGGCCTTCTTGAGGGCCGTCCCGATGGACGGTCCTTCGACGGAACGTTCGACGATGCGGTCCTCGGACCGGTCGTCGGTCGAAGGCCGCTCTTCTTCGGGGGAGTTGGCGTTGCCGATGGACACGAGGGCGCCTTTCGAGCGTGTAGCCACCTGCTGGCTTACCAGTCTAGGGGGGTGACGAAAGGGTGGAGCAACCGGAGGGTGGACTCCCTACGCCATCCGAATGGTGATCCGAATGACGCGGGGAATCCGCAGCGGTGCGTGACGAGTGGAACAGGTGAAACGGGTGGGACGACCTCGTGCCGAGGGCGCGGGGCCTGCGTCTCCCTCAACTTGACGCGCGCCGAGGGGAAACGGTTGCCCGCCCATTTGTTACGGGTGGGACTCGCCTCGGATGACGGCCAGGACCTCGTCCAGCTCGTCCGGCTTCACCATCACGTCGCGAGCCTTCGACCCCTCGCTGGGGCCGACGATCCCGCGCGATTCCATCAGGTCCATGAGCCGCCCGGCCTTGGCGAAACCGACCCGCAGCTTGCGCTGGAGCATCGAGGTGGAGCCGAACTGGGTGGAGACGACCAGCTCCGCCGCCTGGCACAGCAGGTCCAGGTCGTCGCCGATCTCCTCGTCGATCTCCTTCTTCTGCTTCTGCCCGACCGTGACGTCGTCGCGGAAGACGGGGGTCATCTGCTCCTTGCAGTGTTGGACCACCCCGGAGATCTCCTCCTCGGTGACGAAGGCCCCCTGGAGACGGACCGGCTTGTTCGCGCCCATCGGCAGGAACAGCCCGTCACCCTTGCCGATCAGCTTCTCGGCACCGGGCTGGTCCAGGATGACCCGGCTGTCTGCGAGCGAGGAGGTGGCGAAGGCGAGCCGCGACGGCACGTTCGCCTTGATCAGGCCGGTGACCACGTCCACCGAGGGCCGCTGGGTGGCGAGCACCAGATGGATGCCGGCCGCTCGGGCCAACTGGGTGATGCGGACGATCGAGTCCTCGACGTCGCGCGGCGCGACCATCATCAGGTCGGCGAGCTCGTCCACGATCACCAGCAGGTACGGATACGGGGTGAGCTCCCGCTCGCTGCCCGGCGGCAGTTTGATCTTGCCGTCCCGGATGGCCTGGTTGAAGTCGTCGATGTGCCGGTACCCGAAGGCCGCGAGGTCGTCGTAGCGCAGGTCCATCTCGCGCACGACCCACTGCAGGGCCTCGGCGGCTCGCTTGGGATTGGTGATGATCGGCGTGATCAGGTGCGGAATGCCCTCGTACGCGGTCAGCTCCACCCGCTTGGGGTCGACCAGCACCATCTTCACCTCCTCCGGGGTGGCCCGGATCATCACCGAGGTGATCAGGCAGTTGATGCAGGAGGACTTGCCGGAGCCGGTGGCGCCGGCGACCAGCACGTGCGGCATCTTGGCGAGGTTGGCCATGACGTAGCCGCCCTCGACGTCCTTGCCGAGCGCCACCAGCATCGGGTGGTCGTCCTCGGCGGCGTCCGCGAGGCGCAGCACGTCGCCCAGGTTGACCATCTCGCGGTCGGTGTTCGGGATCTCGATGCCGACCGCCGACTTGCCCGGGATGGGGCTGATGATCCGTACGTCCGGCGAGGCGACGGCGTAGGCGATGTTCTTGGCGAGCGCCGTGATCCGCTCGACCTTCACGGCCGCGCCCAGCGTCACCTCGTAGCGGGTGACCGTCGGACCCCGGGTGAAACCGGTGACGGACGCGTCGACCTTGAACTCCATGAAGACGTTGGTCAGCGAGGCGACGACCGCGTCGTTGGCGGCGCTGCGGGTCTTGCCGGGACCGCCGCGCTCCAGCAGGTCCAGCCGGGGTTTGACGTACGTGATGTCCCCGCGCAACTGGAGCTGCTCGGAACGCGGCGCCAACGACCGGGGTTCCGGCGACGCCTTCGTCAGGTCCGGCACCGACAGGGTCCCGGAGGCCGCGGCGGTGGTGTCGTGCGGGCGCTCGGCGGACGCGGGTACGGCTGCCGGCGCGGACGCGCCCGCCGCGGCGGGTTCGGGGGCCGCGCGCTTGGGGACGGGTGCGGGGTCGGGGAGGGCGGCGGGCCGTTCACCGCGCGCGGGCGGCACGGGAGTGGTGAGCTCCGCGCCCTCGGGGTCCGGGGAGATCCCCTGGGTGAGGTCCGCGACCAGCGGCGAGGGAGGCATCCCGCCGTAGACCACCCCGTCCAGCGCGGCGGCCGCCGCGGCCGCCACGTCGACGGCGTCCATGCCGTTCCTGGGCGCGGAGCGCCTCGGCCGGCGGCGCCGGGCCAGCGCCGCCTCCTCGGCGGCGTCGGTGGGATCCAACGGCCCGACGGGCTCGTCG
This sequence comes from Streptomyces sp. NPDC002602, assembly GCF_042889445.1. Lineage (NCBI taxonomy): Bacteria > Bacillati > Actinomycetota > Actinomycetes > Kitasatosporales > Streptomycetaceae > Streptomyces > Streptomyces sp. NPDC002602. Next base: position 10,728 of record NZ_JBIAQX010000001.1, on the reverse strand, counting down.
GCCCCGGACCGGGCCCGCCAACGCTCGGCGTCGTGCCGGTCGGCGGGCTGCTCCGCGTCCCCGTATCCCTCGTCGTACTCGTTGGGCGCGATGATCCCCAGCCGGATCCCGAGCCGCCGCAGCCGCTGCGGGATCGCGTTGACCGGCGTGGCCGTGACCACGAGCAGGCCGAAGACGGTGAGCAGCACCAGCATGGGCACGGCCAGCGGCGCGCCCATGGTGAAGATCAGCGGTTTGGATGCGGCCCATCCGATGAGGCCGCCCGCGTCCTGCATCGCGGTGGTGCCCTCGTCGCGACCGGGTGCCCCGCAGGCGATGTGGACCAGGCCCAGGACGCCGATCACGAGCGCGGACAGGCCGATGCCGATCCGGCCGTTGGCGTCGGTCTGCTCGGGGTGGCGGATGAACCGCACGGCCATCACGCCGAGCAGGATCGGTACGAGCAGATCCAGTCGCCCGAAGGCACCGGTGACCAGCATCGTGACCAGATCGCCGACGGGGCCGCTCAGGTTCGACCAGGTTCCGGCGGCGACGATCAGCGCGAGGGCGAGGAGGAGCAGCGCGAGGCCGTCCTTGCGGTGCGCGGGGTCGAGGTTCCTGGCGCCCTGGCCGACACCGCGGAAGACGGCGCCCACCCCGTGGGCGAGGCCGAGCCAACAGGCGCGCACCAGCCGCACCACGCCCCCGGTAGGGGACGGCGCGGGCTTGGCCGGCACCTGCTTGACCGGGGCGCGCCGGGCCGCCGCCACCTTCTTCGCGGGCGGCTTGCGCGCGGGAGCGGTCTTCTTCGCCGGGGCCGCCGTACGGCCGGTGCGGCCCTTCGCGGTGCCCGCGGCGCGCTGGGAACCCTTGCCGGACGTACTTGAGGCCATGGGGCGAGGTTACCGGTGCGCACGCCGGTGGACGCGCGTGCCCACCCCTTCACCCGTTCGTGTCGCCGCGGTCGTCGGTGCTTTGACGCACCGCCAGACCTGACGCACACCCAGGCGGCCCCGCACCGGGGCCGGCGGGGTCGACGGCATCAGCCCTGGGCGGGCAGTACCGCCGCTCCCCCGCCGGTGCCCGGTTCGAGCGCGTCCAGCGCTCTGCGCAGTCCGGTCAGCTTGCGTTCCAGGTGCGCCGCGGTCGCCACCACGGCGGCGTCGGCGGATTCCTCGCCGAGTTGCTTCGTCAGCGCCTCGGCCTGCTCCTCGACCGCCGCGAGCCGCGCGGAGAGTTCGGCCAGCAGTCCGGCCGTCTCCTTGCTGCCGTCGCCGTTGGTCCCGCCACCCTCCAGCTGGAGTCGCAGCAGCGCCGCCTGTTCCCGCAACTGGCAGTTCTTCGTGTACAGCTCCACGAAGACCGACACCTTGGCGCGCAGCACCCACGGGTCGAACGGTTTCGAGATGTAGTCGACCGCGCCCGCCGCGTAACCGCGGAAGGTGTGGTGTGGACCGTGATTGATCGCGGTGAGGAAGATGATCGGGATGTCCCGGGTCCGTTCCCGCCGCTTGATGTGCGCGGCCGTCTCGAAACCGTCCATGCCCGGCATCTGCACATCCAGCAGGATGACCGCGAAATCGTCCGTCAACAGCGCCTTGAGCGCTTCCTCCCCGGACGACGCCCGGACCAGTGTCTGATCGAGCGCGGAGAGGATGGCCTCCAGCGCCAGCAGATTCTCCGGCCGGTCGTCGACCAGGAGGATCTTGGCCTTCTGCACCATGCCCTGTCCTCCTCGCCCCGGCATGGGGCCTCCCCGGCTCCGGGCACCGGCCTGTGCGCCGGGCCCCGCCCCAGAGGACGGCATCCTTGCGCCGTCCGTCCTTGTGCCGGTCATCGTAGCCCCAGTCCCGAGATCGCCACACCCTGTCACCAGGATGTCACTGTGCACGAAGCAGAAACGGTGTGGGAGAGCAGAAGGTTCCCCGCATACCGTCCTCCCACACCGTTACGGCCACACTGAGTCAACAATTGATACCAGTGTTGCCGCCCGACGATCACTTCCCACGCATCCACTGCTCCATCACCGACAGCAGATAATCGGGTTCAACCGGCTTGGTGACGTAGTCGGAAGCGCCGGAATCGATCGCCTTCTCCCGATCGCCCTGCATCGCCTTCGCCGTCAGCGCGATGATCGGCAGACCCGCGAACTGCGGCATCCGCCGGATCGCCGAGGTCGTGGCGTACCCGTCCATCTCCGGCATCATGATGTCCATCAGCACGACCGTCACATCATCGTGCTGCTCCAGGACCTCGATGCCCTCCCGACCGTTCTCCGCGTACAGCACCGACAATCCGTGCTGTTCCAGGACGCTGGTCAACGCGAAGACGTTGCGCACGTCGTCGTCGACGATGAGCACCTTCTCGCCATGGAAGTCGTACTTGCGCGGGACCACCGGGAGTTCGTCCTCGGTGCCGCCCCAGCCGTCCCCGGCCCCCCGCGTGTCCGGCTGCCCGGGAAGCGCCGTACGCGGCTCCAGGTCGCTCAGCGACTTGCGGCGCCTGCGGAACAGCGAGGCCGGGCCGCTCTGCTGGCCGCCCCCGCCCACCTCGGCCGCCGGCAGCGCGGGCCGCGCCGACCGGTCCTGGGCCTGCGGCCCGGGTACGGGCGCCGCCGGCAGCGCCGGCGCGGGCCGCGCCTCCTCGACCGGCCTGCGGTACTCCCCGCGCGCGCCACCGGGCGCCGGCGGCGCGTATCCCTGCGGCGGCAGCTCGCTCGGGTGCAGCGGCAGGTACAGCGTGAAGGTCGAGCCCCGACCGGGCTCGCTGGCCGCGTGGATCTCACCGCCCAGCAGGCGGGCGATCTCCCGACTGATGGACAGTCCGAGCCCCGTTCCTCCGTACTTCCTGCTGGTGGTGCCGTCCGCCTGCTTGAACGCCTCGAAGATCACCAGCATCTTGCTCGCCGCGATCCCGATCCCGGTGTCGGTCACCGAGAACGCGATCAGGTCCGCGTCCGCCTCGCGCAGCGAACCCGCCTCCAGCAACTGCTCCCGGATCGCCGTCGGCACATCCGCGCCGGCGGGCCGGATCACCAGTTCCACCGCGCCGCCGTCGGTGAACTTCACCGCGTTGGACAGCAGGTTGCGCAGTACCTGGAGCAGCCGCTGCTCGTCGGTGTGCAGGGTCGCCGGGAGCTCCGGGGAGACCCGTACCGAGAAGTCCAGGCCCTTCTCCGCGGTCAGCGGCCGGAAGGTGGCCTCCACGTAGTCCACGAGCTGGACCAACGCGATCCGGGTCGGCGAGACGTCCATCTTCCCGGCCTCGACCTTCGACAGGTCGAGGATGTCGTTGATCAGCTGCAGCAGGTCGGAACCCGCGCCGTGGATGGTCTCCGCGAACTCCACCTGCTTCGGCGAGAGGTTCTCGTCCGCGTTGTCGGCCAGCAGCTTCGCCAGGATCAACAGCGAGTTGAGCGGGGTCCGCAGCTCGTGCGACATGTTCGCCAGGAACTCGGACTTGTACCGCATCGACACCGCGAGCTGCTCGGCGCGCTCCTCCAGGACCTGCCGGGCCTCCTCGATCTCGGTGTTCTTCACCTCGATGTCGCGGTTCTGCTGGGCCAGCAGCTCCGCCTTCTCCTCCAACTCGGCGTTCGCCGCCTGGAGCGCCTTCTGCCGGTTCTCCAACTCATCGGAGCGCTCTCGCAGTTGCTCGGTCATCTCCTGCGACTGCTTGAGCAGCATCTCCGTCTTGGAGTTGACGCTGATGGTGTTGACGCTCGTGCCGATCATCTCGGCGATCTGACTCAGGAAGTCCTTCTGGATCTGCGTGAACGGGGTGAAGGAGGCCAGCTCGATCACACCGAGCACCTTCCCCTCGAACAGCACCGGCAGCACGATCACATGGGCCGGCGGCGCCTCGCCCAGGCCCGAGGAGATCCTCAGATAGCCGGGCGGGGTGTTCTCGACGAGGATCGTCCGCTTCTCCTCCGCGACCGTCCCGATCAACCCCTCCCCCGGCCGGAACGAGATCGGCATCTGGCCGCCCGCGTACGCGTAACTCCCGCGCATCCGCAGCTCGTACGAGCCGTCCGCGCCGCCCTCCGTCCCGATCTCGGTGGTCCCCCCGGCCGGCAGCGCCAGGAAGAAGGCGCCGTGCTGCGCGGAGACCACGGGGGTCAGTTCGCTCATGATCAGCGAAGCCACGTCGTCCAGCTCCCGGCGTCCCTGCATCAGGGCGGAGATCCGGGCGAGGTTGCCCTTGAGCCAGTCCTGCTCCTTGTTGGCCAAGGTGGTGTCGCGCAGGTTCACGATCATCGTGTTGATGTTGTCCTGGAGGACCTGGATCTCACCGGCCGCGTCCACGTCGACCTTCAGGCTCAGGTCGCCGCGGGTCACCGCGGTGGCCACGGCCGCGATGGCGCGCACCTGCCGGGTCAGGTTCCCGGCCATCTCGTTCACGGACTCGGTCAGGTCCCGCCAGGTGCCGTCCACGTCGCGCACGCGCGCCTGTCCGCCGAGGATGCCCTCCGTGCCCACCTCACGGGCCACCCGGGTCACCTGGTCGGCGAAGGAGGACAGCTGGTCGACCATCGTGTTGATGGTGGTCTTGAGCTCCAGGATCTCGCCGCGGGCGTCGATGTCGATCTTCTTGGTCATGTCGCCCTTGGCGATGGCGGTCGTGACCATGGCGATCTGCCGCACCTGACCGGTGAGGTTGGAGGCCATGAAGTTCACCGAGTCGGTGAGGTCCTTCCACGTCCCCGACACACCGGGCACGTGCGCCTGACCGCCCAGCCGCCCCTCGGTGCCCACCTCGCGGGCCACCCGGGTCACCTCGTCGGCGAACGAGGACAGGGTCTTCACCATCGTGTTCACGGTGTCGGCGAGCTGCGCGACCTCGCCGCGCGCCTCGACGGTGACCTTCTTCGTCAGATCGCCGTTGGCGACCGCCGCCGAGACCTGCGCGATCCCGCGCACCTGCGCCGTCAGGTTCCCGGCCATGGTGTTGACGTTGTCGCTGAGGTCCTTCCAGATGCCCGTCACGCCCCGCACCCGGGCCTGGCCGCCGAGAATGCCCTCGGTGCCCACCTCGCGCGCCACCCGCGTCACCTGCTCCGCGAAGGACGACAACTGGTCCACCATCGTGTTCACGGTGGTGACGAGCTCGAGGATCTCGCCCTTGGCGTCGACCGTGATCTTCTTCGACAGGTCACCCATGGCGACCGCAGTGGTCACCTCGGCGATGTTGCGGACCTGCGAGGTCAGGTTGTTCGCCATGAAGTTGACGGACTGCGTGAGGTCCTTCCAGGTCCCCGAGACACCCTTCACCTCCGCCTGGCCGCCGAGGATGCCCTCCGTGCCCACCTCGCGGGCGACGCGGGTCACCTGCTCCGCGAAGTTGGAGAGCTGGTCGACCATCGTGTTGAGGGTGTTCTTCAGCTCCAGGATCTCGCCCCGGGCATCCACGTCGATCTTCTGCGACAGATCACCGCGCGCGACCGCCGTCGCCACCTGCGCGATGTTGCGCACCTGCGAGGTCAGGTTCCCGGCCATGCCGTTCACCGAGTCGGTCAGGTCGCGCCACACCCCGGCCACGCCGGGCACCTGCGCCTGACCCCCGAGCCTGCCCTCCGTACCCACGTCCCGGGCCACCCGGGTCACCTGCTCCGCGAAGGCCGAGAGCTGGTCCACCATCGTGTTGATGGTGTTCTTCAGCTCCAGGATCTCGCCCCGGGCATCCACGTCGATCTTCTGCGACAGGTCACCGCGCGCGACCGCCGTGGTCACCTGGGCGATCTGCCGCACCTGGGACGTGAGGTTGCCGGCCATGAAGTTGACGGAGTCGGTGAGTTCCTTCCAGGTGCCGGACACCCCCTCGACCCGCGCCTGACCGCCGAGCCGGCCCTCGGTGCCCACGTCCCGCGCCATCCGCGTGACCTGGTCCGCGAACGAGGACAGCTGGTCCACCATCGTGTTCACGGTGTTCTTCAACTGGAGCATCTCGCCGGAGACGTCCACCGTGACCTTCTGCGACAGATCGCCGTTCGCCACCGCCGTCGTCACCTGGGCGATGTTGCGGACCTGTCCGGTGAGGTTGCGGAAGGCGGTGTTCACCGAGTCGGTGAGGTCCTTCCACGTACCCGCGGCCCCCGGCACCTGCGCCTGACCGCCCAGCTCGCCCTCCACGCCGACCTCACGGGCCACACGCGTCACTTCCGCGCCGAAGGACTGGAGCTGGTCCACCATCGTGTTGACGGTGTTCTTCAATTCCAGCATCTCGCCGGCCACGTCGACCGTGACCTTCTGCGACAGATCGCCGTTGGCCACCGCCGTCGTCACCGTCGCGATGTCGCGCACCTGCGTGGTGAGGTTGCGGAAGACCGTGTTCACCGAGTCGGTGAGGTCCTTCCACGTACCCGCGGCCCCCGGCACCTGCGCCTGGCCACCGAGCGTTCCCTTGGCCCCGACCTCGCTGGCCACGCGCGTGACCTCGTCGGCGAAGGTCCGCAGCGTCTCGGTCATCTGATTGATCGTTTCGGCCAACTGCGCCACCTCGCCGCGCGCGCTGACCCGCACCTTCTGCGACAGGTCGCCGTTCGCGACGGCCGTCGTCACCTGCGCGATCCCCCGCACCTGGGCGGTCAGGTTCCCCGCCATCGTGTTGACGGAGTCGGTCAGGTCCTTCCACACGCCCGCGACCCCGGGCACCTTCGCCTGGCCACCGAGCTCGCCTTCCGTGCCCACTTCCCGGGCGACGCGGGTCACCTCGGAGGAGAACGACGACAGCTGGTCCACCATCGTGTTCACGGTGTTCTTCAACTGGAGCATCTCGCCGGCCACGTGCACCGTGACCTTGCGCGACAGATCGCCCTTCGCGACCGCCGTCGTGACGAGAGCAATGTCACGCACCTGGGCGGTGAGCCGGTACGCCATCGTGTTGACGGAATCGGTCAGGTCCTTCCAGGACCCGGACATCCCGCGCACCTGGGCCTGACCACCGAGCTTGCCCTCGGTGCCCACCTCCAGCGCCACACGCGTCACCTCGTCGGTGAACGCGGACAACTGGTCGACCAGGTTGTTGACCGTACGCCCGACCTTGAGGAACTCCCCGCGCAGCGGATGCCCGGGCCCGTCGGCCGTCTGCGTCCGCAACTCCATCCGCTGGTCCAGATCGCCCTCGGCCACCGCCGACAGCACCCGACCCACCTCGGACACCGGCCGTGCCAGGTCGTCGACCAACTGGTTCGAGGCGTCGATCGCGGACGCCCAGGAGCCCTCGCAAGCGCCTGTTTCCAGCCGTTCGCCGAGCTTCCCCTCGCGGCCCACCATCCGCCGGACCCGGGACAGCTCCCCGGTCAGGTGCAGATTCCGGTCGGCGACCTCGTTGTAGACGGCGGCGATCTCCGCCATCACGCCCTCGCCGGACACCGTCAGCCGCTTGCGGAAGTTCCCGTCCCGCATCGACACCAGGGCCGTGAGCAGCCTGTTCAGAGCGGCGGTATCGACTTCCGTCGTACCGCTGCGTCGAGAGCGTCCCCCCTTGGGGCGCGTTCCCGTACGCCGCACCGCTGCGCCAGACTCCACCGTGTCCCTCCCGAAAGGGTCGACCACTGTTCCACCGGATTTCCGAACAACCACAACCCGGCTCTTCTATCCACAACCCGGCTGTTCAAGCCTGCCCAGTGTTTCACCCTGTCCGAACCAGGCCATAACACTTCGGCACCATCGCACACCGGCCGTACCCTGCGAGTGGAATCCAGGACGACGGCACCATGCGAACCGCGAAGGTAAGTAACCTGGCACCCGATGTCCAACCGCGTCGAAGGAGTCCTGTGATCACGGCACGGGCGGCTGCCAGTTTCGATCCTCTAGGGCGTTCGGTCGCCGCTGCCCGCGGGTTCGTCCGCGACACCCTCCACGGCTGGGGCTTCGCGGACATCGTCGACGACGCGGTGGTGCTCACCAGCGAACTCGTGACCAACGCCGTGGTCCACGCCGGGACCCGGGCCGAGGTCCTGTGCCTGCGTGCCGAGGACGGCGTGCGCGTCGAGGTCGCCGACAGGTACCCGGAGCGTGAACTTCCGCTCCAGCACCCCGGAGAGCGCCCGTACGCCGATCCCGACCGCGAGAACGGCCGGGGCCTCATGTTGTGCGCCGCCCTCGCCACCCGCTGGGGAGTGGAGTACACGGCCACCCACAAGCACGTGTGGTTCCGGCTGGACCTCCCGGACCGTCCGGTCGGTACCCGATCCGCCGGGCCCGTCGTTCCCGACCAGCTTCTTCCCCTCGCCGACAGCCGGGTCCGTGTCGCCGTCCTCCAGATCGACGCCGCCGACGCCGTCTCCGCCTGGAACGAGGACGCCGAGCACATCTTCGGTCATCCCTCCGAGAAGGCCGTCGGACGCCCGCTCGCCGAGCTCGCGGCCTGGCCGCAGACCCCCGGCACCGGTACCGGCATCGCCGAGGCCCTGAGGCTGTCCCGCTGGGAGGGCAGTTACGGCATTCGCGGCGCCGACGGTCGCGTCATCCCCGTCTACGCCTCGCACTTGCGGGTCCGTGACGCCCACGGCGAACCGTCCATCGTCTGTCTGCTCGTGCACGACGACGAACGCGCCCTGCTCCAGAGCCCCTTGCGCGTGCCTTCCGACGGCGCCCAGCTCAACGAGGCGCGACTGCCGGACCCGTTCGAGGTGTTCATCGGGTCGCCGGCCCCCGACGACCTCGACGGACTGCTCCAGCGCACCGTCGAACGCGCCCGCGACATGCTCGACGCGGACTCCGCGTTCCTGCTGCTCGCGACCGACGACGAGACGGAGTTGGAGGTCCGTGCCACCACCGGACTCCCCTCGACCCGTCAGCGGTTCGCCCGTGTTCCGGTCGAGGCCGGCACCAACCGGTACGGCTCGGCGCGCATGCCCGCCGTCCACGACGACCTTTCCGCGGTCCCGGGCGCCGTCCCGCTCCTGGAGGCCACCGGCATGCGGTCGGTGGTCACCGTTCCGCTCAAGGTCGAAGGCCGGCTGACCGGTTCGCTGGGCGTGGCCACCGAGTACCCGGGCCGCTACTCCAACGAGGACGCTCTGCGGCTGCAGTTCGCCGCGGACCGGATCGCCCTCGCCGTGGAATCGGCTCGCCTGGGCGAACTGGAACGTCTGCGTCGTGGCTCCCTCTCGTTCCTCGTCGAGGCCTCCGACCTGCTGGCCGGCACCCTCGACCGGGACCAGACCCTGGCCCTCATGGCCCAGATGACCGTTCCGACCCTGGCGACCTGGTGTGCCGTCTACACGATCGCCGACCCGACCTCCGATCCGTACCTCTCGTACGTGCTCCACGAGGACGAGGAACGCATCGACGGGCTCAAGGACCTGCTCTCGCAAGTCAGTCCGCCCGAGCCGGTCCGTGAGGCGGGCGCCCGGCCGTGGCCCGAGGCGTCCTTGACGGTGGGCGGCGAAACGGTCGTCCTGCCGTTGCTGGCCCGCAACCGTGTCATCGGGATGCTCACGCTCGGCCGGCCGAGCGAGGAACACTTCCGTCAGGAGATCCTCGAACTCGCCGACGACCTGTCCCGCAGGGCGGCTCTCGCCCTCGACAACGCGCGCCTGTACTCCGAGCGCACCGCCATCAGCCGCTCCCTCCAGCGCAGTCTCCTGCCGCCCGGCTCCCCCGCCATCCCCGGGATGGAGGTCGAGGTCATCTACCGTGCGGCGGGCGAGGGCAACGAGGTCGGTGGTGACTTCTACGACGTCTTCCCGATCCGCCCCGGTGTGTACGGCTTCGCCATCGGCGACGTCTGCGGTACCGGACCGGAGGCCGCCGCGGTCACGGGTCTCGCCCGGCACGCCCTGCGCCTCCTGGCCCGCGAGGGCCTGGGCGGCCCGGCGGTCCTGGAGCGCCTGAACGCGGCCATCCTCGACGAGGGCGCCCGCAGCCGCTTCCTCACCCTTCTGTACGGGGAACTCCATCCCCAGCCCAACGGCGGCGCCTTGATGAAGGTGGTCTGCGCGGGTCATCCGCTGCCGCTGCGTCTGCGCCCGAACGGCGAGGTCACCCCGGCGGCGGATCCGCAGCCCCTGCTCGGCGTCATGGAGGACCTGGAGCTCTACGAGCAGACCCTCACGCTGGATCCGGGCGATGTCCTCCTCTGCGTCACGGACGGCATCACCGAACGCCGCGAGGGAACGCGCATGCTCGGCGACGACGGCCTCACCGAGGTTCTCACCACGTGTACCGGCCTCACGGCCGGCGCGGTGGCCTCACGTGTCCTGCGCGCGGTCGAACGCTTCGCCGCCGAGCCCGCCTCGGACGACATGGCCATCCTCACCTTCCGGGTGCCGCAGCAGCGCGAAGGCGAGTAACGCTCTTCCCCGTCAGGGCCGGCCCGTTCCACGGTGCCGGCCCTGACGCGCGTCCGACACATCCCCCGGAAAAGCCCAGGAACGCAGAAAGGCCCCCGCCATGAGGCGGGGGCCTTTCTGATTGAGCCCTTTAACGGAATCGAACCGTTGACCTTCTCCTTACCATGGAGACGCTCTACCGACTGAGCTAAAAGGGCGGGTTGTTCGGCGGCGTCCTACTCTCCCACAGGGTCCCCCCTGCAGTACCATCGGCGCTGAAAGGCTTAGCTTCCGGGTTCGGAATGTAAACCGGGCGTTTCCCTAACGCTATGACCACCGAAACACTATGAAGTTAACCAACCGGATATGAACACAGTTCGTTACTTCAGAACTAACACAGTGGACGCGAGCAACTGAGGACAAGCCCTCGGCCTATTAGTACCAGTCAGCTCCACCCGTTACCGGGCTTC